>JBDHKE010000020.1:0-93358 GCA_039586555.1 Gemmatimonadota bacterium | reverse complement strand
CCACGTCCACCCTCCAGTAGGCCGGTGTTCGTTCCGAGTTGTGCTCCCCCAGAAGGAGCGTCGTGGAGGGAAGCCGGTTGGTGAACCCCCGGCGAGCCGGGTCGTACTCGGGCGGCCAGATCAAACCGTCAGCCGGTGTCGTGGGCTGGCCGGTAGCGAAGACACTTCGCAGGGTCAGGCGGAGTCCGTCCGGAAGAGAGAACCGGGTCATCAGATCCACCGCGTGGCGACGCTCGAAGCGTGGCGTGAACTCCACCCCTTCCACCGTGCGCTTGACGCCCATCAGGGCATAGGAGAGCCACACGCCGGCCAGTCCGCTCCCGTACTGACCCAATACTTCGAGACCGTACGCCTTCCCTGTGGCTGGCTGGAAGTCCTGCGCCTCGATGACCTGGGCGTGTCGGGGGTCGAGGGGGAGCGGGGGATGCTGGAGCCCCTCCATCCTCTTCAGGTAACCATCAACCCTCAGGCTGAAGGCGACGCGCGTCCAGGCTATCCCCAGAACCAGATCCTCCGACACCGACATTCCGTCGGATGGTGCCACAGGTCTCAGAAGGTCGTACGACATGAAGTTGGTGCCCACGGCTTCCTCGGCACGGATGCTGTGGACGGCCTGAAGGTATCGGCCGGCACCCAGGTTCAGCGCGAGCCCGGGCGCGAGGTCGACCCGGGCACCGAGCCGCGGTCCCCACTCCGCCCCGGCATCTTTCGCTGCCAGCATCCGAATCCCCGCCCGAAGGTGGACCGCCTCGGACACGGTCCATTGGTCCTCCACGTAGGCCGCTAGAGTCCGAAGCCCGTACTCCGAGTCCATCCGGGGGACGTACTCCTCGAAGAACCCTTCCGGGGGATCCTGGGCTCGCCAGGAGTCGTAGTCCATCCGGTAGCTGTCCACCTGGACCCCCACGCTGACCTCGTGGCCCAGCAGAAACCAGTTGAGGTCCGCTCCCACCAGGAAGTCGCGCATCGAACCCCGCGCGCGAACCGTCTGGTCCTTGTCCCCCGGCCCGCCCACGCCCCACCAGCTGTCCAGGGAAGTGCGGAAGTCCGTCCACCCGATCCTGACCTCCGCGATGGTGGCCGTCCCCAGGGGCCGCCTGAGGCGGAAACCCGCCAGGCGGCTTCCCCAGCTCCAATCGTATTCCACCGCGCTGCTGTGCGACTCCGGCAGTCGCATCCACTCCTCGTCGGCGAAGACCACGGCAGAGAGCAGGCCGTAGCGGCCCACGCTGTGGGTGCCGGTTACGAGAGCGTCCTGAAACCCCGTCCGAAACGTGCTCGGGATTACCCCCTCGCCGCGGACCCCCCCTCCTACCAGATCCAGATAGGACCTTCGACCCGACATCAAATAGCTCCCACGCCGTCCGGGGAGCGGACCGTCGAGGGCTGCCCGCGAGGAGACCAGGCCCAGGCCGCCCGTCCCTCGCGTCCTGGCTCGCCCACCCTCGCGCGTGCGCACGTTAATCGCGCTGGAAAGACGATCCCCGAAGCTGGCCGGCAGGGCTCCGGGGAGCAGCTCCACGGAGGCGACCGCGTCGGGATTGAAGGCGCCAAACAGGCCTCCAAAGTGGTAGGGGTTGAAGACGGGGAATCCATCGACGAGGACGAGGGTCTGGTCGGGGGCTCCGCCCCGCACGTAGAGGGCGCTGGAGTAGTCGGAGGCCGCGCTCACGGACGGGAGGATCTGGACCGCCCGCATCACGTCCGGCTCGGCCAGGGCGGGAACGACCTTGGCCGCTTCGATGTCGATGCGAAGGGCACCGGGCCCGGCCGGATCCACACCCCGAGCCGCTTCGGCGGTGATGCCGGGGATCCGGACGGGATCCAGGACCAGACTGAAGTCGAGTTGGAGCGCTGCCCCTTCAGTGATCTCCACGGCGCGCTCCGCATCCCGGTACCCCAGGGCGGAGGCCCGGACGGTCCAGGAGCCAGCGGGGAACTGGACGAGCACGAAGTAACCCGCTCGATCCGTGAGCGTGCCCCGTTCGAGCTCGATCACCTCCACCGTGGCGAAAGCGATGGGCTCCTCGGAGGAGGCGGCTCGCACGGTTCCCTGGACCGATCCCTGAGCCAGCGGATCGGCGACAGCGAGAGCGACAAGCAGGGTGCTGAACACCGGCGGTCTCCAGCGGGGGGCCGACCCCCCGGGTCGCTATCCGTACCGAGGTAGCCACCCACGCCCGATCAGGTTCCGTACCAGGCGCTCCGACCCGCCGCCCGAGCATCCTAAAGAACTGTCAAGAAACGGGATGCCGCGCCCCACATCGCCGGTGCACACCCCGGTCGCGGGGCTTCAGGGAGCCGAATTGCCCCAATCGGGGACGGAGCACGGAGGCCACGCCACCACAATGGCTCGTGGAGGCGCGGCCCCGCTGCTCTCGCTCTCCATCGCGGTAATCCGGGCCGGATGGAGGCCTCAGTCGACTGAAGCGGCGGGCTCGCTGGGGCCGAGCCCACCCTCGCACTTCACGGACAGCTCCCCATGATCCTCCCTGCCGCCGTTGTAGGCCCACACCTGCCGAAGGGAGCCGCCACTATCGACGAGGAACGCCGCCGGAACCCCCTGGATGCGAAGCTGGTCGTAGATCTCCGGGGCCCATCCCAATCGGCTGTCGGGATGAATCAGACCCCGGTAGGCATCCAGGCGAGGACCGCCCGCATCGGTCACCCAGGTGGTGGGAAGACGGGCCTTGGAAGTGCCCTCGGCCTCCCGCTGCGCCGCCAACCGGCAGTGGGGACAGGTGGGGTCGAACACAACGATCAGCTGACAATCCACCCCGGGTCTCAGGAGCGCTTCAGGTGCGGAGTCGGTGCCGTCGGCGACCTCAATGAGAAGGTCCGGGAGCGGATCACCCACCATCATGGTCGAGACGTCGACGGCATCGGCCGGTGTTCTTCGCTCCCAGAATCGGTACCCGAGGTGTGCGAGGGTCAACCCCACCAGCACCATCAGGAGACCCGTCTGGGACAGCGCTCCTTTGCTGTGGTGTGAAGCGGTCTTCCCAGCCCTCTTCATGGATCCGAGCCGCTCAGAGGGAGCAGTGGCAGAAGATCAGGCAGCGGGTGCAGCAGAGCTCGATGGCTTCCGCTGACTGACAGACGGCGTCATCCCACCCGGCTGCCGCGGGGGCAGCCAAGCCGAGATTGGCGGCTACGAATGCGAGGATCAGCCAGTGTCGTTTGGCCCAGGCTTTAACGGAACGGACCATCTCAACCTCCTACCCGGATCGCGGGTGGACATAGGTCTACGTTGGCCTCCGGCGGAGACCTGTAGCGACTTGGTTGAGAGGCCCCTCTACCGTCAATAATGCCTCGAACCACCCAAATGGTTTACACGGCGCCTCCTTCGGCGTCCCCACGCGGCCACGGCTAGTCCTCGGGCCGTGCCGGTCCCCTGGCTAGCCACCTCAGGCCGAGCCCGTACGCGGCGGCCGTGGCGAGGGCGGTCAGGGTGAATCCGATGGAGAACACGCCCGGATAGCTGATGCAGGCAATGATGAAGGCGATGCAGGAGATCAGCGTGATCGCCTCCCATCCGATCACCGCATCCCGCCGAATGGCCTCGTCCACCGCGGTCTCCAGGCGGGAGCGGAGCCCCGGAGGGAGAGGCTCCTGGACGTCCAGGACCTCCAACAGGCGGCTCAAGGTCCGCTCGTGCTCCGCCTCGGCACCTCCGACCGAAACCGTGTTCCTATTCTCTTCCATTGTCCTCCTCCTCGTTATCTCCGGAGCCGTCGGACTCCGCTTTCCCCAGGTCCATATCCAGATCAGTGCGCAATCGCCCGAGGGCGCGATGCAGCGACGCTTTCACCGTCCCCTCGGCACGGTCCAGCTCCCGGGCGGTCTCGGCCGTGGACAGGCCGTCCACGATGCGCAGCAACAGCACCCGCTGCTGCAGGGAGGGGAGCTCCGCGATCCGGAGCCACAGCCTGGAGCGGACCTGGTGGTTCTCCAGGTTCAGGTCGTGAGCCCCGTCCGTCTCCTCGTCGAGGCTGGCTCGCCACCGGCGCAGCAGGTTACGGCGCCGACTCCGGCGTCGCGCCACCCCGCGGCCCACGTTCAGTGTGATGCGGTAAAGCCAGGCTCCCACCGCTTCGTTCGATGGCATGCGGTCGAAGCCCCGTAGGGCCCGGAGCCAGGTCTCCTGGAGGATATCCTCGGCCTCTTCCATCCCGCCGGAGAACGAGCGAGCCACGGGGAGCAGCCGGGGACCGTACTCGCGAATCAGGCGGTGGAGAATCTGCTGGCGCGGGTCATTCATGGGACCCCTGCGGGAAGAGGGGTCAGGGACGGGTGCTCGCGCCCGAGCTCATCCGGCGCATTGCCCTACTGGCGGTCCGCCATCCGATCGCCGCCATCAGGAGAAAGGGCACGAAGGGAACGAGGATGAGGAGCAGGGGCTCACCCGTGAAGACCGAGGCCGCGTGGGCGTCGTACACCCAGGTGGTGACCCCCCAGTAGCTCAGGGGGACCACCAGCCAGGCCACGACTAGCCGGGCTACCCGCTCGTCGGACAGGCGCGAGAAGCTCACCCGTTCTTCCAGCCATGCGCTCATCCCCAGGACGATTCCCACCAGAATTGCGGGAAGGGCCATCAGCGACGCCCGGGCCAGGGCAAAGGCCACCCGAGGCCGGGGGTGATCCCTCGGATAGGCTCGGCGCAACTCATTCACGCCCTCGAACCCAGTTCTCCATTCGGAGATCAGGGTCTGAATCGAGTTGCCTTCTCCGAAGTTGTGGACCCGCCTCGAGATGATCTCGGTGGTCTCCCCGATGGCCGCCTCCTGGGGTCCGGGCGTCGGGGCCGCGGGGGCGGTCAGATCGGTGACCAGCATGATGCCGGTCGTGACGAGTATCAGGGCGACGGCGCTTCGCATGATGCCCCGTCGCGGCCTGGGAGGACCCACCGCCAGGCCGGCCAGGACCGGGAGAATCGGGTAGAGCGAGGCGGGAACCGCCCGCAGAGCGTCGCGCAGCAGAGGCCAAAACCCATCGTCTGGCGGCTCCTGGCCCGAGAAGAGATGGACGGCAATCAGCAGGCCCATCCCCAGGACCGCAAGCACGGCGAAGTGGTGCCAGACGCTCCAGCCCTCTCCGCTCCGGTTTGTTCCCGTGGATTCGGTCATGTCGTCCTTCGTGCCATCTACATGAGACGCGCTCTCCGCCACTTCGTGGCCCGCGAGATACAGCGATCCTCGCGGCCCCTCATTGGCTGGTCAAATAAGGGGGGAGGTCGCTCGTATACAAGACGACGCGGTCCACATCGAGCTCGTCCTTCTCGATGGTCACCAGGCGACCGTCGCCCAGGAAGCGGTGTGGGAACGGAGCGTCAGGCTCGAGGGTCCCCTGGTACTCGCCCGACGGGGAGAAGACGTCGATTTGGCTCGGCTGGCCTCCCACGCCTGCCCGGCGGACCCAGATGGCTCCGGAAGGGCTCACGCTCACTCCTTCCAGAACCGGAAGCCGCGGGGCGAAACCCCGGGCCCTCAGGATCTCGTCCGTTGGGATCAGGCACTCTCGCCCTCCGACGTTCATCCACTGTCCCTCTCCAAGGCGCCGCCGAGCCAACTTCTCAGTGACTTCCGTAGCGACGATCTCGCGCCGAATCTCCGCGACCAGCTTCAGACCGTCGAAGACCTGGACCGAGTACCCATCACCCGAAACCGCCGCGGTCCTGGATCCGTTGCTGGACCAAAGGATCTCAGGGGTGAAGAGAGGCGGCTGGGTCAGGGATACGCCGCAGCTCTCGTAGCGAACATGCCGGGGAGGGGCGGTCTCGACGGACGCCAGCGAAACCGTACCCCCGACTCCCGTGTGGACGAGGCGCCGGACCGCAGGGACTCCGCCTCGAGCCCCTCGGGCCCCGAAGAGCAATCCGCCCGAAACGTGGGTCATCCCAGCACCGTCGAAGGGGAGTGGGAGAGAGGTCTGCGGGAGTGCCACTCCGTCCGGCGCGAAGCGGACCACCTGTCCCTTCCCGAAATCGAACACCCCCAGTTGGCCTTCTGCGAGGCCCGCAACCGCCGCGGGATACACAAACTCCCCGGGGCCTTGGCCCGCTCTTCCGAGGCTCGCTACGTGAGCGCCGGAAGGATCGAACACATGCACCCGGTGGTTGTCCCCATCGAGAACGATGAGCCGCCCGTCTGGCGACACCGCGAGCTGGGCAGGACGAAGTCGGTAGAACGACTCCGGGCCCTCGGCCTTGCCGCCCAGGACCAGGTCCCTGGAGAACTCTGCCTCCAGAATCCGGTCTTTCCCGGCCTCCCGGATGACGCGGACGCTGGCAGAATCGGTGGACGTGGATCGAATGGAAGCGCCGCTAGCCGCAGAACAGCCGAGGAGGGTGATGCATGAGCCCACCGCGACGAACAGATGGAGAACCGGCCTCCAGGGACGGCGATGTTCCCCACCACGTGGTAATGTCCGGCTCAATGGTAACCTCCCCTCATCGGGCCTCTTGCCGATTTCTCCATCCACCGCGATTCAACGGTTCAGAGCCCCTCGCGTCTCCAAAGACCGGGGCTTCCACAGTGAAAGTGCCACCAGGAAGCCCATTGGTTTACATGAGAGAGCCCCAAATGGGGGAGCCGCCGCCGAACCGGGACCCGGTCAAGGACCCGCCGGTGCAGTGGGGTCCTGTTTCGCCCTTGGGGCTGGCCAGAGGGTTCGGCCCCGGACTCCCTGCCCCTGCGCGAGGTAATCCGAGGAAGCTCCTGCAACGCCGGTGTAAACCTCCTGGCTCCCTCGCGGCATTCTCCTTGTGGACAGATGTGTCGTCGAAGAGCGTCTGACCGGGATGTTGGAGTCGGAGGTGTCACGGGCGGAGCTTCGCTCATGGATGTGTCGTTCTTCGTTGAGCCGGTCCCCGAAAGGGACGATGAGGGTCGCTGGTTCGCCAAGGTCCGCGTCCTGGCCTGGCTACCGGGCAAGCCGCTGGTGGATCGCGTCGTCCGCTACAGCGACGTGAGTCCCGATTCGGAGCCCTGGTTTCGGACCGAGGAGGACGCCAGCGATTTCGCGCGAAACCTGGCGGAACGATGGCTTCGGGCGGAGCTCAGCGCGGAGGGCTCCTAGCGGACCAGACCTTTCCCGGACTCGCCTACACCCGAGAGCCGACGGTCGAGGGGTCTCGTGATCGGGCCTTCGGTGTTTCTCCCATCGGTTTCGCTTGCGCCCCCATCTGCTGTACGCGCGAAGCCCCGCAGCGAAACCAGCCTGCGGGGCTCGCCTCAGCCGACTCCCAGTCGCCACACCTGTCACCCCCGCGCGGCACGGCCAAGGGGAATCGAGCCGAGCTCTCGAACTGCTTCTGCGTGTCCTCGCTCTCGGTGGCCGGACGCTGAGTCACTGCATGCAGCCGGCTGGAAGGCGCCTTTCAGGGAGGGCGCACCCACGAGGGTTCGGCGAAGGGGGGAGGCGGACTCGAGCCTTTACGCGGGCCAAGGACACGGAGATCAGTGAGGGCCTCTCGGCCACGGCAACCCCCGACGCCGTTCAAACAATAGACGCCACGAGAGCGGCAATCGGTTTACACCGGGGTCTACTCTCTTCGAGGACCAGCGCGGAGCGGGCGTCACCGCCGCGTATCACTCGTGTGTCGCTCCCTCCGCTCTCGGGCACGCCGCTCGTGAGGTGAGGCCAAGGCGCCCGAAAGGGCTCCGGCGTCAGGAGTCTCCGCGCCAGCATACCGGTGAGCGCCGCCCGTCTCCAGCACCCGATCTGGCACACCCATTGCCCCTGACATGAAGAAGTTGCGGAACATCGAAGCCGGAACGGCCGCGAGATCCCTCGATGCCGGGCTGATCTTCAACACCACGCAGGGCCGGGATGCGGACTCGACGTACCATGATTGGCGTTTTGCGGGGAGTTCTTGGATATGCCACGGCTGTCGCAGTGGCCGTGGCTGCGCCCGTCCAGCAGGCGGGGGCCCAGGAAGCGTGCCCCATCCGCGCAAATCCCTCTTCGGAGGAGGGGTGGGATGCCTACCGCGACGGACGGATCAGCGATGCGCGGGCCTTGTTCCTCAGGGCCCTGAAGCTCTGTCCGGAACACGTACCGGCGCGGCTAGGGCTGGGATACGTCGCCATGCGCGACGACCGCGACGCCGAGGCGCAGCAGTCCTTCGAGGCCGTGCTGAGGGATGCGCCCGAGGCCCTGGACGGATGGACGGGCCTGGGAATCCTGGCCTGGCGCCGGGGCGATCTCGAGGAGGTGTCCCGGACCTTCAGAAGGGTCCTCGAGCTCGCGCCCGGGAACCCCACGGCGGAGGGCTACCTCCAGCGGCTCCCTCCGGGTTTGGGCATTCCTCCGGAACGCCCCCCCCTGATCCTTCCGGATAGCCTTGAGTACCGGTTCAGGGCCAACGGAGACCACTTCGAGATCCGGACGGCCGATGGCAGCTGGGAGACGCTCTACGTCAATGGCGTCAATCTGGGGGCTGCCCTCCCAGGGAAGCACCCCAGCGAGTTCCCGGACTCAGCGACCTACGCCGAGTGGATCCGGGGGATGGCGGGAATGAACGCTAACGTGGTTCGCGTCTACACCATCCACCCGCCGCACTTCTACGAAGCTCTGCACGACCACAACGCGCGATACCCCGATTCCCCGCTCTGGCTCGTCCATGGCGTCTGGACGGACCTGCCGCCCGATCACGACTATGCCGACCCCTCCTTCGAGGGCGAGTTCTTCGGGGAGATGCGCCGGGTGGTGGACATCGTCCACGGCCGTGCGGATATCAGTCCCCGCCCGGGACACGCCTCGGGCTTCTATACCGCCGACGTGTCCCGCTGGACACTGGCCTACATCATCGGCCGCGAATGGGAGCCCTTCAGCGTCGCCGCCTTCGACAGCGTCTCGTCGCAGCGCTCCTGGAACGGTCTTTATCTCGAGGTGGAGGGCGGCAACGCCATGGATGCCTGGCTGGGCAAGGCCGTCGAGTTCCTCGTGGCCTACGAGTCCGACACGTACCGGACCCAACGTCCGGCGGCATACACCAGCTGGCCCACTCTTGACCCCCTCCACCACCCCACCGAGACGACGGTCCAAGAAGAGGTGGACATTCGGGAGTCCTTGGGCGAGGTGGTCGAGGTTCGGCCTCGCGAATACGACAACGACGTGGTGGCCCTGGACGCTTCGCTGGTGCGGGCCACGGAGGCCTTTCCGGCCGGGTACTTCGCCTCCTATCACGCGTACCCCTACTACCCGGACTTCGTGACCCAGAGCGAGACCTTCCGGCGGTCGCGCTCCTCCTTCGGCCCCTCCAACTACTTCGGCTACCTGAAGGCCTTGAAGGCGCACCATCCTGACATGCCGGTGCTCATCGCCGAGTACGGCGTGCCGGCCAGCCTGGGCATCGCGCATCTGGAGGCCCAGGGACGACACCATGGAGGGCACACCGAGGAGGCCATGGCCGAGATCGACCGCCAGTTGACTCTGGAGCTGGCGGAGGCGGGAATGGCCGGCGGCATCGTGTTCGCCTGGATCGACGAGTGGTTCAAGAAGAACTGGGTGGTGCTGGAGTTCGAGATTCCGCTGGATCGCAACCGCCTCTGGTACAATCGGCTCGACGCCGAGCAGCACTACGGGATTGTGGCCATGGATGCCGAAGCGGCCGTCCCGGGAGCCTCTCTGGAGGACCGCCTATCAGCCTGGGGGTACGTGCCGGCTCTCTACGACGACCCCGTGGGAACCCGGCTGCGCGTGGCCCACGACGCGGCATACCTCTGGCTCCTCTTCGAGAGCCACAGGGGGCCTCTCCCCCAGGAAGTACTCGTGGGGTTCGACCTGCTGCGACCGGAGGCCGGCGATCGGCGCTGGCCGGGCGGTCAGGGGCCCGAGATCCCGGTGGGCGTGGAGTTCGTTCTGGCCGCCAACTCGGGCGGGGTGCGGTTGATGGTGGATCCCCCGCAGAATCCGTTCCGCCTGAAAGCCGTCCACACCACCCGCCCTCTGGAGGAAGCGCGCACGGCAAGCGTTGGGGACGACGGCATTCCCGGCCACTTCGTGCTGCGAGGAGAGCAGCGGTTCAACCTGCCCTACTTGACCACGCCCAACGCGGACGGCCTGTACGATTCCCTTCGGGTGGTGGTGAACCGCCGTCGCATCGCGCGGGACTCCACGGAGTTTCTCGCACAGGGGTACGACCGGGGGATTCTCCCCTCAGGTGAGCCCCCGGACGGATACTGGCAGCGCCTTCCTGAGCGAGGGGTCCTGGAGGTCAGAATCCCCTGGACCCTGCTCAACTTCACCGACCCCTCGAGCCGCCGGGTGCTGCAGGGTTCGGGAGGGAACACGGGACAGATCCCGGTGGCACCGTTCGGAACCCGGACCGTGGACGGAATCGGGATCGTGGTCGCCTCGCGGGAGGCCGACGGCCGCTGGCACCAGACTCCGGCGGAGGGCGGGCCGGAGAGGATCGCCCGCTACTCCTGGCAAGCCTGGGAAGCGCCAGAATGGAGAGCCAGGCCGCGCCCCGTCTACCGGGTCCTGGCGGAGACCTTCCGGGACCTGGATCGTCGACCCGGCGTCGCGGAAGCGGACAGGGATCCGGCGGAGGGGACGGAGCCTGCGAGCAAGCCACCGCATCCAGGGAAGGTCTCGGCGCAGGATTCCGGCGGTGCTCCCGGCGACACCATCCCGCCCGGAGGCCCGGAGGTCACCCTCGAGGCCTTGCAGCTGGATGCCGACCGGGCCTGGCGCGAGGGTGAGGTGGAGCGTGCCGAGCGTGCCTATTGGACCATTCTGGAGGAGCGCCCGGAGGACGGGCGAGCCCTCCACCGTCTGGCCCTCATGCGGGCTTGGGCCGGGGAGTTCGACGGGAAGGGGGCCATCGACACTCTTGACGTGGTACTGGCGGAGCATCCCGCCCATAGAGGAGCGCTCGAGGCCCGCGCCCAGTTCCTCGCCTGGATGGGCGACTTCAGCGAGTCCCTCGGGACCTACGATGAGCTCCTCAGGATCACCCCCAGGGATGCCGCCCTGGTGCGGTCCAGGGCACGGGTCCTGGGGTTCGCCTCCGAGTTCGACGCCGCAGAACAGGCCTACTCGCGCTTGCTGGAGCAGAGCCCCGACGACCTGGAGGCCCTCACCGGTCTGGGGCGCATCCACGCCTGGTCCGGTCGCCTCGACGAGTCAGTGGAGACCTTTCGAAGGGCGGTCTCCCACTCCCCGGAAAACGTCTCCGCCCGGCAGGGTCTCGCACAGGCCCTGTCGTGGCAGGGGAATCTCGAAGAGGGCGAGGCCCAGTGGCGCCGCGCCTCCGAGCTGGCTCCGGACAATGCCGAATCGGTGGCGGGCCTGCTCCAGAATCTCCGCTGGCAGGGTCGTGAGGCTGCAGCTTGGGAAGCACTCCAGGAGGCGAGCGATCGCACGCGACTCCACCCCGATGTTCGGGAGCAGGAAGACTGGATCCGCGCCGCTCTCGGGCCTCAGATCGCCCCGTCGCTCATCATCGAGGAGGACTCGGACGACAACCAGATGGTCACCATGGCCTTCTCCGCTGGCTGGCACCCCCTGCCCCGCCTGGGAATCCGGTTGGACGGATACCGGCGTAACCTGTCGCAGAACCAGTTGGAGTTGCAGGCCCACGGAGCACAGCTTTCAGCCTCCTACTTCGTCGAGCCTGGATGGGACGTCACCGTGGGATTGGGTCGGTCCGAGTCCAGCGCGGACGACAGCGATCCCATCACCACACTTCGTGTATCCACGCGAACCCCCACCCGCGGCCGGGCAAACCTGAGTGTGGGCTACGAGGTCGCCGCGCTGGACGCCACTGCGACCCTTGCGGACGTCGGGGTGGAGCTCCAGCAGGTTTCGGTGAACGGGCTCTGGACTCCCGGCCCCGGCTGGCGGGCGACCGCCAGCCTTGGACAGGCACGGTTCCGGGGAACCGAGGACAACACCCGCTGGAACGGATCCGCCCGGGTGTCCAGGCGACTATCGCGCCGATGGGCAGTGGGGCTGGGGGCTCGTGCCTTCACCTTCGAGAAGGATCTGCTGGACGGGTACTTCGACCCGGACTTCTACGGCATCGCGGACGCGTCCGTGCGCTGGCTCCTGGAGACCCCCCGCTTCCGCCTGGAGTTGGAGGCGGCCCCAGGAGTTCAGCAGGTAACCTCCGAGGGCGACCTCTCGGGTGCACTGCGCCTGTACGGCCGGTTCGCCCTTCGGGCCGGGCCCGGGCGGGAGGTGTCCTTATCCACCGGATACTCCACGACGGGGATGCAAAGCTTCTCCACCGGTGCCTCGGACTACCGGTACACCGCGGTCATCGTTGGGGGTCGCTGGGTGTTCTGAGCCCGACCACGCAGCCCGCGCACGATCCAATGCCGAGATTCTCCTTGAACGGCTCTGGGGGCGCGTTCATATTGCGAGCTTACCGGACTTGAGCAGGTCCGTGCCGCCGATGGCGCGCGTCGTTCGGGTTCGGTGAGCCAACATTGCGCCCGCGAAACCCCAGTGCACCGACCGGAATGCTCAGTCGATTGTCCTCGTCCCTCTTCGCCGCAGCGGCCCTGGCGGCGGTCACGATGCTCGTTTTCGGGGCTGGCGGGACGTCGACGGTCATCGGGCCCGGCGGCGGAGCGGAACAGGCCACGCCAGCGCGCACAACCCTGGTGGCCGAGCTGGGCTGCGGCGGATGTCACGCCGGGCTGGCCGGGAGGGAGCTCATTCGAGAAGCTGCCCCGGCACTCGGTCCGGAGCGTCCCCTCCCGGCGTCCTACGTCTTCTCCTATCTGGAGAACCCCACGCGGATTCGTCAGGACATCGGCCGGGCCCGCATGCCGGATTTTGACCTGAGCGCGCGGGATCGCCTCGTACTCGCCGTCTTTCTGGCCCCGGAATCGGACGCGTCTCACACCTCCGACCCAGCTCTCGGGCGGGCGAGAGAGAGCCATCCGGACGTCGGACCAAAGGAGGGTGAGTGGCTGTTCCGGTCACTGAATTGCGCGGGGTGCCACTCCCATACGGAGGTGCGCCCCGGCACGGTGGGTCCGGACCTTGCCCGGGAGGCGGTGCGGGTTCGGGAGGGCTGGCTCAGGGATTATCTGACGAATCCACGGCCGATCCGGCCCGCCGGAAATCCCCCGGGGTCGGGAAGCCAGATGCCCGACTTCCGCCTGAGCCAGGAGGAAGCGGACTCCATCGTGATGTTCCTCCGCGCCGCGTCCGTGGCGGGCCCTGCCTTCGACTTCGCTCCACAGCTCCTCTCACCCTTCTCCATGGCCAAAGCGGATGCGATGCTGCGCGACAAGCTCCCTTGCCTCGGCTGCCACCAGCTAGGAAGTGAGGGGGGCCGGATCGGTCCCCGCCTGGACGGGGTCGCGCACCGTCTCACGGCTCCGTTCGTGCGGGCCGTCATCGCCGATCCGGCGGGTCATACGCCTGGAACTATCATGCCCCGGGCCCTGCTCCGTGAGGACCGGCAGGATCTCGTCGTCAGCTACCTGCTGCAGCGCGAGGGAGAGAGGGCAGGGGCGGAGCGGCTGTCCAGCGCCGAGCTGGGGAGCTACCCGTCGATTGTCCTGCGTGAGGGTCGAATACCGGAGGGTGGGAGCATGGCCCCGGAGGATGAGTCGGATGGTGCGGCCCTCTACGGGCTCTACTGCGGACATTGCCACGGAGCCGCGGGAAGAGGAGACGGGTACGACGCCCGGTTTCTCCCCGTCCTCCCCACGGTGCATGCTGATTCGGCCTACATGTCGACTCGGCCGGACGACACGTTGTTCGACGGCATCCACGCCGGCGGAGCCATACTGAACAGGAGTCACCGGATGCCGGCCTTCGGCGAGACCCTGACCCGGTCGGAGATCCGAAGTCTGGTGGCGCACATTCGTGAGCTCTGCCGGTGCTCGGGGCCCCCGTGGTCGCGGGATGGCGTCAGACGATAACGGACGAGGAAACGCTTCCGCGTCTGGGGAATCCCTCGACGCCGTGGTTCCGGCCCCCGCCTCACTCGCGGTCTCCGGCAGCGGCTCCTAACTTGTCAGGTGTATTCCCACGGACGGGCCGTGGACTCATTCCGGACCCGCCGGCTCCCCCGGCGGGGAAACGGGCCTGAAGACGTTCGTGACGCTACCCGCGATGACAGCCGGGCGGCAGGGGCGTCGGCTGTCATCGGACATCCTTTTCCGGAATGCGCGGACTGCTGCCCGACCCTGATTCGTCGATCGCAGCCGGAACGAGGTCCTTGGGGCCCGTCCCGCCCGTTGAAAGGAGGCGTTTCATGCATACCCGAGGCCTACGACCCTTGGCGATCGCCGCTCTCACCCTGGCGGTGGCGTCATGCGATGCGCCGATCCCCACGGAAGCTCCGCCGGTGCCGGACGCGCAGCTTGGCGTCGCGTCGGCCCGCGCTCGCGTCGGGGTCAACGTCCTCCTGAGAGGCCCGGTCACCGACCGCGCCCTCGCGGAGTTGCGGAGGTTCGGTGTCGTCCGCGGGGTGATTTCGGAGATCAACGCCGTCTTCCTGATCGCGGAGGCTGGCCAGATCCGCGCCATCCGGAGCCTCCCGTTCGTGGCGGCGGCCGGGCCGGACCGTGAGAGGAGCGCTCGACCGCTGGACCTGGTCCAGGTGGAGGACTTCTCCGAGGGGTTGGGCACCTGGAATCTGGACGCCGTGAACGTCAGCAACCCCTTCTCGCCGCGGACCACCGAGTACGACGGCTCGGGAGTGTACGTCGCCATCTTGGACACGGGGCTTCTGGACACGTGGCGCCGCTACTTCCCGGAGCAGCGCATCGCTACCCGGTACGCCAGGTCCTTCTCCGGGGGGGGACGGGCGGGGTTGAACGTCTCGGAGCAGCCGAACAAGTGGGAGCACGACACCGACTCCCACGGCACCCACGTGACCAGCACCGTCCTGGGCTACAACTTCTTCGGTGACGCGATCAACGGTGTGGCGCCCATGGCGAACGTCATCCCGGTCAAGGTCCTCAATCAGAACGGATCGGGATGGACGTCCGTGATCTCCTACGGAATCGTCTACGTGGCCGCCCTCAAGCTCGGTCCTCTCGCTGACTATCCGGTGGTCATCAACATGAGCCTCGGTGGTCCGTTCTTCGATCCCGTGGAGCAGGCCGCCATCGACTTCGCGGTCGCCAACGGCGTGATCGTGGTGGCCTCGGCTGGCAACCTCGGCACCTTCGGGATGGGTTATCCCGGCGGCTACGAGCCCGTGATCTCGGTCGCCGCCTCCGGCTGGATCGGGGAATGGCTACCCTGCCCATCGGTCCCGGTCGAGGCCTGGTGGTTCGCCTGCGACGTGCCGGATCCGACGGACGCCGGGGACTTCTACATCGTCCCCTTCTCGAGCCGTGAGAATCCTGGGCAGGATCTGGACGTGGCGGCTCCCGGGTCCTGGGTAGTGGGGCCCTATCAGCTTCAGCGGGGCAGGATGAGCTACTTCTTCCTCGGGGGCACCTCCCAGGCCAGCCCGCACGTGGCGGGTCTGGTTGCCCTGATGGCTCAGAAGGACCCCACGCTGACGGCTGGAGAGGCCGAATCCATTCTGGAGAGCACCGCGGCGCCCATGGGTGCGGGCTGCCAGTGGGTGTTCGATCCGTTCTCGACCTCGCCCAGTGAGATCTGCTGGGGATCCGATGCGACGGGCGCCGGCCTGGTCGACGCCGAGGCGGCCCTGGGCGCCCTGTAGGCGCATGTTCCGCCCTGTTCAGTAGCCTTTGCTGGGGCGGCTTCCTTCCGGGGAGCCGCCCCGCGTCCCTAGCCTACCCGGGGGTTGTTCGGATCGAACGCCAGGGTCGCGCTCTCGGCCAGGGGAGCCGGCACCCTACCGGAGCGTTCCCTCAACGTTCCGGACACGGCGGAACATCCAGTCCGCCAGAGTGGCCGAGGCGGGCACACCCACCACGACAAAGGCCTTCCCCAGGAAGTCGGATCCGCCGAAGCCATCCTCGGTGGTGGTGAGGGCGAGCACCAGCCCCGGAACCGCTATGAGGGATGTGGCGAGAAGGGCGGGTGCGAGGCGCCCACGTGACCGCTCCGTGCTCCCGGCGTACCGGGCCGCCAGGCTGGCTCCCACCTGAGGCAGGGTCATGAACGCCACGCGTGACGCGGCGGTCGGAAGACCACTGCACTTGGGCTCGTAGAAGTGGCTGGAGAGGTCCTCGAAGCGCAGGCACGGACCGGCCGCCGCGTAACCGAGCGCCAGCCCAGCGAGGCCTCCCAGGAAAGAGAGTCCCAGCACCCTCTTCCACTGGTAGGGGTCGGGCTCCAGGGTCCAGTCGTAGCGGGCACGGGTCATGAGAGGCAGCTCCCTCCCCACCTCTCCCAGCACGTTGGCCGCGGTGCGCGTCTCGATGAGCAGGACCCCGTACCGGGAGTCGGTGCCGTACGCCACACCGGCCTCGCCCGGAGGAATCACCTCCATCCGCTGGATGTCTTCCAAGGGGAGGGTGCTGAACAGGAACTGGGGAGCGGACACCCGCACGCCATCCAGGAACACCACCGGGTGCTTGCAGGCCAGGGGCTGGTGAAGTGACACCGGAGAGCGGAACTCGATGCAGATCGGCTGTCCCACACTGCGCTGCACGGTCTTGACGCGGATGCCCGGCACGTGACGAGCCAGAACCTGGCCCAGGTGGGCTCCCGAACCCTGCGAACGGGCGATCTCCTCCCGGGTGACCACGTTCCTCCGCGTACCGCGGGAGCGGACCTCGAGCTCCTCGCCCGACAGCGCCTGCACCACCACCGGCTCCAGCTCGATGGCGGTCTGGGATGCGTGGATTCTCAGCGCCAGCTCTTCGCCCTCCTCGACGCGCACGGTCTCGGAGAGCTCCCCGTAGGCCACGTGCACCACCCTCAGCGCGTATTCGCCCGGGGGAACCGCCGAGATCCTGAAGAGCCCCTGGGCGTCGCAGAGGGCACTCAGACCCGATCCCTCCAGGACCACCGTGGCGTCGGCCACCCCCTCGCCCGAATCGAGGTCGAGAACCCGGCCGACGATGGACCCGGTGACCTGGGCGTGGGCGGGCGCGGCAGAGCCAGGGAGGCCAACCAGGCACAGGAACCCTAGCAGGAACGCCCGCGATCGGGCCCACCGCAGCGGCGACGGCTTCTTCATTCCCCTATCTCTCGACTGAGGACCGGAGGGGGACAAGCCAGCTTGCACCAAGGTTCACACCAGACGCGAATGCCCTCCTCGCTTGGTCATACGCCTTCTTCGAAGGAAGGTGTCACCCGCCTCCCCCGACTGTGGGCCGAGCCGATGGGTCACCCGGACCCGGGTGGCACCCGATCCCAGGCACTACGTCGGAGGGCGGCGCTGAGTGCGCCGCCCTCCGAATCCCGAGAGACTCCCCGGAGACGACCGTCAACCTCCCCGCACGTTCGGGTTGGTCTCAGTCTCCGAATCCGGAATCGGGTAACAGAAGTCCCGCTTCAGGAGGTGGGAGCCCGTATTGGTGTTACCATCTCCCACCTGTTCCAATGGCTGGAGCTCTCCCGGAGTTCCAGCGTCGTTCCAACGCCTCAGGTCCGCCAGCCGTCGGCCTTCCAGCCACAGCTCGATGGCCCGCTCCCGCTTGAGGTAGGTCCAACCCTCATTGACGGTGGCCGGGTTCACTTCGTCCATCCCCGCCGCCGTGCGCAGCGAGTTGATGATGGACACGGCCTCCGTCAGCCTGTTGTTCAGGAGATGATTCTCCGCCTCGATGAGGCGCATCTCCTCGCCGGCGGAGAGGTCGATGGGCGCTTCATTGTCGGGGAACTTCTGCTGTGGCCACCATGGAACCGTGCCGCAGCAGTCGATGGCGGCGTCGCCATCCTCGTCCGTCACCATGTACGACACCCGAGGATCCCCGTTCGGATTGTTGTCTGACAGCCCGTAGTCCTCGATCCACGTGGTCCACTGGGTGTGCGCCTTGTACGGCTCGTTCTTCGTGGACACGTGCACACGGTTGGACTGCACGTCGTCTCCGATGTCGAAATACGGCATGATATACCGGAGCGACGTGGGCACCTGACCGGCATCCGACACGGCGCCGCTCCAGTCACCCGTGAACGCCCTCACTGAGGCGCGCCCGGCGATGGCCGCTGTGCGGACATCGCCGCTTCCCAGCTGGGAGGCGGTGGTGAAGTCGGCCTCGGCGATGTCCAGGTAGGCCGTGTTGGCGACGGGCTGCTGGTCAATCACGCCCTGACACCAACTCTCTCCCAGAAGTCTGTGTGAATACCCCGAGAGGAGGTAGGCCTCGGCGAGAGCGTCCTGATCCTGCTCCGACGGGTCCAGGCTCTCGATGCGCCGGATCCCGTCTTTGGTGAGAAACCGTGCACGGTGGGCGCGGTTCCAGTAGGCGCTGGTCTCCTCCGGAATCAGCTCACCACGCTGCTGCTTGATGGTGATGCCGAAGCTCCCCGTGGAGCCCGACGGGTGAACCTCCCGGGCGATGGCGGCGCTGGTGTAGGCAATCCAGTTGAGGGCGATGCCCGCCGCGCGCTCCATCCCACTCACCAGCGCCTCCTGGGCACTGGCGTCGTTCAGAAACTCGTCCTGGATGGGGCCAGGGTTCGTGACGTCGGTGTCGCATGCAACCGCGGTCAGCGCAACGACGGCCCCGGCGAGAACCTGGAGGATCCCGCTCTGGATGTTCTGCCTGGTGCGCATGACTTGCTTTCTCCTGTCGATTCGTGCGTCGGTCTTCATGACTCTACCCCCCCTAGAAGCTGACGCGGATGGCCGCCGTCCACGTCTGCGGGGGCGGAATGTGCTCGAGCAAGGAGCTCTCCAGGAACGCCCCGGAGCTTACGCCGTCACGGCTCAGCGGGTTGTTGTCGTTGTTGTTGGTCATCTCGGGCTCGAAGACCGGGAAGTCGTCGTTGACCCACCGCCACACGTTGCGGCCCGAGATGGTGAAGGTGGCGTCCTCGCCCCAGGGCAGCCAGCTCTGTGGGATCGGAACCGAGGCTGTGATCTCGCGGAGCTTGAAGAAGTCCCTGTCGTAGACGCGGTAGTCCGCACGGTTGAACTCCACCAGGCACTGCGCCTTCTCCTTCGCAGTCAGGGCGTTCAGACCCTCGTCCGCAATCGTGCTGTACACGTCGTAACAGCCGGGCCAGATCACGGAGCGACGAATCGCGTTCCACGCGGCACCATCGTAGATGTAGTTCCCACCCTGGTACTCACCCCGAGCCGAGAGGGTGATCCCGTAGGGAAGCTGCACCGTGGTGAAGCCGCCGATGATGTGGGTCGGCGCGTTGGGGCCGATGGTGCAATCCACCACGGAGCCGTCCGCTCGGGTGGTCCCGTGGCGCTCCTCGACGTCGTCGGGATCAACACCCAGCGCGTCCGGGTCCGGCAGGCAGAAGTCCGTTCGCATCACCGGAACGGACTCACCGTTCTGGATCCATCCCCATCCATCTCCGGCGGTGAAGTCCGGCACCTCCTCGGGCAGGGTCACCTTGCTCTTGTTGGTGTAGAGCGTCCCTCCCAGCTCCCAGCCGAAGTTCTCGCCGCGGAGGATCACGCCGCTCACCGAGAGCTCGACTCCCTTGTTGCTCAGCTCGCCCACGTTCTCCAGCTGATCGCTACTGTTGTTGACGTCGAAGAAGCCGTCGGAAGCGACCTGTCGGACCCGGAAGAGAGCGTCGGTGGTGTTCTGGTCGTAGTAGGTGAAGTCGATGGCCAGACGGTCGTCGAGGAACGCTCCCTCGAAGCCCACCTCGATCTCGCTGGTCCTCTCCGGGCCGAGCTCGGGGTTCCCCACGTTGCGAGGGAAGAAGGCGGGCTCACCGCCCCAGCCCACAGGCTCGAAGGTCCGAATGGCGTCGAAGGCGCCGGGAGCGCGCCCGGACTGACCCCACGCCCCCCGAAGCTTGATCTGGCCCCAATCGGGGTCCCAGAAGCTCTCCTCCGACATGACCCAGGAGGCGCTCACCTTCGGGTAGGCCTCCAGGCCCAGGTCCTCGCCGAACGCGCTGTTCCCGTCGACCCGCAGGCCCGCCGTGAGGAAGTAACGGTTCTTGAAGTCGAAGAGGTTCTGGACGAAGAAGCCGGCGTTGACCACCCGCTCCCGATACTCGAAGCCCAGGGTGGTTCCCGCGCTGTTCACCACCGGCTCCCCCGGACCGGCGAAGTCCTCGCCATACGCCGCGGTCGCCTGGATCTCCGTGGCGATGCTCTGCCCGCCCCAGGAGAAGCTGGAGCGCAGATCCTCGGTGAGGTTGAAGTCCAGCGTACCCACGTAGTCCAGCGTCAGGGTCGTGAATTCGCCTCGTGCATCGGCGATGATCCCCAGAGGCGCGCGGATGAAGTCGAAGGGTCGCAGATTACGGTTCTCCTGCTGCGCCTGGTCGAAGCCCACGCTCAGCCGATTGGTCTGATTGGACAGCGGGCTGTAGGTGGCGGTGACGCCCGTGATCAGGTGCTCGATATCGCTCGTGATCTCCTGGTTCGTGAACGGGTTGATGGCGTCGAACGACTCGTCGGCCAGGTAGTTGCGGTCGCGGCGGAACGAGTTCAGCGTGAGGCCGTGGGCGTTGTTCCCCGCCGCCGTGTTGGAGATCTCGTCCGACGTGAAGGAGGTATTCCATTGGATCTGGAGGTCGCTGCTCGGCGCGAAAGTGAAGTTGCCCCGAACGATGACCTTCTCCTCCTTGTCCATGGGCATCATGCCCTCGTCATTCTCGTACGCGCCCGAGACGAAGTACTGGAGGGCCTCGCCGCCGCCGGCGACGGACAGGGAGTACCTCTGCTGCCAGGCGCCCAGGTCGCTGAAGAAGCCGTTGTCACAGGGCTGTAGCGCGTCCGCCGCCGTCGGGTCGGGCCACCCTCGCTGGAAGAGCCCCGCGGGCGCCCGTCGGGCCGCGGCAACGTCGTCGCACGATGGGAGGTGGCCACGCAGCCAGGGATTGATGAACAGGTAGTCCGAGGTGCCTCCGGAGGCCGTAATGGCGGGCTCCGGCACGCAGGTGTTTCCGTACGCCGGGCCCGTTCCCGGCTGGCAAGCCGGGCGCGTGCTGGGATCCACCCCGAACTTCTGCATGCGGTTCATGCCCTGCTCGATCTGGGCGGTCCAGCGAGCCCTTCCGGTGTGGCCTCTCTTGGTGAAGATCTGGATGACGCCGGCGGCCGCCTCGGTGCCGTAGAGGGTGGTGGCGGCCGCCCCCTTGATCACCTCGATCCGCTCGATGTCGGCGGGGTTGATGTCGTTGAGTGGGCTCGCCACGTCATTTCCGCTTCGGCCGGGATAGCCCACGGGCGGAACGTTCTTGGCGTACGAGTCGCTTCGCACCCGGATGCCGTCCACGTACAGGATGGGCTGGTTGCTCATGGCGACGCTGACGTTGCCCCGCAGGCGGATGCGGGCACCGCTGCCCGACCCGCCGGAGCCCTGCATGACGGTCATTCCCGGCACGCGAGCCTGCAGGAGGGCGTCCACGCTGACGGGAGGCTCGGGCACGTCGGCGAGGTTCACCTGAGCGATGGTGTTCCCCACCTCTCGGCGCCTGGCCGCGCCCGCGGTTCCGGTAACCACGATCTCGTCCAGGCCCAGGGCCTCCGTCTCCATGGAGAAGTTCACCTCGGTGGTCTGGCCCGCCGGGACGTCAATCTGCTGGTCCGGCGCCCTGTGCCCGATGAGGTCGACCCTGATCGTGTAGCTTCCCGCGGGCACGTTCAAGATGATGAACCGCCCGGCCTGGTTGGTGAGCGTGCCGAGCCCGGTGCCCTCCAGGTAGACCTGGGCCGAGCCCATGGGCGCCTGCGTGTTGGCGTCGATGACCTGCCCAGTCACCGTGCCGGTGTTCTGAGCTTGTGTCGGCCGCGGAGCCAGGAATACCACCCCTAGCGCAGCGACCACGGCCACGCCGAAGAGGCGGCGCGGCAACCTCAACGCTGCGAACGTCGGGAGCTTCATAAGGCAACTCCTCTTGTCTGGAGCCACGAGGGATCGTGCTTCACGAAAGGCAGCACGATTATTGTTTGGTTGGAAGTGAATCGTTCTCGGAGACATGTAGCTCATCCACACCTCACTCATCCGTTCATACCCACCCCGCACCGCTCCCTACCAGTCTCACCTGCGCACCCCACGTCCGCCCTCAGCCTATTAGAGATATCTACGCGTAAACTGCGGTTGGCGTTTCAGGGAGAAAGTAGGGCCAGCGAATCACGATAGTCACGGAATCGGCGCCCGTCAAACGTTTTGTGACAAGTGTTTGTGACGTGCCACATCCGTCTCCTCATTGAGGCTGCACCTGCACCATTAACGTGTCTGCCCGCCTCGCGCCCAGCGCCTCCTCTGCCCGGGCGCTGGCCGCATAGCTCCCTGGCTCAGCGTAAACGTGCTTGCGCGTGGCCCCCGCCTCGGAGGCACCCAACGTCGCGAGGGAGTCCGCCTGGCCGTCTCCAAACTCCAATACCACGCCCAGCAGGCCTGTTCCCCTTGCACTGTACTGGAAGGTGAAGGTGTCCACTCCGGCCACCCCGGACGTCCGATCGACCGTCAGGGATATGGAGAGCGGATTCCCGATGTCCACGGTGGTGTCACTACAGCCCAGCGCCCCAAGGAGACTCATCGCCGCCAGCGAGGGTATGGCCTTAAGCAGGATTGCCAACGGGACACCTTTCCGATTCGTCGCTGCGCCCACCCGATTCATCACGCCTCTTTCCGATCCTGGGATTTGCATGGCCCATCTAATAATGTGCCCTCCACCCATCGTGGGAAAAGGCCGTGTTCCGCCCCCGGACGCATCCTGGGGTCCCATCGGAGTCGTCACCCAGGTTGGATGACCCTCCCACCGCCCAGGTTGCATCGCAGTGCGAGATCCTCATCACGCCACCCCGGTCCCAGGACTGCCGTTCGAGAGTGGATATCCCCCTCCGTGGCCGGTTCCGTCACTTCGGTCCCGACGGAACGGCGGCACCTCGAAGACGCGCCTCCCGGCAGGCCTCCAGGCCAGGGAGGAACGGATAAGTCTACCTCAGCAGGTCCGCCAGCATCCTCTGGGCAGCGTCGTTCCCGGGGTCGAACTCCAGAACGTTGCGCGCTGAAACCACGGCACTATCCGGCTGTCCCACCAGAATGAAGGACTGGGCGAGCATGAGATGGGCGTTCACAAGTCGAGGGCTGTGGATGACCGCCTGGCGATAGGACTCCACGGCCTGGGCATATTCGCCCCTTACGAAGTGCACGTTCCCCAGGTTGAAGTGGGCGAGGGCCTCACCGGGATTTCGTTGCACCGCCAAGCTGTAGGAGGCGATGGCCTCCTCGGCCCTCCCCAGGTTCTCCAGCGTCACGCCTCTATTTACCAGGACCTGCGCCTGGTCCGGGTCCGCCTCCAGGCTGCGGTCGTAGTATTCCAGCGCCTCTTCCAGCCGCTGGGCATAGCCGGATGCCAGCCCGAGATCCGTCAACGCGCCGGGATGCTCGGGGATGACCTCCAGGGACCTCTCGTAGGCCGCCGTGGCCCCCGAGACCTCTCCTCTCTCAAGGTAGGTATCTCCTGCCAGCCGCAGGGCCAGCACCCAGCGCCCCCGAACGGCCGCATCCCGCTCGTCCAGGTCTCGCAGACGCTGCGCAAGAAACGCCCGCGTCCCGGGGTCCTGTCCCCGCGCCAGGTGGAGTGCTGCCAGGGCCATGGCCATGACGTCCAGATCCGGGTCTTCCGCCAAGCGCCTCAGGTCTTCGTTCGTGGCCGGATCCAGGGCCGGCATGTCCGGCCGCAGGAACCGGCGGACGAAGAGACCGAGAGCCTGCGCCTGGGCCATGGGATGCCGGGCCTCCGAGTGGAGCAGCAGCTCTCTCGCCCGTTCGGGATCCGCTACCTGCTGGGCGTCCAGGAGGCCCCGCACGACGGTGTTGAAGGGCTTGAGCTCTCCGTACCAGGTCCGCACCGCCGCCTGCAGCTCGGTGGCCGTATCCTGCGCGTGGCAGAGCTGGCAGGCGCTGCGGATGCCCAGACTGTCTTCCGCGGCGGGGCGAGGAATCGGGATGGTGTGATCAGCGCGGGAGAAGCGGATCGCGTCCCCCACCGTGGGATGCTGGCGGTATGGCATGTGGCACGCTACGCACGAGCTGCCGGGTGATGCCGCCGGATGGTGAGTGTGACTCTCGATGTCCCCGGCTTTGCTCGGGTGGCAGTCCAGGCATTGGCCGTCGTCGAAGCGTCCCTCCAGCGGCTGCCCCCAGATGTCTCTGTAGCCCAGCCCATGAGGCGCGTGGCAGTCCACACACGTCATCGAACCGTTGAGGTAGCAGTCGCTGTAGAGGTGATTGAGCTGGTACGCGAAGGTTCGGATGCGGCCATCAGGGCGGAGAGGCTCGTCACTCCACAGAGGCGCCTTCAGAGAATAGTAGTCCTCGAGCCTCATCCCCGGCAGGAAACCGAACTTGATGGGCTGCTTCACGGCGTGGCAGCGAAAGCACAACTCCAGGGATTCGTCCTTCCCGATGACCACCAGGGACCGGAGTCCGATGTCCCCTCCTCCAGGAAAGTCCTGCTCCGCCAGTTGGACATGGCGGCGTCCCGGCCCGTGACAGGATTCGCAGTTGATAGCGAGGCTCGTCAGGCGAGTATCGTAGGAGCGACTCTCCGGGTTGAACCGCAGGAGGATCTGGCTCCCGTGGCAGTCCTGACAGTTCTGGAATCCGGTGGTCGTACCCAGCGCCCGTATGGGGGGCCAATCTCCGCAATCGGCGAGCCGCATTTCATCCGTAATGGGCACCCAGCCCGCGTCGAGCCGGGTCTCGGACCGATCCGCCTCGGTGGTCCACCACCCCAGGATGTTCGCCGTGTTGCAGAACCAGACGCCCTCGCGGCGCACGAAGTCGAAGGGGAGGAACCTCACGGTCCCATCGGGGAAGCGGGATACGAACCCCTGCGTGCCTCCTCCCACCATGTGACCGCCGCCGATCACCCCGTCGACTCGGAAGACGACCTCGGGCCGGCCCACCCGCTGTACCGTGAACCGATACTCCCCCGTTTCGCTCGCCCACGGCATGACGATGGCATCCCGGAAACGGATGGGCGTTCCGTCGAAGGCGGCGATCAGTGCCTCGGGACCGGGCGGTCCTCCCGCCCTGCCGTGTGCCGATTCCGTCCAGGCCTGAAACTGCCCCCGGTGGCAATCCGCACATGCCGGAGCGCCCACGAAGTCCTCGAATTCGATCTCGCTCGCGGGGTCGGGACGGGGAGGGGGAAGCTCCACGGTCTGAGCTCCCGCAGTTCGCGCCATCCAGATGCCGAAACCCAGAAGCACGGTACCGGCGCCCAGGATCGCAGCGCGAACCCGATCCCGGAGCGGGAGCGTATGTCTGACCTTGGATGCCGCTGAGTTCTTTGATCTCACCCCGCGTCCTTCGCCGAGGTCCCGTGAATGGGCGATGCCCAGAACGACCGGGCGTGCCGAGCCTCCGCCCTTCTCCCAAAAGTAGCAAGCGGAACCCATCAGCGCCCGTCGCGAGTATTATGGAAGAACGAGGAGGAAGAGGCGATGCGTCCAGTTCTCTTGATTGGCACGACTCTGTGCCTGGGAGTGGCGAGCTGCTACTCCTATCGGCCCATCAGCATCGATGAGGTACGGTCCGATATGAAGGTTCGCGCCCGCCTCTCTGCGTCGCAGGTTGAGGAGCTCACGGAGGTCCTTCCCACGGAAGACCGACTCGTCGAGGGAACCGTCGTCCAGAACGGTTCCCAGGAGCTCGTCCTGCTGGTGCCGGTCACCACCGCCAACTACCGGGGACGCACCGAGACGCTCAGCCAACGAGTCGGACTCCCCTGGTCCGGAGTCCTCGAGACCGAGCTCAAGGAACTGGATCGGTGGAAGACGGGAATCCTCAGCGGGGTGGGAGCCCTCGCCGTCAGCCTCGTGCTCTACGAGACGCTGGGTGAGGGGAGCAGCGGTGAGCTCCCCGGCGGCGGTCCCGGCCCCAAGGAGTCACGGATCCCCATCCGGATCTTCAGGATCCCCGTGGGTCGATAGGATCCATCCGAGGCTCACCCACGTCAGGAGTCTCACTTCCGGCCCGGGACGGTCGCATAGCATGGCACACGCTCACCGGCAGCCCCGCTCCTCGTTTGGCCAGGGAGCCTTCGGACCCCCTCTAATCCTCCACCGCAGCTTACAGCTCGGAGGATTACCACCACTCGGCTCCTGGAGTGGACGCTGCGGGCACCACCCGCTTCGGCTGCCCGCCCGAGCCCAGTGACCCGGCGGGCTCACGCGCCTCGCCATCTTGATTCCCCACACCGCACCCCCAATTCTCCTTACGGAGCTCCTCTCCTGTCGTCGATGCCGGAGGCAGTGTGATGACGTACCGCAGTCCTCTCTTCGATTTCGTTCTGAAATCCGCGCGGGGCAGCCCGGCCGCCTGGATCTTCCGTCGTCTGCGCAGAGGCGTCCTTCTGACGCTGCCCCTGGCGCTTCTGGTTGACACAGCCCCTCTTCCGGCACAGGCCGGCACCTCCAACGTCACCGTCCACCCTTCCCTGTATCAGGCCCTCCACTACCGAATGGTGGGACCGCACCGAGGCGGGCGAGTGACGGCGGCGGTGGGTTATCCGGACCGACCCTACACGTTCCTGATGGGCACCGTGGGAGGGGGAATCTGGCGGACGACGGACGCCGGGATCTCCTGGGACAACATCTCCGACGGCTATCTGAACGTGGGACCGGTGGGCGCCCTGGCCATCGCGCCTTCCGACCAGAACATCATCTACGCGGGTACGGGGTCCGGGGGCACGCGGGGAAACGTGTCGGTGGGCGACGGCATGTACAGATCCACCGACGGCGGCGCGACGTGGACGCACATCGGCCTCCCCGAGGCGGGGCAGATCAACCGTATCTGGGTGCATCCCCAGGATGCGGATCTCATCTATGTCACCGCCCTGGGCCACATCTTCGGGCCCAACGAGGACCGGGGGGTCTATCGCTCGAGGAACGGGGGCGTCAGCTGGGAGAGGGTGCTGTATGTGAGCGACCGTACGGGCGCCATCGACCTCTTCATGAGCCCCGACGATCCTAACACCCTCTACGCGGCCATGTGGCAGGCGGAGCGGAAGCCGTGGGCGATGTTCAGCGGCGCCGACGAGGGCGGCGTCTACAAGACCACGGATGGTGGGGACGCCTGGACGCAGCTCACGAACGGGCTTCCCGACCGGGTCGGTCGCATCGGGCTGGCGGTCTCGCCGGCCGATGCGGACCGGGTGTACGCCCTGGTGGAGGCGGAGGGCGACTTGCGGGGTCTCTATCGCTCGGATGATCGGGGCATTTCCTTCGCGCACGTCAGTGACGACCGCAATATGACAGCCCGTCCCTGGTACTACATGCACGTCGACGCCCACCCCACGGAGCGGGACGTGGTCTTCATCAGCAACGAGGGCTTCTTCCGCTCGGACGACGCGGGAGCGACCCTCACCCCTATCCCCACCCCCCACGGGGACAACCACGACCTCTGGATCAACCCCAACAACCCGGACATCTGGGTCCAGACCAACGACGGCGGGGCCAACATCACCTTCAACGCCGGCAGGACGTGGAGCACCCAGATGAACCAGCCCACCGCCGAGCTCTACACGGTGGTGACGGACAACCAGTTCCCCTACCGCCTCTACGCGCCGCAGCAGGACAACACTACCATCAGCGTGCCCAGCCGGGTCACCAAGGGAATCACTCCACCCGAAAACTGGCTGGCGGTGGCCGGCTGCGAGACCGGGCCCGTGGCGGTGAACCCCGCCAGCCCGAACATCATCTACGGGGGCTGCAAAGGGGAGGTCTCCCGCTACGACCGGAGGACCGGCCAGACGCGCCAGGTCTGGCTTTATCCCCAGGAACCCCACGCGGTGCCCAACGCCGAGCTTCGTTACCGGGAGCAGTGGAACTCGCAGATCCGCTTCTCGCCCCACGACTCGGACGTCATCTATCACACCTCGCAGTACGTCCACATCACCCTCAACGAGGGACAGAGCTGGCAGATCATCAGCCCAGACCTCACCCGCTGGGAAGAGCACGAGCAACTACACGTGGATCCTCCCGGCGGCCCTCTCACGTATGACCAGACGGGGGTCGAGGTCTACGCCACGGTGTTCGCGTTCGAGGAGTCGCCGCACCGGCCGGGGCTCTTCTGGGCCGGAAGCGACGACGGGTTCGTGCACATCTCGCAGGACGGTGGAGAATCCTGGACGAACATCACCCCGCCGGGCATGGAGCTGCACACCACCGTCAACGAGATCGTCCTGTCTCCCCATGACCCGGGGCGCGCGTTCGTCGTCGCGCATCGCTACCGCATGGACGACTTCCGTCCCCTCATCTACCGGACGGACGACTTCGGGGAGTCCTGGGAGCTCCTGACGGACGGTGCCAACGGCATCCCCGCAGACCACCCGACCCGCACGATTCAGGAGGATCCCTCCAGGAAGGGACTGCTCTACGCGGGTACTGAGTTCGGGATGTTCGTCTCCTTCGACAATGGAGCCCACTGGCAGCCCTTCCAGCTGGACCTTCCCATCACCCCCATCATGGACCTCCTCGTGCACGAGAACGACCTGATCGTGGCCACTCAGGGACGCTCCCTGTGGATCCTGGACGACCTGACGCCCCTCCACCAGATCACCGATGCCGTGGCAGGGGCCGACGCCTACCTCTTCCGGCCCCGGGACACCTACCTCCTGCGCCTGGCCTACTCCGGCGCACGCCCGGGCCCCTGGCCGGAAAATCCCCCTGAGGGGGCGATGGTTTTCTACGCCCTGGCCGACGAGCCGACGGAGGAGGTCCGGGTCGAGATCGTGGACGTGAACGGCGACCCCGTAAAGTCGTGGTCCAGCCGGCCCGGCCGCGGTGACGAGCAGGTCCCTCTCTCCGTGAATCCGGGCATGAACCGGGTGGTGTGGGACCTCAAGTACCCCGCCGCCTACCTGGCCCCAGGTGTCAACGAGGGCTACCGGGAGCGCATCGCCGTGGTCACGGGCTATACGGGTGGGCCGTACGCGGTGCCCGGAACGTACCAGGTGACCCTCACCGTGGGAGACTGGAGCGAGACCCGATCCTTCCAGGTGATGAAGGATCCGCGCCTGGAGAGCACGCTGGCGGAGCTCCAGGAGAACTTCGAGCTCTCGGTGAAGGTGCGGGACAGGATCACCATCATTCATCGGGGCGTGGCCCAGGGCCAGCGGGTGCTCGCGGATCTTGAAGGGGCGATCGCACGAACCACCGACAGCCGGAATCGCCAGAGGGCCCAGCAAGCGAAGGCCGAGCTGGAGGAGGTTCTGGGCAAGCTGTACAAGCACGGGCAGCGGGGAGATCACGCCCATCTGTACCCGCGGCTGACCACGGACTACGCCCGCATCTATACGATGCTGGCATCCTCGGACCACCGACCACCGGACTCCGCCTACGAACGTTTCGAGGAGCTGGAGCCCGTGTTCACGGAGCTCATGGAACAGCTGGAGGCCATCCTGGGTCGGTCCGAGCGTATTTCCTGACCAGAGGCCGGCCCTCTTCGAGTCTCGACTCTGAAAGGGTCGGCCTCGAGGGGTTGGCCCCGGCGGGCTGGGTTTGCCGTGCCAGTCCTGGCGGATTCAGGACACCCACACGTTCGTGCGTTAGCAGATCAGTCGGGGGGCGTCACCGAGTGCCCAAAGAGGGCGTAGTCGGTCAGCGTCCGGATTCCTCCGAGACCGGCTGATCCGCGGACCATGACTGGTGGTAGTGCAGGATCTTCCACGCACCGTCCTCGAGGACCCAGACCGTGGAGCTCGTCATGGGATACTCTGGACCGTAGTCCCCCAGGGTGTCCGCCACGGAATAGTGCGTCTCCGCCACGTGCACGGCGAGCTCGGGTGACAGAACCGCCACGTACTCATCCATTACCGTGTAGCGCGTCCCCCGTCCCCCCTGGAGGACCGGACGATACGTCTCCTCGATGACCTCCCTGGTCGGCAGGATTCGGAGCCGATTGACCATCATGGCCTCACGCCCCACGAAATACTCGAGAGGATCCCGGGCCCAGTACGCCATCATCGCTTCGAAATCAATCGCCTCCCCGGCCCGTAGCATCTCGGCGTTCGTCTGCCTGATCGCCTCGGCGATGGCCTCGCGATCCGCGTCGGTCATCTCGGGAGGAGGGGCGGGCTGGCAGGCGGCGCAGAAGAGGATCAAGGCAAGAACGGCAGAGCCGCATGACCTCATGCTCGACTCCTGTGGTTGGGTGGTGCGATATCGTTGCCGGCTCGGATCCTGTCGATATTCCGATTCGCCATCCAGGCCAACAAGGGATAGAGCCACCGTTGGTGGGCCTTCATTCTGACGTACAGATCCGACTGGAAATAATCGCTCGCGTCCTCCCAGACCCCATGGTCGGCCACCACGCCGCCCATGTGGACGAACCCCTCTTCGCCGAAGTTGAAATCGCAACTGCACTTGCCCTCGACGCACGCGAGAGAATATCCCATGGATCGGCCCTCCTCCGTGAGTCTCCGCCGCGACCCCAGGTAGAGTTCTATATCGTTGATATAGGAGTCGACGGGCTTCCACTCCCCGCCCAGCTCCACTTCCACCCAGGAATGAGGTCCTGATCCGGGCATGAACGGAAGGACAAAGGAGGGAAAGATCCCCCGCATGATCTCGATGTCGATCAGTCCATAGTGGACCCGGGCGGGCATTCCGCTCGCCCTGCAAAGGGCCAGCAGTAGAGTCGCCTTGGTGTTGCAGTATCCGGTACCCGTTTCCAGGACTCCGGACGCCTTGACGACATCCCACTCCGACCACCTGGTGGGGAAGCCAAAGCGAATCTCATCGCGAACGAAGTGGAAGAGGCTCTCCAGCTTCTTCAGATCCGTCTCCAGCCCCCTCGTCAAGCGACCGGCCACCTCCCGCACCCGAGGATGATCGGAATCCGCGAGCGCTTCCATCTCTTCCTCCTACTCCTGGGTCAAGACAATCGCCAGACTCGAGCTGGCCGCCCTCCGTTCCCCGACTGGCCTAGAGCCGCCGCAGGAGGGCCGCCCAATTGTCACCGTCCAGGTCGAGGCCCATGGTCTCGATCAACTGTTGCGCGATTTCCCAGACGTTGGTGGGAGCGCTCTCTCCCCCGCTCACGCGGAAGCTGGCGAGGTCCAGGGGTTTCTCCGACGCGACCAACAGCAGGAAGGAGTCTTCCTGGGGCCAGCGATAGCCCCGCGTGTTCATGAGCGGCAGAAGGCTGGGCGGATGAATGAGCTCGTGTTGGCCCGATCGGAAAAGGCTCTGTTCCCCGTCGCCGCTCACGGGACTGTCGGTTACGCCGTCGGGGTACAGCTGCATGAATCGGGCGTAGTGTGCCTCAGCCGCGGGCTCCCGGGGGAAGGGCCACCGGGACGCCACCATCTCCCACGGCACGTACGGGTAGAACAGTGATACGACCCCCTCGGCAAGCGCAAAGACCGCCACGTAGGACGGCTTCTCCAGCGTGATGGCAATCGACCGAGGAGCGGCGCGCAGAATGCCGGTGCCCAGGCCCACCTCGTCTCTCGCTCGTACGGAGGCCAGAGTGGGCTCCAACTGGGGACCGAAGCTGTCGTGGTTTCCCAGCCTGCTTCCGGAGGCACACCCGGAAGGAGCAAGGATCAGGCAGAACACCAGCGCAGGGCCAAGTGTGGCACCAGCGATAGCCGCGGACGACCGCCGCTGGCTCGCTCGATGCCGGGTTCCTTGCATGCCGAACACTCGGCAACTCCTCTGGCAGTCTCTGGGAGGCAGTCCGCACCAATGGACCCGATCAGGCGGTGCCGGCGCGTCACGTCCAACCTACATACGCGAGGCCGCAGACTCCAGGCGCCCTCTCCCTCAGCCCTCCATGAGTGCGAGCCCGACCATCTTCCGGACGTTCTGCGCCAGAAGCTCTTCGGTCACCTCGGGTGCCGCTGGCTCGGTCGACGCGGAGCGAAACCGTCGGAGGTCCGCAAGGAAATCCCTCATCGTGCGTGTGCCGTCGCAGAGTTGGACCAGCCGCCGAGAGACCGGATCCTCGAACCGGATGGTGACGTGGTTGAGCGTGACCACGTAGTCGGAGTGCGAAGCCATCCACCGCGCGAGCCCGCTGATGCGCGGCCGCTCGGTCAGCTCCGTGACAAAGGGTGGTGCCAGCGTGTGAACGTCCACCAGGCCCGCCGCGCAGGCCTGCAGCAAGGTGTCCAGCAGCTCACGATAGGCGTTCTCACCCGCGGAGGCCAGCGCCCCACCCGTGAGTCGCTGGCGCCCCACCTCGGCCCACGCGGCGGGCCTCCTGCGCTCGGGCCAGCGCTCTCCAAGGGTAGTCAGGACCGCCTTGGTGAGAGGGTCGGAGGTCTTCAAACGCATCGATGACTTGCCCGAGAATTCCTCGGTCGCGTCGGGTGCCAGGTCAGGCGCGTCGGAGGCGCATCGGATGCGCGCCGACACGTAGAGGCCTTCGAGCCTGGCAGCGTCCATCCTTCGCTGCAGCTCGAGGCCCTGGCGGCAGAGAAGGGTTCTGCGGAACATGCCGAGCTTCAAGAAGTCCAGATATTGTTGGAGGAGCAGGGGGTCTGTCTCGGGAATCGACCCCAGGGTCTCGACCACATTCTCCGGAATCCCCTGAACCGAGATCGTGGAGAGATCGGCGTCCGCCAGATACTGCAACCCCTTATCCGCGGCCTGAGAGGCAAACTCGTGGAAATAGACGGGGTCGTGCACGGCCGCGAGATCATCGTGAAAGATCGCGTGGTCCTCCTTTCTCACCAGCCTCTCGAGGGCGGCTTGATAGATGTCGCCCCCTCGGGTGTCCGATTCGGCCGAGGCAAGCAAGAACGCCCCGAGCGCACGCGCCTGATCAAGCTTCTCTCGCGGATCGGACAGGTTCCGAACGTGGAAGAGAAGCATGTCCCGGATCATCTCCCGAACGTGCCCGCCCGGATACGTGGTGTAGCTCACGTACGCGACTCCGGCCGGAGAGAGACACTCGCCGCAGATGCCGAGCAGTCGATCACGCACCTTCTCCGGAACCCATGAATAGACTCCATGGGCAACGATGTAGTCGAACTCTCCCAGTCCTGTGGGAAGATCCAGAAGATCTGCGGCGAGCAGGTTCACGTTCCGGAGCGAAAGGGCCGAGACCGCCGCCTGCCCCCGCTCGATGGCGGTGGCGGAGAGATCCACCCCCACGAATTCGCTCTCCGGCAGCGTGTACGCCTGGGCAATCAGATTCATCCCGTCGCCGCAACCGAGCTCCAACACGCGGCACTGCTCCACTGGTTCTGTCGACACGCCAAAGAGGGCGGCGATCGCGGCGTGGCGCTCCGGGTGCAGGAGAGGATGGGTGTACGTCGCGTAGGGTACGCGGTCATACGAGGTGCGTTTCATGGTGGTCATCGTCCTCAGACCGAGACATCGTCCTCAGACCGAAACTAGAGGCCAACGCCACGTCGGGGCGACCCCCGCGGCAGGTTTCCATCCGCACCGGAGGCGGCCAGGTCGGCCGGTGGCGCGACTTCAGGTGATACCCCACCGAGCGCCCTTTACCATTGACAGGCAACCCCCCTGCCAACGGGCTCGCCCACAGAACAGGCGCCGCTGAAACTTCTCCGACCTGCCTCCCGTAGTGTGCTACGGTAGCATAGTATGAAACCATACTACGGCCGAGAGGGCACCATGGCCTTCAAGAAGCACTGGTACCACATCCTCCTGGCCCTGGCGGAGGGCCCGGCCCACGGGGCGGAGATCCGTCGCAGAGTCCGCAGGCACACCCGTGGATCGCTAGAGCTCTACCCGGCCATGCTCTACGGATCGCTGGAGGATCTCCTGGAGAGGGGCTGGGTCCGCGAGGTGGACGAGAAGTCCGGTCGCCCCCTGGGGGGTAGCGATCGGTACCGCTACCTGGACCTGACACCCGCCGGCCGAGAGACTCTGGCAGCCGAGACGGAGGAGTATCAGGAGGTGGTCCGGATCGCCCGGGACCTCCTGGCCAGGGAGGCTTCTCCATGAGTCCCGGGCGACGCTTCTACGTCTGCCTCCTCCGGCTCCTCCCGGCGGACTTCAGGGCAAGTCGTGGCTCCGAGCTGCTGGCCACCTTCGACGACATGAGGAGCGAGCTGGGCCCCAGGCCGGGGGCGTTGCGGCTAGGTGGCTTCTACGTCCGGCTCACTATCGACCTGCTCAGGCGCATCCGTCCCGAGCGGGCGCGGGCCGCGCGTCGCTACTGGGAGGGGCCGGCGAGCCCCGCCGACCCCTCTCCCAGGCTCAGGGGGCTCGGTCCCAGCCACGCGTTCGACCGCCTCCGGCGCGACATCCGCGTGGCGGTGCGCTCCCTGGCGAGGCGACCCGTCTTCCTCCTGGTGGCCACGCTCTCCCTGGCCATCGGCATCGGGGCCAACACGGCCATCTTCTCCGTGGTCAACGCCGTCTTCATCCGGCAGTATCCCTACCGGGCGCCGCAGGACCTGGTTCGAATCTACACGCATGTGCCGAACCGAAGCGTGTACGGCACAACCTCCTACCCCAACTACCGGGACATCAGTGATTTCGACGCCGCCTTCCAGGCTGTCGGAGCCTACAAGACGATCTTCTCCCGGATGGAGCTCCAGGACGAGACCCTACGAGTCGTGGGCGAAGGGGTCTCCCATACGCTCCTGCCCATGCTGGGCGTGGAGGCGGCCCTCGGCCGCACGTTCCTGGCCGAAGAGGACGACACCCCCGGGGCGCACCTGGTGATGATGCTGGGTCACGGCTTCTGGCAGCGGGTCTTCGGAGAGGACCGGGAGATCGTGGGCACCACGATCCGGCTCGGGGGACAGTCCTTCACAGTGGTGGGCGTCACTCCCGAGGGGTTCCACGGTCTCTCGGGCCCGGGTGTGTCGGCGGACTTCTTCGTTCCGCTGGTGATGCACGGGGTCATTACCGGCTTCACGAACCACTCGCACTTCGAGAACCGCCTGGATCGCAGGTACTACGTGGTGGGGCGGATCGCCGAGGGGATGGCGCTGGAGAGCGTCCGCGCCAGGCTGGACGTACTCTCCCGTCAGATTCAGGAGGCCAATCCTCAGATCAATCAGGATTGGTCGTTTCCCGTGTTGTCCATGCAGGATGTGGCCCTGGCCCCTGAGATCGACCGAGCCGTCCTGCCCTTCGTCGTGCTCCTCATGACGGCGGGCGGACTGGTCCTGCTCTTGGCATGCACGAACCTGGCCTCCTTCCTTCTCGCCCGCGGCGTGGATCGGCGCAGGGAGATCGCGCTTCGCCTGGCCCTCGGTGCGGGAAGGGGCGCCCTGGTGCGGCAGCTCCTCACCGAGACCGTGCTCCTGGCGTTGCTGGGGGGCGCTTCGGGTCTCCTGGTGGCTCAAGCGACACTGGGCCTCCTCATCCGGGTTCAGCCGTCACTGCCCGTGCCCATCACCCTGGAGCTGGGGCTGGACCGCACGGTCCTCCTCTTCACCTTCGGCCTCTCCACCCTGGCAGGACTGCTCTTCGGCATGGCACCGGCGCTCCAGAGCACGAATCCCGACGTGGTACCCACCTTGAAGGACGAGCTGGGGCTGGCTCGTCATCGGCGCTTCGGGCTCCGGAACGCCCTGGTCGCCTTCCAGATGGCCCTCTCGGTGGTACTTCTGGTGGGAGGGGGTCTATTCATCCGCAGCCTGGGAGCGGCCCGTTACGCCGACCTGGGATTCTCCACCAGGGACGCGGGGATCGCCTGGGTGGATCTCTCCATCAGCGGTGTCCCCGCTGCCGAGTACCCGGCCGTGAGAGAGGAGCTTACCCTGCGAGCGCGGGCGTTGCCAGGAATCGAGGCGGCCACCTCGGCCAGTCATATCCCCCTCGACATCGTCTTCACCGCCAGTGGGCGGTTCTACACCATCGACGGGGTAGATCCCCCTGGCCAGGGAGCGGGCCACAACGTCCAGCGGGCAGAGGTCGACCCCGCATTCTTCCAGGCGATGGGCATTCCGTTAGCGATGGGGCGGGGCTTCACCGATGAGGACCGTCCCGAGTCACCCAGGGTTGCCGTCGTGAACGAGACGGCGGCCCGCCGCTTCTGGCCCGCAGAGAGCCCGGTGGGCAGGGAGTTCTCGCCGGTCGGATCCGATCAGGTCATCCGGGTCGTCGGTGTCGCCGGGGACACGAGAATCGAACGTCTGCGGGAGCCACCGAAGCCTCTCTTCTACTTTCCTCTCGCCCAGAGGCCGGATCCGGACATCATTCTGGTGGCCCGAGGCCAGCCGGCGCCGGAGGAGATAACGGCGATGCTCCGGAGGATGATCCGGGAAACGGACCCGAGCCTCACCATCATGGACGCCAAGACGATGGAGGAGCACGTCGGGGTGATTCTCTTCCCGGCTCGCATGGCGGCGCTGCTCCTGGGCGTCTTCGGCGGGCTCGCGCTGACACTGGCCACCATCGGCCTCTATGGAGTGGTGAGCTTCTCGGTATCCCAGCGGACCCAGGAGATGGGGATCCGGTTGTCTCTTGGGGCGGATTCCGGGGCGGTGAGGTCCATGGTCATTAGGAGCGCCATGGGCTTGGCAGGGATTGGGGGTGTCGCCGGCCTCGCCGCTGCCCTGGGTCTCGCCCAACTCATCCGGCATCTCCTGTACGGGGTCGGACCCTGGGATCCCATGACTATTCTAGGAGTTCCCCTGCTGCTGGGCGGTGTGGCCGCCGCGGCCGCCCTGATCCCCGCACGTCGGGCGAGTCGAGTGAACCCCGTGGAGGCGTTGAGATACGAGTAGCAGGACCGGCCGCTGCCAGGAGCTACCCTCGTACTCCCGGCGACGGCAGCACTCTCAGGCTGGAAACAAGGGGGGCGATACCGAACCCGCCCTGGGTCGCTCGCCTCTCCCCCTTACTCCGTCTTCACCGCGTTCACGGGATCGGAGCGGGTAGCCCGAAGGGCCGGGAAACCGGTGGCGGTGCCGGCGACAAACGCCAACGAAAGGCCTGCTACTACCATGAACACCGGGTTCAAGGCGCCCACCCCGAAAAGGAGGCTCTCCATAATCCCGGAGACTACCCACACACCGAGGAGCCCGATCCCGATCCCCACCGTGGCGAGCCCCAATGCTGATTTCATGACCAGCATGACGATCTCCCCGCGGCGCGCACCCAAGGCCACCCGAATCCCCATCTCCTGGGTCCGCTGTGCCACGAGGAAGCTCATAACTGCATAGGTTCCCGCCGCAACCAGGGAGAGTGCCACGAGGGCAAAGAATCCAATGAGCCGAGTGGTGACCCGACGCCCCCGAGCCATGGAGTCATAGAGGTCCGCTCCGGTGAATACCTGGGTCAGGGGTCGATGAGGATCGAGCTCCGTCAGCACCTGTCGCAGGGCGGGGATGAGATCCCGAGGATCAACCTCCGTTCTGATGGCGAGCCAACGGTGTGGCTGAAAGGGCGGAAAAAACGGGAGGTAGAGTCCGGGCATGGCCCTGGTCTCCAGACCATTCTGTCTGACGTCTTCAACCACGCCCACTACCACCGCCTCCAGCCAGGGGTCCGAAGGAGCGTTTGCCCGGATCCTCTTACCCAGAGGGCTCTCCCCGGGCCAGCTCCGTTCGGCGAAAGCCTGGCTCACCACGACCCCGAGATTCCCCCCAGCCAGATCCTCGGGCAGGAGGTCTCTTCCCCGGAGCACATCGATGCCGATAGCCTCGAAGTACCCAGGGGAGGCCGGGACCATGTAGGTCAAGCCGAGACCGGCATTGGGATCGTAGTCCTGCCCCTCCGGAAGGATGTGGGCGGTCCATCTACCGCCAACGGAAGGGCCGCGGAGGCGCCGGCCTTATCCACCCCCGGAAGGCCGCGAACACGTTCCAGTAACCGCTCAAGAAAAGGATCGGTGAGGATGATTTCCTCACCCCGCTCCTGGGGCTGAAGGTACCCCGCCACCAGGACTCGCTCGGGCTCGGTCAGCTCCCGGTTGCCCGTGGCTTCCCACAGACTCCGTAGCATGAGCGCAGCCCCATCAGCCAGGACGAAGGCCAGGGCGAACTGAACGACGATCATGGTGCCGAGGAGGCGGCCTCGGGCCTTCCCGGGCGTCAAGCTCCGGGAGCCTTCCCGGAAGGCGTCCGCGAGTCGCGTGGCGGACGCGGCGAGAGCCGGGATGACGCCGGCCAGGACGCTGGTCACGACGGTCAGTCCCAGGGTGACGAGCACCACCAGCCCGTCCATTCTGATCCCGTCCGCTCGAGGGAGGCTACCAGGTATCGCCCGTGCCAGCACGCCCGTTCCCCAAAACGCCAGGAGGAGACCCGCCCCACCCCCCATCAGGGCGAGGAACAGGCTTTCCGTCATCATAAGCCGCACTAGCCGACCCCTTCCGGCACCCATGGAGGCCCGTACCGCCATTTCGGTATTCCGTCCCGCGTTCCGGGACAGGAGGAGCCCGCCGACGTTCGCACAGGCTAACAGGAGCACGAATCCCGTCGCTCCCAGGAGAATCCAGAGCCCACCTGCCGAATCCCCCAGGACGATGTTCCGGAGGGGAATGATCTGCGCAGTCCTCCGGCCGTTGGTCTCGGGATGGGTCTCAGCCAGACGGGCTGCGATGGCCTTCAACTCCTCGTCGGCCCGTTCCATGGACAGACCTTCCCGGAGGCGGCCGATGACCCTGAGGTAATAGGATCCTCGATCCGTAGCCGTCACACCCAGCGAGATGGGGATCAGGACATCCGGCTTCCCGAGAGTCCGCCGATCTGGGAACCGAAACCCCTCGGGCAGGATGCCGATTACCGTCCAGCGTTCCTGGTTGATGAGAATCTCCCTGCCCAACATGTCCGGATCGGACCCGAATCGTCTCTGCCACAGGCCATGGCTGATTGCAGCGACCCGGGCTATGGGGTCCTCCGTCTCCCCGGCGGTGAAGAGCCGGCCGCGGGCCGCACTGGCCCCCAAGGCCTTAAGAAGGCCAGCCGTAGTGCGTACGCCGGTGACACGTTCCGGCTCGCCGTCTCCCGAGAGGTTGAGGGACTCCGGCTGGTAGACCCCCCAGGTCTCGAAGGACCCGCTTCCGTCCCTCAAGTCCACCCAGTCGGGGGCGGAAAGGGGATTGTAGCTGGACCCGATCTGGGGCATCCAGACCGTCATCAGCCGGTCAGGTTCGGGATAGGGCATCGGCTCCAGGACGACGGCACGCAGGACGCTGAAGATGGCCGAATTTGCTCCGATCCCCAGCGCCAGGGAAACGACCACGACCTACGGCCGTGGTATGACGTTCCCAATGTGCCTTGGCCCGGGCCAATTCCTTTCTCCCGGCCCGTGTCAGGGAGTAGAACTTCGCACGCCGGTTCTTTTCACTGGTGCGCCATTCGGCGGACAGGAGGCCCTTCCCCTCAAGACGATGGAGAGACCGATAGAGCGCGCCGTCTTCCACTTCGATGCTCCCTCCGGAGCGCTTCTCAATGGCGTCCATGACGCCGAGACCGTGGACAGGCCCTTCCACTTGGATGGTCCGGAGGACAAGAAGGTCGAGGTTTCCGTAGAGGCTGCTCGCGGGTTTGGCGGACACGTGATCCCCCATTCCGGCCTTGCTAAGACCCGTTCATCTGAACAGATCAGTATATTCCATGAGACCCCTTCTAAGCCGAGAAGGTTGCCTGGAGCTCACCGCCGGGGGGGCGAGCCAGGGAGGCAGGCCTGCGTTTCTCCGCCGGAGTGTAGGGAGGGAATGGTCCGCCAGGGAATCCTCGGGTTGGTGGTCTTTAGGCCAGCGGATTACCTGAGACGCCAGACCGAGTGAAGCCCCTGATCTCTGTTCAATTCCCGGCTCACCGCTGTGTGGCTACGGGCCAACCGGCACCTCCTTCCGGACTGGCGGAAAGGGACCCCTTCGAACAGGATATCCCTGCAGCCCCGCGGGCTTTGCCCAGCAACCACCCTCGCCCTGAGGAGACTTCATGTTTCCGAAGCGGATCCCAGGTCTTCGTTTCCCTCTGCTGATCTCGGCGACGCTCCTGATTGGTTGCGGTGAGGAGGCGCCTCCTCAACCAGGAGGAACGCCCCCCAATTTCCCCTCCCTGGACCGGGAGGCGGCTTCCGTCTTCGCCGGCTTGGCCCTGAAGGGGATCACGCGGGAGTACCCCAACAAGCTGGATCACGTCATGAACGACCCACAGGAGGTGAGGAGCCCTTCCCTCCTCCACCCGGCCTTCTACGGGAGCTACGACTGGCACTCCTGCGTCCATGGGCATTGGATGCTGGTTCGGCTCCTGAAACTCTTCCCGGAGCTTCCCGAGGCGGAGGAGATCCGGGCGACCTTGGACGAGCTCCTGGCACCGGCGAATATCGCTGCGGAGGTGGCATACATGGATGCGCCCAACCGGGCCTCCTTCGAACGGACCTACGGTTGGGCCTGGCTTCTGAAGCTGGCGGAGGAGCTCCACGGCTGGGAGGACGAGGATGGCCGAGTCTGGGCCGAGAGCCTCCAGCCCCTGGCCGAAGCCATGGCGGCCCGGTACATGGACTTCCTTCCGAAGCAGGACTACCCCATACGGCGGGGCGTGCATCCGAACACGGCCTTCGGGATCGCCTTCGCCCTGGACTATGCCCGTACCACCGGGCACGAGGCCCTGGCGGACCTTCTCCTGGAGCGAACCGATACCTACTTCGGTGAAGACCAGGACTATCCCGCCAAGTGGGAGCCGGACGGGGACGATTTCTTTTCCCGCTCCCTCGTGGAGGCAGATCTCCTGCGCAGGGTCATGCCGCAGGAAACCTTCGCCGGGTGGCTTCGGCGATTTCTGCCCGGGCTCGAAGCCGGCGAGCCTCAAAGCCTCCTCACTCCGGCGGAAGTCTCGGATCGGACCGACCCGAAGATCGTCCATCTGGACGGCCTGAACCTGAGCCGGGCCTGGTGCATGCGGCTCATCGCCGAGGCCCTTCCCCCGGGAGACCCATTGGTCCCCGTCCTTCTGGCCTCAGCGGTTCAGCACGCCCAGGCCACCCTTCCCCACATCGCCAGCGGCAACTACGAAGGGGAGCACTGGCTCGCCACCTTCGCGGTGTACATGCTGACGGAAGGTGCGTGAGACGCCGAACCTACCCGGTGGGTACCCCCTGCACGAATATCTTGTACGGGGTGGTGGACGTCTTGCTGCGCCTCGAGGGCCGGACGTGATCCTCACCCTCCCAGCTTGGAGACGTCGATTTTGAAGAGCTCCGCCGCGGTCTGCCAGGCGATGTGCTCCCGGGCCTCCTGTGGGAAATCGAGGCTCTCCAGGAACTTCACGTAGGGACCCATCTCGACCAGGGGCCAATCGCTTCCGTACATGAGCTGCCGGCTGGGGTCACCCATATAGGCGATCATGTCCTTCACCCGCATGACCAGGTAGCGCTCGAACTCGTAGTCGAAGTCGCCCAGCGTGAGCCCCGACATGTCGGCGTAGACGTTGTCGTTCTTGTAGAGCACCTCGGCGGCATCCTGGAACCAGGGGTGCCCCAGGTGGCAGATGACGAAACGCACATCGGGGTAGTCCACGGCCACGTCGTCCACCAGCAGGGGGTGGGCCTGGCGCACCTTGGCGCTCCTGGCGTAGGTGTCCCCGGTGTGGACCATCACCGGGACGTCGTACTTGGCGGCGAGGCGGAACACCGTCTCCAGGGACGGGTCGTTGATGGCGTACTGGTCGTACCCGGGGTACAGCTTGATCCCCTTCACCATCCTGTCCCGGATGCGCTCCTCCATGTGGAAGAGGTCCGTGCGCGAGTCCCCCCGCCACCGGAGCCCTTCCACCACCGTGGTCCGCGGATCCTCGGCCAGAATCTCCAGGATGTGCTCCACCGACGGCCGGTCCACGTTTACCAGATAGGAGGTGATGACCACCGCGTGGTCCACGCTGTTGGCGGCCATGGCGTCCCACAGCCTCTGGACGTTCTCTTCCGTGGGACGGCGATTGCCGCCGTTCTCGGTGTAGTAGTTGTTCAAGTGTACGTGACAATCGATGAGCATGGCTCTCGGGGCCCGAGACGCAGGACGTACCGATGGCTAGGAAACAAGCCGGCACCCACTCCTCGCCCAAGCTACGCCTCACGGACTTCGAGAAAAAGGTCAGGCTCAGGCGCTTCGCTCTGGAGGACTACGACGCACTGGTCGCCATGCAGAAGCGTTGCTTCCCAGGGATGATGCACTGGACCCGCGGCCAGATCGAGAGCCAGATCGCCCTCTTTCCCGAAGGACAGCTCTGCATCGAGTACGAGGGACGCCTGGTGGCGTCTTCGAGCTCCCTGATCGTGGACTACGACCAGTACGAGGAGTGGCACGACTGGAAGCTCATCGCCGACGGCGGATTCATCCGCAACCACACCTACGACGGTGATACCCTCTATGGCATCGAGATCATGGTGGACCCCGAGTACCGGGGGATGCACCTGGCGCGGCGGCTCTACGACGCCCGCAAAGAGCTCTGCCGCGGGCTGAACCTGGCCCGAATCGTCATCGGCGGTCGCATCCCTGGCTTCGGCGCCCAGCCCGAGGAGATGACGGCCCGGGAGTACGTGGAGAAGGTCATCGAACGGGGGCTCTACGATCCCGTCCTCACCACCCAGGTAGCCAACGGGTTCGTTCTGCGGGCGCTCATCCCCGACTATTTCCCCTCGGACAAGGCGTCCCGGGGGTTTGCCACCCACCTGGAGTGGGCCAACCTGGGCTACGTGCGGGATCCTCAGAAGCTGCGGCGCCGGGTCTCGGCGGTGCGGCTCTGCGCCGTCCAGTACCAGATGCGCCCCATCTCCAGCTGGGACGAGTTCTGCACCCAGTGCTCCTACTTCATGGACGCCGCCGCCGACAGCAGGGCGGACTTCGTGCTCTTCCCCGAGCTCATCACGACCCAACTGCTCGGGCTGCAGGACGAGCCCCGCCCCGCCGACGCGGTACGGAGCCTGGCCCGGCGCACTCCTGACTACCTGGATTTCTTCACGCGCTCGGCGGTGAAGTACAACGTGAACGTCATCGGGGGGTCCCAGTTCACCCTGGAGGGAGATCGCCTCTTCAACGTGGCGTATCTGTTCAGGAGGGACGGCACCATCGAGCAGCAGCCCAAGCTTCACGTCAGCGCCAACGAGCAACGGTGGTGGGGGCTCGAGCCTGGAGACCAGCTGGAGATCTTCGCCACCGACCGCGGGAAGATCGCGATCCTCACCTCGTACGACGTCACCTTCCCCGAGCTCTCCCGCGTGGCCGCAGCCCGAGGGGCCCAGATCCTCTTCGTGCCCTTCACCGCCGACGACCGCACGAGCTACCTGCGCACGCGGTACTGTGCGGTGGCCCGGGCCGTGGAGAACGACGTGTTCGTGGCCATCTCCGGGTGCACAGGAAACCTTCCCTTCGTGGCCAACGCCGACGTCCACTACGCCCAGTCGGGGATCTACACGCCCCTGGACTTCTCCTTCGCCCGGGACGGCATCGCCGCCGAGTGTACCCCCAACATCGAGACGCTGGTGATGGCAGACGTGGACCTGGAGGTGCTCAGGCGCCACCGGTACGCGGGGACGGTGCAGCCATGGAACGACCGGCGGGATGACCTGTACGGCGTGCTGTGGGACGGAACGGAAGGGAAGGCCGAGCGGGTGTGACAGGAGGAGCACTCAAGGACCACCACTGGGGAAGACGGGCGCTGCCGAACGCGGTGCGCCCAAGTCGGCACTATGCGCCCCTGATGACGGCTCCGCCCGCTGGCAGGTGAGGGTGTTTGATGTCGGGTGCAAGGAGCACCGCATCCTTTCGTTGCACACGACGCTCATGGAAGATATAGCCCATCATAATGCGGCTCTTCCCTTTGTATTTGCACTGCGATTGGGGACCCGGCCACGGGTCCAGGTAGAGAAACACGTCGCCCTCAGTGCGAGCGACAATCGCAACCCAGTGGTACGCCCGCAGGTGGTCCCCCTTCCTTGCCGGCACGCCGTAATACCTCGCAAGGCCGACGCAAACCGGAGTGTCGTGGTCGAGATGGTCGCGGATCCTGTCGACACCGGCTCGGACGGTGTGCTTTGGAAAGACGAGCCGCCTGGTAGCGACGCCTGCGGGTGGTTTCTGCCTATTGTAGGGCGTCCAACCCTCATGAACGCTTCCCAACCACTGCCGGCAGAAATCGCGGACAGCTGGCAAGCACGCTTTGTCGGGGTTCGAATAGACAGGCGCCCCGGCAGTGGTCTTCCGATGCTGACTCCACGGCACCAGGGACGGCTGCCCAGGGGCCACGGTCGCCGTGAGGATCTGGCTGTGCAGGGCCCGCTTGCTTGCTTCCGGGCTACTTCCCAGCAGCTTTTCCAGCAGATCCACCGTCCATTTCGGCTCAAGCACGCTCTGCTCTCCTGCCTTGGGTCTTTTCGGATGTCGTCGGGTTCGGGAGGAACGAGACCCTAAAGAGGCTGGGCCGCCGCTTCAGAACACTCTCCTGACGCTCGCTCCTCCTGCGACAATGCCTCTGTCCTTACCTGGTTACGCTTGCCCCTCTCGTCAATGGGAGAAGCTGTGAAGAGAGCGAGCAGCGCGAGCCACACCCGCACGGCGGATTGGGAGGCCCCTTCCCTGCCGCACACCACCCCAGGCTGCTCTCGACCTCGACCAGAGCCCCGACTACGACCCGGTCGCCCCCCACCTTGCAGACGCTCAGTGCTGCCTGAGGGGCCCCATCGGAATCGGAATGGCGAAGACGTCCGCGGCGATCCCCATTCCGCCTTCGCAGGTGTTCGGCGGGATCGTGGCCGTATAGTTCTTCCTCGCCGACGGCGTTTCGGCCGCCCAGAGCATGTATCCGAGCATGCCGCTCGTGGTCCCGGCCCCGTTGGCAGCCACGGTGTGCACGTATTCCTCGTGCTCCCACTGCTCGGAGGCATAGAAGTCCAGGCAGTTGGCCATGCTGCCCTTCAGGTAGAGACCGCCGGTGAATCGGTTCGGAGCCTTGGGCGGGATCGGTGGGCCATACCTCGGCATGCCGTCAACGTGCTCCTGCCAGTTGTCCGGCGTGCCCGAGGACCGGTGCACCATCGCGTTCGCGTAGTCCAACACCGGGTTGGCGTTGTCCAGCCAGTGGATCGTCGCATGCCGGTTCAGCGCCTGTAGATACCGCCCGCCTGCGGCCAGGTCGATCGTCAAGCGCGCAGCGTGGTTGGCTCCGGTGGCATCATAGGGGTGTACCGAGCGGTACGCGTCGATGAACGCTTGCAGGCCGGCCAGATCGGGGTCCGTGTTTCTCTCGTAGTCGATCTCGATGCCCACCCCGAATCGGGTCGCGATGTACGCCGCGTTCAGCCCGAGTCGTGTGGGGTCCGTCGCGAGGGCTTCATCCCAGAAGTCGGTGTAGGTCACGCCGCCCATCGACATCATCACGCGGATTCCTTCGCTCTTGAAGTAGTCAACGATCTCCTGGGTCATGCCGATCGGCACGCCGTTGAGCGTCACGTCATCCGTCGTCATGGCGAGCACCTTCAGCGGCTGCAGGAAGCTCAACACGACAAGGTTGACGGACGGCAGCCCCGAGCCGTCGCTTCTGTCAATGATCCAATGGTTCGCCTGGTCGAACTCGACCATGTCCCGCGGGACACTCCAGTCCGCGTAGTGATTCCCGGCGTGCCAGACCCCGAAGATCTGCATGGGCGTGCGGGTCGGAGGAGGAGGGTCTCCGGGATCGTCGCAAACCCCTTTGTCCCCCCAGTACGCCGGATGGGTCCCGGGTTCGATGCCCTGGCTTGGCTTCTTGGCCCTCCACTCATAGCCGCCGTGGGAGACCATCTCGCCGCGGGAGTAGGCGGTATTCGCGTCCCAGGCAGGCGACGCACAGACCGCGGCCGCGGTGACGGAGGCCACGGGCGACTCATTCGCGGGCCCGACCAGCGAGGACGGCGCAGTTTCCTCACTGCACCCGCCGCTCAGCGCTCCCCCGGCGAGCAGGAGCCCGGCCAGAAGTTTCTTTGTTGAAGTCATGGCGAATTCCTCGAACTCCGATCTCACCGTCGGCCCCGGAGAACAGCCATAGCCGCCAACGCGCCATTCTGCGGAGCAACGGGCCCTCCTCGGACTGAGGAGTGCGAAGGCTCTTCTCGACAACATAGGACAAACTAGGGTGCGCTCGTCCGTTTGTCGCGCTGGCCGTCCCAAAGGCCGTACGGCGCCGACGGTCCCGGTGGGCCGCCCTCCACGTCGACCCCGAGCACCGACACCCGGGCCTCCCGTGTGCCGGCTCCCGCACCCCTCTATATTCGCCCGACGAGTGTTGCTACAACGGCTGCCACCAGGAGCCCGTCATGCTGATGCGCGCCCTCGCCCGCTCGGCCCTCGTCCTGGGCCTTGCCTTGATCCCGGCGGCCGCAGGAGCCCAGGAAGCGCCTTATGTGGCTACCGTGGCCCCAGGCATTGCCTACGACCCGGCCATCCCCACGCTGGAGGCCGTGGTGGGGCACGATCACCACGAGGACATCACCCACCCGGATCAGATCGCGGCATACTTCCAGGCCCTGGCAGCGGCTGCCCCCGGCCGGGCCCATCTCATCGAGTATGCCCGGACCTGGGAGGGGCGGCCCCTGCACATGCTGGTGATCGGCTCACCGGAGAGGATCGCGCGCTTGGAGGCGCTGAAGAGCGAGCTGCGCCGGCTCGCCTTCCCCGAGGGCCTCAGCGATGCCGAGGCGGAAGATCTCATCGCATCGATGCCGGTGGTGGTGGCCCTGCTCCATTCCATCCACGGGAACGAGGTCAGCGGGGCCGGCGCGGCGCTGGTACAGGCGTACCACCTGCTGGCCGCCCGCAACGACCCCCGGGTGGACGCGATCCGCCGGGACGCCCTGGTGCTCATCGACCCCATCCAGAATCCGGACGGGCGGGCTCGCTTCGTGGCCCACTACCGCCAGACCCGGGCGTTTCCACCCGACGCCCACCCCACCGCGGCGGAGCACGACGAGCCGTGGCCCGGAGGGCGCACCAACCACTATCTGTTCGACCTGAACCGGGACTGGTTCCCCCTCAGCCAGCCCGAGAGCCAGGGCAAGATCCGGACGCTCCTGGACTTCTCGGCCCACGTGGTGGCCGACCTGCACGAGATGGGCGGCAACTCGACGTACTACTTCCCGCCGGCCGCCCCGCCGGGCAATCCGTGGACCAGCCGCGCTCAGCTCTCCACCTTCGAGGTACTGGGGCGGGCTATGGCCGCCGCCTTCGATGAGCGGGGCTGGGGTTACTTCACCCGGGAAGTGTTCGACGCGTACTACCCGGGTTACGGCGCTTCCTGGCCCACGGCTCAGGGGGCCCTCGGCATGACCTTCGAGCAGGCCTCGCCCCGGGGGCTCGTTTTCCGGCGGAGCGACGGGGATCTGCTCACCTATGGCGACGGCATCGCCCATCACTTCATCGCCGGTCTGACCAGCGCCGCCACGGCGGCGGCGAACCGGGAGCGCATCCTGCGGGACTTCCTGGCCTTCCGCCGACAGGGCATGCGCATGGCCCAGGAGGGCGGCCCCGCCGAGATCGTGCTGCATTCAGCTCACGACCCGGCCCTGGCCCACCGCCTGGCCGTCCTCCTGGCCCGCAACGGCATCCAGGTCAGGCAGCCCCAGGGGTCCGTTTCCGTGGATGGGCGCAGGCTCGCCGCCGCCGGCACCTTCATCGTGCCCGTGGGCCAGCCCGCCGCCGCCCTGGCGCGGAATCTTCTGGACCCTACCACGGACATGGACGCGGCCTTCGAGCAGCGGCAGATCGAGCGCCGGGCCCAGCGCCTCCCGGACCAGATCTACGACATCACGGCCTGGAGCCTGCCCCTGCTCTGGGACGTGGAGGCCATCCCGACCGACCGGGCCACCGGCGCTGGAGGTGCACCGGTGACGCCGGATCCCGTCCCCATGGAGTCGACCCCACTCCCACCGGCCCTGGTCGGCTACCTCTTGTCGTGGAACAGCGCCACTGCAGCGGTAGTGGCGGAGGCACTCCGGGAGGGCCTTCGGGTCAGGACCCTCCGGGCCAGCACCACCATCGGTGGCCGGGTCTTCGGGGCGGGGGCGGCCTTCCTGCGCACCGCGGAGAACCCCGACGACATGCCGGAGCGCCTGGCGGGCATCCTGGCACTCCATGGTGGGCAGGCCGTGGCTCTGGACTCCAGCTTCAAGGACGACGGCATTTCCCTGGGCAGCAACCAGGTAGGCGCCCTGGTGGAGCCCCGCATCCTGCTGGCGTACGGCGCACCTGCTTCCAGCTATTCCGCCGGCTGGGCCCGCTTCGTCATGGAGCGCCGCTACGGCCTTCGGGTCACGGCGGTGCGGGCGGACAATCTGGGCCGCCTGGATCTCTCCGATTTTCACGTGGTGGTCCTGCCGTCGGGGAGCTACGGATTGGTCCTCGACAACGGTGGGATTGACCGGCTGCAGGACTGGATGCGAGCTGGCGGGACGCTGGTGACCATGGCCGAGTCCGCCCGCTGGGCCGGTCGGGCAGGGCTGCTGGGCACGGGCACGGAGCTCCGGGGCGGCGCACCGGAGCAGGGCAACGAGCAGCCGCGGCCGCAGACCCCGGATCAGCCCATCGACCTGCTGGAAGCCATCACGCCGTCGGCTGAGCCACCGGAGCAGACGCCGGGGGCCATCCTGAACGTGGTGCTGGACACCACCCACTGGCTGGCGGCGGGCACCGACGGAAAGGTGGGAGCGATGGTGAGCAGCTCCCGCATCTTCACCCCGCTGACCCTGGATGAGGGCACCAACGTGGGTGTCTACGGTGCCCTGGACGACCTGGTGGCCGGAGGCATCGTGTGGGAGGAAGCCAGGCCGCAACTGGCAAGCAAGGCCTTCCTCATGCACCAGCGGCTAGGGCGGGGCCAGCTCGTCGCCTTCGCCGAGGACCCCAACTACCGGGCGTATGCCGAGGCCACACAGCTCCTGTTCATCAACGCGGTGCTGTTGGGACCGTCACGGTAGGGTTTCGCCGGCCTGCGGCCACCTCGGCCAGAATCAGGCTGTCCCGGAAGCGGACCCCGAACGGGACTGGCTCATGCGTCCGCAACTGCGTCTCTCGTGCTCGGCCCGGCTCTTCGGAGTGCCCCGCAGTCCTCCCCCCCTTGACCTTGTGGATTCCAATCCCCTCCCCTCACTCTTCGGCAGCGGAGGGTGGCCTCCTTGCATCGGCCCACGGCCACCGCCCACCTTGGCATCGTACCAATCGAGATCGTCAAGCTGCCCAATCTCGACGTGATCGCGGCCGCTCGGCTACCCGGCTGAGCGGTTCACACTGACGCCCGCATCCACGGGGCCGATCATGGAACTTGGCACGCGCGAATCCAGCGCCAGCGACGCTGACGCGACGAGCGCGACGGACACCACCGAGGAGCGAGCGAGCGTCCTTCCCTCCTGGCTCGTGCCGCGCACGTGGATCCTCGTCCTGGGGGCGACGGCCGGCCTGCTCGCCGTGTCGGGAACGCTCGATAGCAGAGCGCAGGCGTCGGCCGACCGGGTCTTCCATCAGGCGCTGCTGACGTACGCGGCCGTGCGCACCCTCGACGCGGCCGTGTCGTTGGCTGAGGGAACCGAGATCGCCCTCCAGCCCGGCGGGATGGGCGTGACGGTCTCCGCGGGCGAAGTGCTGGAGCCCATCGACGATATCGTCGAACAGTTCTCTTCGGTCATGCTGGTGAGCACGACGTCGCTGGGGGTTCAGAGCTTGCTTCTCCGGGCAAGCGCCTGGGGCGTCATCACGGTGCTCCTCATCGTTTTTCTCGTCGCTCGGGTAGGCACTGCCTGCTTCCCGGATCGGTTTCATCCGAAGGTGCGCCGCTTCGTGGCCGGGGGGACGTCGCTCCTCCTGGTCTGTCGTTTCGCGGTCCCGGTCTACGCGCTCGGGTCCGCCGTGTTCTTCGAGCGCTTCCTCCAGCCATCCCAGGTCGAAGCCGTTCAGGCCATCGAGGAGACGAGCGGTGATATCCGCGAGATCGAGCAACTCGGGGCCGCCGAGGTCGAGGAGGGGTGGGTGGGCCGCGTGTCGGCGTGGTTCTCGGGTACGGTCGAGCGTCTGGACGTCCCGCAACGCATGGCAGCGTTCCGGGATCGGGTCTCCACCACTATCGAGCATCTGATGCACCTTCTCGTGGTGTTCACGCTCCAGACGATCCTGCTCCCGTTGGTCTTCGTCTGGGCGCTCCCGAAGGTGGTCAAGGTCATGATCGCCCGCGCGACCTGAACCGGGAGCTCCGTCTCCCGCTTGCCATATCCCGCCGGGTCCGACATGCTGGCCGGTGCGGCCTGCGACGGCGAGCCGTGCGCCCGACCGAACGGCTACCCGCACCGGGGTGGGGCAGCCGGGTTGGACCGTGTGTGTCCGAGCCGACACCCTGGCGTATCGCAGGACGAACCGGGGCCGCTCCACGTTCGAGCCCCCGCACCTCATCGGGCGCCCCGCGTCGCCTGGACCGGAGGCATGATGGCTGGCTTGGTACCCAACGTCGATCCCGACGGACTGCTCGAGTACTCGGTCGTCTACACCGACCGCTCCCTCAACCACATGTCGCGGTCCTTCCAGGAGGTCATGAAGGACATCTCCGCGACCTTGAAGAAGGTGTACGACGCGAAGGCGGTGGTCGTCGTCCCGGGAAGCGGCACCTTCGCAATGGAAGCGGTGGCCCGTCAGTTCGCGAACGACCGGACGTGCCTCGTCATCCGCAACGGGTGGTTCAGCTTCCGCTGGACCCAGATCTTCGAGATGGGCGATATCCCGTCGGCCGCGACCGTGCTCAAGGCCCGCCGAGTGAGCGAGGAGAAGAACGCGCCCTTCGTGCCGGCCCCGATCGACGAAGTCGTCGCCGCGATCGAGGCGGAGCGGCCGGAGGTGGTCTTCGCGCCGCACGTCGAGACGTCCGCGGGCATGCTGCTGCCGGACCGGTACCTCCGCGCCGTCGGCGACGCCGTTCATTCGGTCGGCGGGATGTTCGTGCTGGACTGCATCGCCTCGGGCACGATCTGGGTGGACATGGAGGCCGCCGGCGTGGACGTCCTGATCAGCGCTCCCCAGAAGGGGTGGAGCGGCAGTCCGTGCTGTGGTCTGGTCATGCTCGGCGCCCGGGCCCGCGAGCGGCTCGACAAGACGACCAGCACCAGCTTCGCCTGGCACGCCTACCACGCCACCATGCCCACCGACGGGCTCAGAACCTTCCGGGACGTCATGAGGGAAACCGAGGCCTTCGGATTCGAGCGAGCCCGGTCACGGCAGGAGGAGCTGGGCAGCCGGGTCCGGGCGCTCCTGGTCGACCGAGGGTTCCCGAGCGTCGCGGCGGAGGGGTTCCAGGCGCCCGGCGTGGTGGTGAGCTACACCGACGACGACGGAATCCGCACCGGTCGGAAGTTCTCGGAAGTGGGGATCCAGATCGCCGCGGGGGTTCCCCTGCGATGCGACGAGCCCGCGGACTTCTGGACGTTTCGCATCGGCCTGTTCGGCCTGGACAAGCTCCAGAACGCGGACCGGACCGTCCGGACCCTGGAAGAGGCGCTCGACGGGATGGCGCGGGGATCGTGACGTCGAGGCAGCGCTAGGGCCTCGTCTTCGGACCCCTTGACCCAAGGCGTCAGACAGTACTCTCCAACGCGATCGTTTCCGAAGTGACCCCGATCCCCCGTGCCTTCAACGCCGCGGCATACGGTCCATACGGCACGTCTGTGAGTGGCGACAGGAGACCGCGCTTGTCGATTTGCCCTGCAGCGATCATCAATGCGCCGATGCTGATCGTGAAGCCTACCGTTCGTTGCATGGCGGTAAACCCGGTCTCCAGGTCGCGCTTGTCGATCACCTGGTAGACGGCGCGCCGTTGCTGGCCATTCTTGGCGCCCGTTACTTCAATGCGGACGATCGCGATGTCCCGTTCATCCGCCGCGTACTGCAGTAGCGGTTCCAGCGCGGCCGCCAGGTAGCGCCGGCGGTTGACCGGGGCGCCATCCACGATCACTGGCTCAGAATCCAACAAGCCAAGATCCACTATGGTCTGCCAGAACGCACAATGTCCGGGCCAGCGCAGGATGTAGCGCCCGAGGTCGCGCAGTTGCCCACGGGGGATGCCCAAGAGCTCGGCGTACTTCAGCGCATCGCCATTGGGAGCCGCTTCCAGAAGGCCCAGGCTGGGGATTTCCCTCACGTGCATGTGCTCAGGCCGGAACATGTCCCGATCACTGATCTCGAACATCTGTCCGTCCCGAATCACTCGTGCAGCCCTGCGATAGGCCCGCAGCACCCCGTCGAAGGTCCACGTGATCTTGTACTTGATCGGGTTGTTTGCGGCCGCCTCTTCGGGGAAGCCCGCACCATAGCTGATGATGCCATGCACCCGGTCGAATCCCCGCACCGCCTCACCCAGCATCACCAGATCCATGCCTGGATCCATGCCAAACTCGAGGAGAACGACCAGATTCTGATCGGCAGCCTTTTTCGCAAGACCTGCCATCTCCGGGCTGGCATAGGAGGCGTTGAGATAGTGGGCGCGGTGCTGCACTGCGGTGTGCGCGATGATTGGGTGGTAGGGAACCGGGGCCAGGTCGATGACGATATCCGGTTGAAATGCTGCCATCATACCATCCACAGCCTCTGGATCGCCGGCGTCTATCGGCCCCGTGCGAACTTTGTCGCCATAGCCCCAGGACGAGACGTGGGTCGCCAGCCCGTCATAGTCCTGATCTGCGGCCAGGATCTGTGTCACCATATCGCTCCTGACCAGATCGTGCAGCGTGGCTTTGCCCTGCATACCGACGCCGATCAGCAACACCTTCATCTCTCAACACCTCCTGGGCTTTCCGGCTAAATGTCACTCTGCCAGCGCGACATACGTGTCGTGGGCTTACCTTAGTCCGACCGACTGTCAGCCGGGCGGCCTTTCATGCGCCCACGGACAGCAGCGGGTCGCCGTCGTTAATGGCCAGCGAGGAGACCAGGAACAGCACGCGGCCGTCGGCCGGGGAAGTGGCCTCCTGCAAAATGCGGCCCTGGTAGTCCTTGATGCAGCCCAGATACTGGCCCTCGGTCACCGCCGCACCGACCGCAACGGCCGGATACCAGAACCCGTCGTGCCCACTGCGCAGCCAGATGAAATGCTGCAACACGGTGCACTCGACCGGCTCCGGCGCAGGACCCGGCAACATGCCCAGATGCCGCATCAACCGGTTGAGCCCGTCGGTGTGCAGCTTCACATCTTCGGCCGGCCAGATGCCCTGGCCACCGGCCTCGGTGAGGATGGCCGGGATTCCGGCGCGGGCCGCGGCGGAGTGCGTGCCACCGACGTTATCGCTGCGCACCAGATACGGGATGCCGAAGACCTTGGCTAGCTCCAACGACTTCTCGTCGACCTCGGCATTACCTGATTCGTAGAAGATCGTAAACGGAACCAACGCCTCTATCAGGTCACCGCCGTGCAAATCCACAAAGTAGTCGCCCTGTTTCATCACGTTGTTGAACACCCAGTGGGTGATCTGCTCGGATGCCTCGCCGTCTGCGTCACCTGGGAACACGCGGTTCAAGTTGACGTTATCCATTGGGTTGACGTAGATCGAACGCACGGGAAAGCCGGCCATGTTGACGATCGGCACGACGATCAGCCGGCCGCGCAGTGTTTCAGGATCGGTGTTTTGTCCCAGATGGAGTGCCGCCGAAATACTTGCGTACTCGGCCGCGTGGACGCCGCCCGTCACCGCCAAGGTCGGTCCTGCTTCCTTGCCGTTGATGAGAAACATTGGGAGCTTGAAAGGCTGCCCGGCAACAGTGATCTCCTGAACACCGAAGGTCCTCTCGCCCGGTGCTGCAGCGAGATCGCCAACCTTGAGAATTATGTCTGTCATGATCGAGTCTTCCTCCCTGACCGGAATATGGCACTGCTTTTCTGTCGCGGCATGCCTTTCTTTGTGCCTTCGAGCGGCACAATTACGGCGCAATCCAACCCCGGCGAGCTGCACCCGCATGGCGGATCGGAGGCCCTGCCTCCGAGACGCGCGGGTGAGAGTGCCGCTATGAAGTGTTCCAGTGTCTAAGTGCCGGGGGCGGGATTCGAACCCGCATGGGATTGCTCCCGGGGGATTTTAAGTTCTGCCCTTTGGTCCACCGGAGAAGGCACACCCGGCCACAAGCCTGCACAAATGCTCACTTCTCGAGGGTTCTGGCAGACCGACGCAGTGTCGTGAGTGCCCCGGAGTGTCACACGTTACGGAACAATTACGGCACAGTCGGCGAGCAGTCTGAAGGCGATCGGCAGGAGTTGACTAACTGCCTTCCACCCGATCCGACCCCGCCCTCGCTTCCCAGCCCATCTTCGAACAGCGCAGGAGGTAGGATCAAAAGGTGTGTAAAAGGAAAGGCGACGTACCTTTCCGCTGAGAAGTCAAACAGCGAAGCCCGGGTAGCTGCCCGGGGGAAAGGAACGTCGCCTCATGAGGAAGGATATCGCAGGAGCGGGTCCGGAGTCCACCACGCCGGTATTCGAGGTTCTGGAGAGTTTGGTTCGGGAGCAAGCCCAAGCATTCATCCAGCAGATCTTGGAGGAAGAGGTCACGGAGCTCCTGGGCCGGGAGAAGTCGGAGCGGAGGGAGGCGGTGGATGCGCCGAGCGGCTACAGGAACGGGTACGGGAAGCCTCGGAAGCTGACGATGAGCTCGGGGACGATCACGGTTCGGCGCCCCCGGGTGAGGGATCTGGAGGAGCGATTCGAGAGCCGTGTGCTGCCGTTCTTCGCCAGGAGGACGAAGGAAGTCCGGGAGCTGATTCCGGAGCTGTACCTTCACGGACTGGCGGAAGGGGATTTCGAGCTGGCGCTCAGGGGCTTGCTGGGCGAGGGAGCGCCGTTGTCGAAGCCGACGATCCGGCGGCTGAAGGCCGAGTGGGCCAAGGAGTTTGAGGGCTGGAACCGGCGCTCTGTGGAAGGCCGTGAGGTGGTGTATGTGTGGGTGGATGGGATCTACGTGAAGGCGGGGCTGGAGCGGGATAAAGCGGCCCTCCTGGTGGTCATCGGAGCCATGAGCGATGGGACAAAGGAGGTGCTGGCGCTTACCTCCGGCTACCGGGAGTCAACGGAATCGTGGACAGCTGTGTTCCGGGACCTGAAGGCCAGGGGGCTGGGTGAGCCCCGGCTCCTGGTGGCCGATGGGAATCCAGCCATCTGGGCAGCGGGGGCACAGGTATGGCCTGGAGCCGAGGAACAGCGGTGCTGGAACCACAAGATCCGCAACGTGCTGGACCGGCTGCCGAAGAGAGAGCAGGCTGAGGCTAAGGAGCTTCTCAGAGCAGTGGTGTATGCCCCGAGCTTGGCCGAAGCCCTTGAGGCGCGTGAGACCTTCAGGAAGCGCTATGGGCCCTGGTATCCGAAGGCGGTGGAGACCTTGGGGGACGACTGGGAGCGGATGGTCACCTTCTACCGCTTCCCCGAGAGCCATTGGAAGCACCTGAGAACGACGAACGTGGTGGAGAGTCCCTTTGCGGCTGTCCGGCTCAGGACCTCGGCAGCGAAGCGGTTCAAACGAGTGGAGAGGGCCACGGCTCTGATCTGGAAGCTCCTGACCGTGGCCGAAAAACGATTCCGGAAGCTGGATGCGCCCCACCAGCTGAAGGATGTGTTTGAAGGACGGACGTTCGAGGACGGAACCCCCGTCTCAACCAACCAGCGGAAGGAAGCCGCCTGAGACGTTTACACACTTATTGACCCGAGCTCCAGCGCAGGGAACCCACCTCCTCCCCACTCCTCCATCCTGCCAGGGGGCCACCCCGAACCGAGCTCCACATGGGCCCCGGCAGGCCGGAGCGAGACGAGGCTAACCAGGGTCCCTTCCCGCACCCAAGACCCCAATCCCACCTCCCATTCTTCCCCACCCCACCACCCTGCTCCACAGTTCCTCTGTAGCCCCAGGGACTCATAGGGTCCCTAGAATGCCTATCCTTTGCTCAGTAGCTCACCTCTTCGACGGCGTGGATCTCGATGAGGCGAGCACGCGGGAGCTGCGCGCGCTCCGGCCCAGGATGCAGATGAGCTTCCAGGATCCGTACGCGTCGCTGGACCCCCGCATGAGCGTAGGCCGATCGGTGGGTGAGCCGCTCGTGGAGCACACGAGCCTGAGCCGAGCGGACCGGAAGGCCCCCTGTTATAGGCGTTCCAGTTCAGGCGATCGCCCTAATCCTTCAAAGTCTTCATCTCTTCAGTACTGACGAAAAGGCCGCCAAACGGGCCCACCGCCACGGAGTCTCTGGAGTCGTCGCCCAAAGGGTCGGCCTCGGAGGCTACGGCCAGATAGCTTTCCGGGGGGCTGGGTTTCGATGTGTCAAGGAGGGCCACGGAGTGGAGCGAGGGAAGGGAGACCATTGAGAGGGTCCGGAATGAACGCGTCGTACCGGCACGGCGTCCGACGGCGCGCTCCGACTCCACGTACCGTTCAATCTGCAGTGGGGGGCTTCGGCTAGACCGCTCTCCTTGTTGTGTGTAGGTCCCCTGCACCCATAGCTTTCGGAACCACCCCGGGCGTCCGACCTGCCAGGTCGCTCCCTTGGTGTTGCAGTCTGGATCGTGTTGTCAGCGGTCCAGAGGGGGACAAGGAGGATGAGGCATCTCCTGACGTTCTCAACCGTACTCGTGCTTGGGGCGCTGCCCCACGCGCACCGTGATCGCGCAGCAGGATCGGAAGCTCTGCGCCGAGAGAGCCAGGATTTGTTATGCGCAGCGGGACCGCGGCGAGGAGGTCGAATAGGCGACGGGCCCAATCCTCGTTCGTATCGAGCGGAAGGAGCGCGACCGGGACGTCACGAGTCTTCTCGACGGTCAACCTGCTCCTAACCCGAGTCTCGTGCACGACGCCCCCCACCCGCTTCACCGCCTCCGCCATGCCAGGAGGGAGGAGGACCGGGAGGCGGCGTGGGCCGAGTTCCTGGGACAGCACAGCAAGCTGATCCTCCACGCCGCGCGCCGTGTCTCGTCGGGACACGACGACGTGATGGATCGGTACACGTACGTCCTGGACCGCCTCCGGGAAAACGACTTCAAGCGCCTCCGCTCCTTTTCTCCGGATGGCGCGGGCAAGTTCACCACCTGGCTGGTCGTCGTCGTGCGGCGCCTGTGCTTCGATCATCACCGACGGACGTTCGGCCGCCCGCAGTGTGACTCGGAAAGGACGTCCGACCCCGAGTTCATCGCCCGGCGAAATCTCGCGGGGCTCTTGGCCAACGACCTCGATCCGGATCAGATCATTGAAGAGGCCTCGCGAACTGATCAGACGGGAACGCGCAGAGCAGCTCGCGGCCGTTCTCGCCGAGTTGGAGACGAGGGACCAGCTCCTGCTCACACTTCGCTACGTGGACGGGCATCCGCCGGAGAAGGTCGCGCGGATGCTGGGCTACTCGAGTCGATTCGCCGTACATCGCCGCCTCAAGTTGCTCATCGCGTCCCTGCGGCGAAGGCTCGAAGAGCGGGGGTTCGAGCCTTGATCAGAGGTGCCGCACCGGCGTCCGCCTGTCTCCGTGTCATAGGGAGGAGAGCCATGCTACTGAAGGGCTGGATTCGACTTTGACATCGGGAGAGCATATGACGGCCGAGCGGATCGCGGCCTATCTCGACGGTGGGCTGAGTCCCGAGGCGCGGGAGGGCTTCGAGCGGCATCTGCTCGTCTGCTCGGAGTGTCGCCAGGACCTCGCGGAAGCGAGCGATCTCACCGGGCGGGGCAGCTCTCGCTGGCCCGTGCGGGCGGCGCCGATCGCGGCGGCCGCCGCGGCCGTGATGCTGCTCTGGTTCGGCGCCTCCGAGATGTTGCAGCAGCGGGGGGGCGAACCAACGCTCCGAGGTCCCGCCGCAGCCACGCAACTGGATATCCTCTCTCCGCTCGACGGCTCAATGGCCGACCCGGACTCGCTCGTCTTCCGGTGGCGCACCGCAAGTGCGGACGCCCACTACGTCTTCACGCTGACCGACGCCAACGGCGACGTGGTGTTCACGAACGGCCTGGCGGACACGACGCTCGTGCTTCCTCGATCGGTCGGACTCGACCCTGGGGTGCCGTACTTCTGGTTCGTCGATGCACTCCTGGACGGAGCGCGATCCACGAGTACGGGAGTTCAGGAGTTCGTCGTGGAGCGACGATGACCCGGGCGATGCTCGGAGTCGTGCTCGTCATGTCCACCCTCGGGTGCGGCGACGATGGAGTACCGGAGAGTGCGACGTCGGACGCGTCGGGCGAAGCCTTCGACTCGCTATTCGCCGCGGCGGAGGACGTCTACTTCTCGGGTGCGTACGACTCGGCGCGCGTGCTCCTCACCGGCATTCGGGAACGCGCCAGGCAGGAAGGCTCTGCAGCTGCCGAGGCACGCGCTCTGACCTGGGTCGGCTTGGTGGCGTTTCGGCTCAGTGAGTACGACGAGGCCATCGACGTGGGTCAGGAAGCCCTCGAGCTGAAGCTGCGGAACGGGCTGGATGACCAGTTGGCCCGCTCCTACAACGCCCTCGGTCTGGTCGCTTGGATGCAGAATCGCCTTACGGAATCGCTTCAGTGGTATGAAAAGGCGGACTCGGTGGCGAGCGCGCTCGGCGATGAAAGGATGGTGTTTACCGTAGCGTCGAACATCGCCAGCTCGATGATCGAGCTCGGGCAGTTCGCCGAAGCACGTCGCCGTCTGTTTGACGCGCGTGAGTTCATGGCTGCGACCGACGACGCCCGCCTCGAAGGAAACGCCCTGATCAACCTGGGGATGCTCGAGATCCGGCTGGGGAACCCGCTGGGCGGCTTGGAGTCACTGCGCGAGGCCATCCGACGACACCAGGAGATCGACTACCAAACCGGGGTGACCAACGCGCTCGGCCATGTCGGAACCGCATACGTCGTGCTTGGTCAGCCGAGCACCGCGCTCGCGACGCTTGACTCGGCGCTTGTCCTCGCCGAAACGCAGGGGCTCCGCTCCGAGGAGGCGAGTCTCTACGAGATCATGGCCGACGTCTATCGGGACGCCGGTGACTTCCATAGAGCGATCGACCTGTATGACCGGGCGCAAGTCATCAATGCCGAGCTCGGGCTGAATTGGGAGACCGGCGTCGACCTCCGCGGTGAAGCCGACATCCACGTGCGGTTGAGCGCGTATCCTCGGGCTCGGGACCTCGCGACGGAGGCGCTGACCATTCACCGTCGTGTGGGTGCTCCACTGGAGGAGATGCGCGATCTACTCGTGCTGGCCGAGGTCTCGGATCTGCTCGACGACTCGGCGGCGGTGACGCGCTTCCTTTCGCAGGCCAGGCAGGCCGCGGACGAACTCGGAGCGCCCATCGCGCGTGTCGAAGTCGCGCTCGCGACGGGACGGATTCACGATCGTCGTCGAAGATCGCGGGAGACGCTGGAGGAGCTGGATCGCGTCTCGGACGATCTGTCTCGAGGCGGCTACGCGGCCGAGTGGGAGGCCGCTCTCCTGAGGTCACGTGCTCACCTGCGGCTGGGTGAGTTCGAATCGGCGACCATCGCCGGCCGGCGGGCTGTCGAGACGGTCGAGCGGGTGCGCGTCCAGTTCGGGTCGGCGGCTCTCCGCACGGCGTTCGGCGCGGACAAGAGAGAAGTCTATGCTCACCTCGTCTCCGTCCTGCTGCGCCGTGGGGAAGTGGAGGAAGCCTTCGAGGTTGCCGACGGTGCGCGGGGGCGGGCGTTGCTGGAGCACTCGACGGTGGGCGAAAACAGCCAGTCGCGCGAATCTGCCCTGGATGAGGGGGAGGTGTTGCTCCGTGAGATCGACGCCATCGAGGAGCGGATTGCCTTCTTCGAGGACTTTGCGCCCTCAGACCGTAGCCTCGCCGAGCGAAACGAGCTCAACGGGCTCTATCGGAGTCTGACGCAGGTCCGCAGCCGATACGAGCTTCTCTTGGTGCAGACCGCCGAGGCCGATCCCGCCACAGCCGCCTTTCTCGGAAGCCGCAGGACCGACGCGGATGTCGTCCGGAGTTCGCTGCGTCCCGGTCAGCTCATCCTCAGTTACTTCGTGCCGGATGAGGGCGCGGTCGTCCTCTTCATGGTGTCGGAGCGGGATGTCCACGTGCTCGAGACGCCGATCTCCGCGGAGAATCTCTCGAGTCGGGTTCGACTCGCTCGCGAGCTGATCGGACGACACGACTCGGACGGGCGTCTGCCGAGGGTGTTGCGCGGCCTCTACGCTGCTTTGATTCGGCCGGCCCTCGCGGCGGGCCTGGCCGCGGACGCGTACGAGCTGCTCATCGTTCCTCACGACGTGCTGAGCTACTTGCCGTTCGCGGCTCTTCTCGACGAGACCACGGAAAGGTATCTCGTCGAGGACTATACGGTGCGGGTGCTTCCCTCGGCCGCGGCGCTGCCACTCCTGCGCGGACGCCCGAGTACCGCCCCTACCCCGGCCGGCGCGTCGGCCTTCGCACCTTTCCCCGCGGAGCTGTCGGCCTCACGCGATGAGGCCCAGGCTGTGGCGGCCAGTTTGGATGCGTTTCGCTACGATGGGCGTCGGGCGACGGAGTCTGCTCTGCGCGCGGCGCTCACTGAATCGCGCATCGTGCACGTGGCCACGGGAGTCTGCTCTGCGCGCGGCGCTCACTGAATCGCGCATCGTGCACGTGGCCACGCACGGCGTGATGAACCGATTCAATCCGGTGTTCTCGAGACTCGAGCTCGCGACCGGATCCGGGGAGAGAGCCAACGACGGAAGGCTCGAAGTTCACGAGCTGCTGGGACTCAGCGTCGACTCGGAGCTCGTGTTCCTCTCAGGCTGCGAAACCGGCCTGGGGATCGCCGGCTCGAGCGTGTTCGCACCCGGCGAGGACTACGCCACGCTCTCCCAGGCCTTTCTGTTCGCCGGCGCCAGGAACGTGGTTGCCACGTTGTGGCCTGTAGAGGACCGGGCGTCCGCGGAGTTGGCGAGCAGGTTCTACGAGGCACTAGCTGAGCACGACGCGGCTGCCGCGCTCGCTGAAGCTCAGCGAGCACTGCTGGCGCAGGAAGGCCTGCGTGCACCCTACTACTGGGCCGCGTACCAGGTCGCAGGAATCAACGGCGCCATGAACTGAGGCGCACCGACGGAGCGCGTGATCCGTGTCATAAAGTAGCCACGACCACTGCGCGAAGAAGGGGGAAGTTGTCATGTACGATCGAGCGCCTAGAACATGGGCCTGGACAGCGGTGTTCGGACTGATCTTGATGACTGGCTGCTCCGACCGGGCGGATTCCCCCACCGTTGTCGAGGTTCAGTTCGCGAAGGGCGGTGGGGGCACCTCCGTGGATGCGGCCGACCCTAGTTCGGCACCTCAGGATACCACGCTCGACGTCCGAGTCATCGGATCAGGGTTCGATGACGGATCAGTGGTGAAATTCCTGCTGGGTGGCCAAAGCGCGCCGAAGATCGTGACGAACTCGAGTACGTTCATCGATCGAGAGAACATCGTCGCGAACATCACGATCGCCCTAGACGCCGAGGTCACTCTCTACGACATCGAGGTCACGACGTCGCGCGGCAAGAAGGGCATGGGGTCGGAGCTGTTCAGTGTGAAGAAGAAGGGTGACACCGAACCAGAGTTTGTCATTACGACCACCGACTTGGGCACACTGCCAGGAAGTTCGTCGGCCAAAGCTCGAAGCGTCGTTTCAGGCCCCGATGGCAACAGCGTTCGTGTGGTCGGCGAAAGCGGTGACCGTGCGTCCTACTGGACGCTTGGCAGTGGGTTCGTGGAGCTGGTCATGACTTCGCCGTCTGATCCTGATTCCACCGTACTCGTCATCTATGCCAGCGATATTAACGAGCCGGGTCAGGTGGTTGGGGCGCGATTTATTCAGCACAGCGACCCGGAGCGCAGCGGCCTTCAACCCCTATTCTGGAGCTCCAGTGCGACAGTGGGGATCGTGCTCCCGACCCAGGCCCGGTCCGGCGAGGCCACGGCCATCAACACCAACGGACAGGTGGTCGGGCACGCGTTCGACCACCCGGACGACCCAAACCACGGCCACGCCATGCTCTGGACGGTGGACGGTGCTGGCATCGTGACGACCCGGGACCTCCACGAGGAGACATTTGGGGCGCTCGGATTCATCAACAGCGTAGCTGAAGGAATCAACGAGGGCGGCCAGGTGGTCGGCCGTGCGTACGACGGATTCCGGGAGCGCGCGTTCCTCTGGGACAACGGTAACCTCACGTTCCTTGATGGTGAGGTGGAAGCTGGCTTCCACAGTTTCGCCTACGCCGTGAACAACGCCGACCCCGTGCAGATCGTTGGCGGTGCACATGACCAGTCTGGCGGTTCGCGCCGCGCCTTGCTCTGGACGATTCAACCGGATGGCACGGTCGTTACGGAAGAGCTTCCACCGCCGGCCGGATTCGAGTGGAGCTGGCCCACTGATCTCAACGACATCGGCGAAGTGTTGGGCGGCAGCCGGCCTCAAGAGTCCGGACATGATGATCACGCCACTTTGTGGACGTTTGCCCCCAACACCGGAGACAGGGTCGTCGTGGATCTTGGAGTGGGTGGCGCCAGTGGAATCGACAACTCGGCATCGCTGGTGGGCCTGACACGCGTAGTGGGCACCACAACCATCGAAGTGGGAAAGGGGCGCAAGAAGACGAAGAACAATCGCGCCATCCTATGGGAGATCGAGCCGCCGGCTTCCTAGGCCGCCACCAATCCTGTCATGGAAACCAAGCCCCACAGAATACGGTGGGGTTCGGTTTTGACTCACGTGTTCAAGTGGCCCGGACGTGAAGGTGGTACCGCAACGAAAATTGACGACGACATGTTTCGCGAGGGGGTCGCGAAGCTCGCCCAACTCCACTCCAACGAGGGCTCAGAACGCACCGTGCTGGCTTTTTCTGTGTCCTCGAACGGCACAATTACGGCACAATCCACCCCAAGACAAGCCGCTAGCCAGCCAGAGGCAAGAGGACCGCGCAGCATCATAACTTGAAGCTGCGCGGCCTGTTACTTTCCAGTGCCGGGGGCGGGACTCGAACCGAAGGCGCCTTGCGCCGAGATCAGGGAGCGAGGCGAGCTGCACCCGCATGGCGGATCGGAGGCCCTGCCTCCGAGACGCGCGGGTGAGAGTCCCGCTATGAAGTGTTCCAGTGTCTAAGTGCCGGGGGCGGGATTCGAACCCGCATGGGATTGCTCCCGGGGGATTTTAAGTCCCCTGCGTATACCCATTCCGCCACCCCGGCAAGTGTTGTTCTGCCTCAAGTTACGACGCACGGACCCATCGTGACACCCGGCCTGGGTGATAGACTCGGTTGCAGGCCGGTCCCCCACGAGCCCCCCGCGCACCGCCTTGGGCCTTTGCCTGACCGAGCGGCCAAGTCGAACACCGAATCTCCTACGTCCGGCCGCCGGTCAGGAGAAACGTCACTATTCCTCCCACGCCTCCCGATGCAGCATCTGAGCAGCCTCGTACAGCTCTCCAATCGTGACTGCGAAGCGGCGATCATCGGCGGCCACAAATGCCTTCGCCGAATCAAACGAAGCGAAGTGGTGCACGTGACGGCAGAAGTTCGCGCCCACGTCAGCCGCCATGGCGCCCGCCTCTGGCCGGACGAAGCTGCCCACAGCTTCCTCAGGCCTCACCCTAGCCACACCCTCCGGAGTGATGTCCAGCCTGACGAGGCGGCGGCTCACCGGATCGATCGACTCCACGGTCACCGGCCGGCCGATGAGCGCAGGCACGAGCTCGGCCAACAAAGCACAGCAACTGAAGAGTGCCGCATCCCCAATCATGACCCGGTGCATCGTAGGGCTGAGCATGAGCCCGGAAAGCTCGACGACCCGTCCCTCCACGTCGCGCCCTGCTCGGCCAAGGTTGAGTGCCGCTTCCACAGCCGGGGCAGTGCTCCCGGTCGCCTCACTGATTCGGGTCACCGGCACGGGCCGGCCTTCCGCAAGAAGAGGGAACACCTGTCGCAGAATCCGCTTGTCCGCCCCAGCCCACCGCGCGGCAAGATGTCCGATGGTCTCCGATACTGTCTTGCGGTAGGATTGTTTATCCATGACCCCATTCTCCAAGGCATCGAATAGCCTTGCACCTGGGGGTAAAGGGGTGGGACCTCAACGCCTGATCAGGTCGAGCAGCTCCCCACGGCGGTGGAACCGGTGTACCCGGATCAGTGAGCCGAATTGGACGGCATCCGCTCCGTGGGCTCTTCGGGCGCGGCGTTAGTCTCGCCCACCGCCCTCCTCGCGTGACGGCGAGAGAATCTCACACTCCCCTGCCCTCACGGCAGAATGTCCTCGTCGTCGAGCCCGCCGCGGACCAGAGTGAGAATGGCGGCCTGGGGCACGACCAGATAGGTCTTTCCCTCGAAGGTGATCTCCACCGCAGCCCGGCGGAAGAAGAGGGCGTAATCCCCCACCTGAGCCTGAACCGGAAGGTACCGCGGCTCCCCGGCGCTGATCTTCCACGGCTCATCGTCCAGCTCCGTGGGGGCGGAGAGGGGCGTGCCGGGACCCGTCGCCACCACCGTCCCCCCTCGCACGGCCTGGCTGTCGATGGCTGTGGGGGGCAGATAGAGCCCGACCTTCGTCCGTTCCTCGCCCTCCTCCGGAGCGATGAGCACGCGATCCCCCACCACGACGAGCCTCTTCTTCCTGGATGTCATAGCCTCGCGCTTCCGCCTTCCTCGAAGAGAGCCATCTGATCTCCTGATCAAAGATATGCCCTGATCCACGCCATGGCATGGCCCCGGAGCCGCCTCATGGCCTGAGCGGGTCCCGCTCCTCGTCCAGCGCGCGGTCCTCCTCGATGCTGCGCCGCATCTCCTCCACCTGCGATCGCATCTCGGCAAGTACCGTCTCGAATTCTGGGGAATCCCGGATGGGATCCAGGATCGGATCCAGCTCGGTGATGCCCACCCACCGCCATCCGGCCCGACGGGCTCGCTGCAGCCAGGCCACCGCCACCTCCCGCTCCCTCCGAACGGCGTGCACCGCCGCCAGCTCCCACAGGAGCTTGGGGTCATCACCGCCGGCTCCGATGCGGTTGAGGAGCTCGGCTTCCGTCTGGACCAGTCGCGACGCGGCTACCGACGAGGCGCCGTCCCGCATCTCGGTGAACGCCAGGACGGTTCCGGGAAAGTGCCACGGAGGGACGCTGCCCAGGGGTAGGAGCTCCGCGGCTTCCAGGGCATGCCGCTGCGCCCGGCCGTAGTCCCTCGCCAGCAGCGCCATCTCCGCTGCGAACAGGAAGTGGACCGGAGCCCCGGCCTCGGCCACGATGATCCGTTCCGCCACGTTCACCCCCCTCCGGGGATCCCCCTCCAGAGCGTGAAGGAACGAAAGAGCCTGAAGGGCGTGCCAGTTCTCCGGATCCATGTCCAGGGCCCGGAGCGCTTCCCGCTCGGCCCGGTCCCGGTCGTCCAGTGCCAGGTAGCTGAATGCCAGGTTGGCCCAGACCAGCGGCAGGTTCGGGGCGAGCCGAACGCCACGGAGCGTCCAGCGTAGCGCCTCGTCAAACTCTCCGAACCGGAGCCGCATCACCCCGACGTTGTTGACCGCCGCGAAGTCGTTCGAGTCCAGATTCACGGCCGCCTCGAACTCGGTCAGCGCCTGCCGAAAGCGACCCTGGCTCAAGAAGCCGTTCCCTACCGCCCGGTGGCCCTCTGCCGACTCGGGCTCCAGTGCCAGCGCCCGCCTGCCGGCCCCCATGGCCGAGTCGCCCCAGGATGGATCCGCTCCCGCCAGGAAGACCCGTTGAGCGTACGCGCTGCCCAGATAGGCCCACGCCGCCGCGTAGGTGGAGTCTCGGTGGAGCGCCTCCTTGAAGAGACGGATGGCTTCCTCGTTGTCTTCCGCCCGGTACTGACTATGCGCCTGGCGTCCCTGGAGGTAGAGGTCGTACGCCTCCAGATCCTCGGTGGGAAGTCGGCTGAGACTTTCTTTCTCCACCGGGGTCAAGGTCGCCCCGATTTCCTGGGCGATCCGTCCCGCGATCTCGCTCTGGATGGCGAGCAGGTTCGGCATGGTGAGAGGACGGTCGTAGCTCTCGGCCCAGAGATGCTCGTCCGTCCGTCCGTCGATCAACTGGGCCGTGATCCGGACCTGATCGCCCACCTTGAGTGCGCTCCCCTCCAGAATCGCGGTGACGCCGAGCTCCCGGGCGATCTCGGGTACGCTCGCGTCCCGGTCGCGATACCGCATCACCGAGGTGCGCGAGATAACGATCAGGCCCGGGATCTTCGATGCCTGGGTGAGGATCTCTTCATGCATTCCGTCGGCGAAGTACGCGTTCTCGGAGCCCGGACTGATGTCCTGGAAGGGGAGGACCGCGAGAGCGGGCGCGTCGCGCCACGCCAGCCACGGGCCCGAGCTTCCGCCTGCTGGCTCGTATGCTCCAGCAGTGTCCCCGGTCCGCCCTGCGGGAGCCAGCACCACGAATGCGGCTCCTCCGAGCCCACAGAGCACGGTAACCACCAGAAGCTCGGATGCGCTCACCCTCTGTCGCCCCTTCTCGCCGTGATACCACGCCAGGGTCAGGGAGAGGAAGAAGCCGACGACCAGCAACAGGTGAATGGCACGTTGGACTCCAAGGGAGAGACCCCAGGGCTCCGCCGCCACGTCGACGGCCTGGAAGACCAGCCAGGCTCCCGCCAGGTAGGCAAAGGCCCATTGCACGACCAGGCGCTGGCGAAGCTTGGATACAAGTCCAAGGCCGGGAACGGGTCCGTCGGTCGGCTCGGCGTGATCAGGTTCCCGGTCCGGCGGGACCGCCGCCTCGTCGCTCATCAGGGTTGCACGGGTGGAGCATGACCGGGCCCCTGGTGCCGCTCCGCCTCCTGCAGCCTCTCCAGTAGGCGCTCTCCGATCCCGAGGACTCCTTCCAAGTCCGGACGGAGGTCCACGCCGGGAAAATGCGAGGCCCTGTGCAGCAGCTCCTGCAGTCGGTCGTTGAACTCCTTCTGTATCTCCTGCTCTTCATCGGAAAGGTATCGAAGCGGTCCGAATCCGGGCTGAAGGATGATAGGGACGGCCCCCTCGAACCCCTCGGGAAGCGTGCGGACAGGAGCTCCCTCGGGCAGTCCGGAGAGCGCTCTTTCGCAGGGCTCGCAGGCGCGGACGATCTCAGCCATCAGGAGCTGGCGGACGGAATGCGACAGGTCGGCGATCTGGCGGGAACGGAGGCGTACGAGGTAGTAGGTGGCTCCCGCCAGAACGACAACGGTAACCAGGGCGCCGATCTGAACGGACTCGAAGGGTTCCATGATCGACCGCCTGCGCGGCATAGACGCTACGGAGGATGCTGCATGGTCAATGTACGGTTCCCCCTGCCGACAGGCCAACCGAGTGCGGGAGGCGTCGCCGCAGGCTCCTCTCCCTCAGCCGGAGTGTGACGGGTCCGGCTTGAGGATCGCCCCCCTCCGCTCGCGCCCGTCCATAATGGCGACGGCCGGAGTGTCGAAACGCAGGTGTCGGACGCAGCCGCGAGACTCGACGGCAGGCTGCTTCGCAAGCCAGTTCCAATTCACGAATCCTTCTCCCAGGTGAGCGTTCACGGTGAGGTAGCCCACCCCGAGGGAGACGAGGTTCTGGAAGAAGTGGGTCCCCTGCGACGGCACCACCTGGAAGTCCCGGAAGCCGGCCTCGACGATGACCCGCGCACCCGAGATGTCCTCCCATCGGACGGGGATTCCCAGCCAGGGGTGGGTGGAGCCCCAGCGCCCCACGCCGATGAGTCCGTAGGGGCGGCCCTCCCGGCGCAGCTCCGCGTTGAACCTCCGCACGTCGTCGGCGCAGAGCGCGCTTCTGGAGCGGTCGAACTCGTTCCGGTCCACGACGACCCAGTCGTGGATCTCCGCACGGCCATGACCCATGACCGAAGGGCTTTCGCAGAAGACGGCCTCGCGGTCCAGCCCCTCCAGCTCCACTTGGTCGTCTCGGTGGGTGATCGCCAGGGGGCGGAGCTGGAGGAAGCCCAACTCGGCCGGGTCGCCCCGCCGCGCCGGCAGCGTGGCCGCGAACTCGATTTCCACCGGAAGCCGGGTCCCCGCCATTCCCAGGATGAGGAGCTCCTGGAGGATCTCCGCCAGGGGAAAGACGCCGTGCTTGAGGATGGGGGCGAAGGTGACGAGCCGCACGCCTTGCTTGCGCAGCCCATCATAGACTGCATGATTCTCGGCGGAATACGTGGACGCCACGGGAGCCAGGGTCCCGTCCTCCTCGGAGGTGCGAAGGCCATAGCGCTCCAGAGGGCCATCTTGCGCCCAGCCACTCTCAGGCGGGTCCTGTCCCAGCTTGAGTCCCCAGAAGGCACGCTGGGAATGCTCCAGCATGTCCTCCACCGTGGAGTGCTCCACGATGTGCTCCGGGTAGGGAGGGGGGAACCGGAGGCAGGGCTCCCCCTCCGCTACCGTCTTCCCAAGGCCCAGGGCCACGGCAGCGATTCCATCCTCCGGGCGGGCAGGCGCGACGGGGTAGTGGTTGTGGGAGCGGGCCACACCCGAGAAGTCCGGGTAGAAGCGAGTGCCATGGCGCCGTCCAACCACCTGTTGGATCACCACTGCCATCGCCTCCTCCTCCAGCCGGTAGGGCGTGGCGTCCAGGAAAGCCCGGACACGCCCGGTGAAGGTTGAGGCGTAGACGCGCTTGACCGCGTCCTCCAGCTGAGCCAGCCGAGTCCCCGGGCTCGGGGCGTCATTGGGGATGATCCAGGTTCCGTACATCCCGGCGAAGGGCTGGTGCGGGGAGTCCTCCAGGAGGCTGGAGGAACGGACCGCAAGCGGTCCACGCACCACCGAGACCACCTGTCGCAGTGACTCCACCACGTCGCCGGGCAGAGACCCGGCGAGGATACTCGACACGGTCGCTGCCTCGTCATCGCACTGCAGGGCGAACGTCCGAAGCTCGTTGTCATCCAGGAATCGGTCGAAGACTCCCGTGGCCAGGACCACGGCGGGAGGAACCCTGATGTTCACCCCCGGAAAGCGATCCCCCAGCCGCACCTCGTCCAGGAGCCGGCTGGCGAACGCCAGCCCGCGGCCCTTGCCTCCCAGCGACCCGTCCCCGATCTGGACGATGCCCTCCTCCGCGTCGAACAGGTCCGAGCGAAACGGGATGACCGTTCCACGATTGCGCTCCCGTCGATAGTCGTCGATGGATTTGACGAGGTCGTCGCGGAGGGCCTCCACCGAGGGAAAATCCTCCAGCTGTCGGGGACGCAGCATGTCGGCGAGGGCGAACTCTGCGCGAGCCCGAAGCCAGCGCGAAAAGTCGTTCCGGTTCGCGTGGAAAGCCACGCTCTCTGCGGTAACGGTGCGGAGGAGCTCAACCAGAGTCTTCAGGTCCGCAGCCCGATCGATCTCGTCTCCCTCCCGGTCGCGAAACACGAAGTCGCCGAAGAAGAGATGGCCGGAAAGGTACTCCCGCAGCTGCCCCAGCAGATCCGCAGACCCCTTGAGGAGAAAGCCCGAGCCCAGCTCCTCAGCCAGGGTTCGGTTGTCCGGGTTGGACGACTGGAGGGTGATGGGAACGTCGTGCTGGAGCTCGCGAAAGGCGTGGGCGAGGTCCAGCCCGGCCGTCGGCGAGAGCTTGCCCGCTCGTGGGAATTCGAAATCCGAGAACACCCCCATGACCCGGTCCTGGTACGTGGAGAAGTCCCGGTACGCCTCCTCGAAGTCTCGGGAAAGCAGGATCTTCGGCCGGGCACGCATGCGCATCAGGCGCTGAAGGCGGTTCCCCGCCTCCGCCTGCACGGACCGGGTCAGGTTCAGCACTTCGGAGTAGATGACCGGAAGAAACGACGAGTAGTAGCGGATGTTGTCCTCCACCACCAGGAAGACGGGCACCCCTACCTGGGTGTCGTGCTCCACGTTCAGGCGGTCCTCCACCAGCTTCACGATGGCCAGGAGGATGCGGGCGTCTCCCTGCCAGAGGAAACTAGCCGCCAGGCGGTCCGGACCCCGCTCCTCTGAGAACGCCTTGAGCTCTCGGTGATCGTAGGCCAGGAGAGCTACCGGGACGGTACTGCCCGTGAGCGCGTCCACCTCCGCCGCGAGCTCCAGCGCGTCCATGTCGCCCACGTCGGGACTCGATATGACCAGGTCCACCCGGGGGTACCCCTGGTGGAGAATCCGAAGAGCTTCGCGTCCCGAGGAGACCCGGGTGAGGTCAGGGGGCTGCCAGAGGTCCGCCTCCAGGAACTTGTCGAGAAACTGCTCGTGGATATGTCCGTCTTCCGAGAGGATGAAGGATTCGTAGAGAGATGATACGAGCAGGACGTGATGGACTCGGGCCCGGAACAGGTCCCGGTACCCGCCGACCTGGCTCCCGTAGCGCTCCGCGAAATCGAGGAAGCTCTTCAATGCGAATCTCCAGTTGGGGAGACCCCCGGCCTTTCCCCCGCCGGCCTCTCAACAATATCAAGGGGCGCGCCGGAGCGCGCCCCTTGATGGTACCCGGGCGGTTCCCGCCCGCCCGCGGGACTTCACGGACGGTGGACTGCGAGCCCCTCGATCAGACGACGCCCTGATCCAGCATGGCGTCGGCGACCTTGAGAAAGCCGCCGATGTTGGCGCCGTTCACGTAGTTGCCGGGTGTTGCAAACTCCGCGGCCACCTCCACGCAACGCGCGTGGATGCTCTTCATGATGCCATGGAGCTTCTTGTCCACCTCCTCCCGGCTCCAGGCGTAGCGCATGCTGTTCTGCGCCATCTCCAGGCCGGACACGGCCACCCCGCCGGCGTTGGCGGCCTTGCCCGGGCCGTAGAGGATGCCGGCGTCCAGGAGCAGCTCCACACCGTCGGGAGTCGTGGGCATGTTGGCCCCTTCCCCGACGACGTAGATCCCGTTGTTCAGCAGGTTCTGGGCGTCTCTGGCGTTGATCTCGTTCTGGGTGGCGCTGGGGAAGGCGCAGTCGGCCTTGTGGTCCCAGAGGGAGTCGTGATCCCGGTTGGGATCCACCGGTGTGTAGACGGCACCCGGATACTCTTCGGCGTACTCCTTGATTCGCCCGCGGCGCTCGTTCTTGAGCTCCATCACGTACGCCAGTTTCTCCCGATCGATGCCGGCCTCGTCGTAGATGCAGCCGCTGGAGTCGGAAAGGGTCACCACCTTGCCACCCAGGTCCAGAATCTTCTCAGTGGTGAACTGCGCCACATTCCCGCTTCCCGACACCAGGCAGATCTTCCCTTCCAGCGTTTCGTTACGGGTGGCCAGCATCTCGGAGGCGAAGTACACGGTGCCGTACCCGGTGGCCTCGGGCCGGATCAGGGAGCCGCCCCAGTTGAGCCCCTTACCGGTGAGGACCCCCGTGAACTCGTTGACCAGGCGTTTGTACTGCCCGAAGAGGAATCCGATCTCCCGACCTCCCACGCCGATGTCGCCAGCGGGGACGTCCGTGTTCGGGCCGATGTGCCGGAACAGCTCGTTCATGAAGCTCTGACAGAAGCTCATGACCTCGTTGTCGCTCTTCCCTTTGGGATCGAAGTCAGAGCCCCCCTTGCCGCCACCCATGGGGAGCGTGGTCAGGGCGTTCTTGAAGACCTGTTCGAAGGCGAGGAACTTCAGGGTCCCCAGTGTCACGGACGGATGGAAGCGGAGGCCGCCCTTGTAGGGGCCGATGGCACTGTTCATCTCCACGCGGAAGCCCCGGTTCACCTGGACCTGGCCCTGGTCGTCCACCCAAGGGACCCGGAACAGGATCACCCGCTCGGGCTCGACGATGCGCTCGATGATTCTGGCGGAGCGGTACTCGGGCCGCCGCTCCAGCACCAGCTGCAGCGACTCCACCACCTCGTGGACCGCCTGGTGAAACTCGGGCTCCGCCGGGTTCTTCGCCTTCACGTCTTCCATGAAGGCCGTCAGGTATTGGCTCATGATCGTCTCTTCCGTGGGTGCGCGATGTCAGACTTTTCGTCCGGGCGCCCGGGCCACAGGCATCGCCCGTGCCATAGTGCGACATCGGCACGATACCCCGTACGTGGACTCCCACGTACCGGTGATATCGAGCTGCTTTCCGCCGATGAGGCCGCGAACGCACCCCCCGCGGCGAGGAGGAGATGGGACGAATAACCCCATGGAGGGGGCACCGTGGGACGGTCTGGGAAGCCCCGTGTGAAAGAGCGAAGGCCGATCAGCGGGGCTCGGGGCGGCGAGAGCGGCCTCCACTAGCTATCCTGATGGTGGTCCAGGGTCGAACTCCACGACCGCTGCGGTCACGGTTGACTCGCCCACGAGCCACGGCCCACCTGAAACGTGTTGATGATCCGGAGACGACCATGAAGCCCCTTTCGCGGAACCCTCGATGCTGCCTCTGCTCCCTGGCCTTGAGTCTCCTGGTGGTCGCAAGCGCGGGCTGCGGAGGTCCGGGGGGGGACCCGGGCGGAGAACCCGAGGTCGTCTACACGGTTCAGCCTCCCACCTGGTTCGAGGACGGCTGGAGCTACGGCCAGGTCTCTCCCAACGGCCAGTGGCTCCTCTTCGGAGCCCGCTTCGGCCTCGTTCTCGTGAACCGGGCCTCCGCTGCGGTGAGCGCTGCGGACCTCCACGGCGACCTGGACCAAGTGCGGAGCGCCGTCTTCCTTCCCGACAGTCGCATGGCGCGGCTGGGGCGCCTGGGTGACCGGGAAGGATGGTTCTTCGGAGGCGCCGACGGCTCCGAGCTCTCGGCGCTTCCGCCGGACGCCCTTCCCCGTTTCTCCCGGGACGGCGCCCGCGTGGCGTTCACCCGGGGAGCCGGAGGTCGCGGGACGGATCTCTGGATCGGTACCCTGCGGGAGTTTCGGGTAGTCAGCCTCGACGGACCGGTGAGCGGTCTCGAGTGGTCGCATGACGGGGAAGGTGTGTATGCCCTGGTCGAGCGGCCCGACGGTCTGTCGGACCTCATGAGGGTGAGCGCCCGGGACGGGAGCGTCCTGTCGGTCCGCGAGAGTCTGGACGCCACGTGGCGATTCAACTCGATCGGCGTATCCCCGGACGGAAGTTCCCTCTTTCTCGCCCTCGTCGGCACTGAGATCCCGGACCTGGAAGACCGGCATCGCCCCGGAGCCGACCGGGATCTGGACATCTACCGGATAGACCTTCGGACGGGAGAGCTGGAGGGGGTCGTCGCTACCCCAGGAGACGACTTCTATCCCCACGTGGTCGGCGAACATCTCTACTGGACACACAACGACTTCTTCGACGCCGTGGCCCTGGTCCCGGTCTCGGGCGGGGAGCCCCGCGTGCTCGTGACGGGCGGACAGATTCCCTACTGGAGCCCGGACGGACGCCAGATCGCGTTCACGTACGGCGGATGGCGGGTGGCCGACTGGGCGTTGAACCTGGACGCGGGCGTCATCGACCTGGATGAGGACGCTCAGCCCGTCTCCGAGATGCGCGTCATCGTCGAGGGCTACCACGAGGACTTCACCCCCGCCTGGTCTCCGGACGGTCGCTGGTTGGTGTACCACTCTCACCGGTCCGGCGGACCGGTGGCGTCCTACGCCGCGGAAGGAAGTACCGATGACCTCTACCTCCGCGCCACCTCCGCTCCCCTGGACGAGGAGATCCGCTTGACCGACTTCGGTTGGGAGGTGGGCATGGCCGACTGGGCTCCCGACGGACGCCGACTGGTCTTCGACTCCTGGGACCGGGGTGGGCGGGCAGGCGTGTCCAGGCCATGGATCGCCACTCTCGACCCCGAAAGCGGACGGGCCACGCGGGTGGAGAGGCTTCCCCTGCCAGAGGGCTTCGGAAGCACCCTGCTGGCCGCCTGGTCTCCCGTGAGCGACGAGATCGCCGTCGTGGAGAGACTCCCGGGAGCCCGCCAGGCGATCTGGATCGTGACCCCTGAGGGGTCGAGGCCGGAGCGCCTGGTGGAGTTCGAGAGCTCCACGTACGGGGGAGTGGACTGGACGCCGGACGGTGCACATCTCCTATTCGCGGCCCTGGCCGAAGGGCGCATGCAGCTATTCACTGTGGACCGCTCCGGGAATGACATCAGGAACCCATCGACACTGCCCCGGAGGGAAGTCCGCCAGCTCACCTGGGGGGAAGCCGACCTCATCCATCCGCAGGTCTCGCCGGACGGGCGCTGGATCGCGGCCTCCCGCCTGATCCACCGAAAGGAGGTCCGGCGGATTCCGCTGCCCTAGTGCACACTGGATTCGCGGCGCGACCGGGTGAGGTTCTTCCGGGACCCTCTGTCACGGGCCGCGCTGGTCAGCCCCCGCCCGTCCGGGCAGGTCTAGTCCCGTTGCCGCGAAGGGACCAATCGGGATCCCAGCAGGTTCAGCTTGTAGGCGCGAACCGTGTCAGGTGGGATCACCTGTCCCGAGGGGTGGCGGAAGAACAACGCGTCGAACGGACACTGGACAATGCACGCGCCACATTGGACACACCGCAGAGGGGAGGCGACCTCGGCGGCGCCCTCCGAGGGGTCCACCTCCAGAACCGCCCGGGGGCACACGTCCTCGCAGGCGCCGTCCCCATGGCAGCGCCGCGAATCCAGCTCGATCCGCAGGAGCCGGTCCCTCTGCAGCGAGCCCTTGAGCACCGGCGTGCTTCCGCTCAGGTCGATGGCCAGCACCAGCAGGACCGCCAGAGAGGCCGCGCCCCAGCGGAGCACGAAAGGTGCGTCGAGGGGATCACCGAGGGCAGAGACGACGCATAGACCGGCTACGAAGAGGAGCCACAGGATCAGCGGGACGCCCCGCTCCACCAGATCCACGCCGAACCCGCCTACCCCGACCCACCACCTGCCGATGCCCCCGCCGTAGAGCGGAAAGGAGAGGAACACGTCAGCAGAACGGGAGAGTCTCGGCCCGGACGGCCCACACGGAAGAGACCGGTACGGGTGGGAAACGGAAGCACCCGGAGGAGGGGGTCAGCGCCACGTTCAGCCCGGCGTAACCCAGCCGGCTCACGGGACCGCCTCTACTGGCTTCCGGGCCACGACCTCCGCGAACGACCTCAGCAGGGTGGTTCGATATGCGACGACCTCGAATCCCGTCTCCCCGAGGCGGCCCCCCAGGTCGGTGAGCGGACGCGAAGCCGACCCGGCGATCAGGTAGGCGCAGCCTCCAGAGTCCTCATCAGGACGTACGTGCTCATGGGCCTCGGTCCCGGACTTCGCGTTGCGCACGCGGTTGCCAGGGACTTCTCCCTCCCCTCAGACAGATAACACCGGTCGGAAAGGACCGGAAGCCGCGGGCCCGGTACCCAAATTGGGACAATCCGCCCCACCAACGCGATGGTGTTCGCCGACTCCCCGGGGAGTGGCCTGTGCTCGTCGATCCTGCGATTCTCAACTTCCCGGAAGGCGCTCCACCCCTGGAGGGATGGCGCACAGAATATGCAGAGCGCGACGGGGAGACGCCCGATGCTGGCAGGGTTGTACCGCGGCAGCGGAGAACCGCGACCGAGACTCCAGGAGACCTCTCATGCGCGAAGAGGTTGAGCGACTCTGGCCGGAGCTCGAGTGGATCCAGGATTCCGACCTGCGGGAGGCCGTCCTGCAGACGTGGATCCGGGCCTTCGATGAAGGCTCCCTCGAGCCAGATGATCTTCACCATATCCCCTTCACCCTACTCATCCCCGACTGCCCCGCCACGTTCATGGAGCACAAACGCTGTGTGGTCCACGTCGCCAGGCGATCCGCCGAGGCGATGCAGGATTTCCTTGGCCGCGCGCTTCCCATCCACCTGGACGTGGTGATCGCGGGGGCCATACTCGCGGACGTGGGAAAGCTGTTGGAGTACGAGAAGGTGTTCGGCAAAGCCGTGCAGAGCGAGAGAGGAAGGAATCTGCGCCATCCGTTCACCGGAGTCCATCTCGCGATGGCGTGCGGCGTGCCCGACAACGTCTGCCACATCATCGCCACCCACGCCGCCGAGGGAGACCTGGTCAAGCGCAGCACCGAAGCGTTCATCGTGCATCACGCGGACTTCATGAGCTTCGAGCCATTCAAGAACCTCGGGTAATCACCGGCGCCGGGCCGGTCTGCCGACGCTCCTCGAGCCCGAATCCACCGAGGAAGGAAAACGATCCGTGAGCGAGACGATCACTGCCCGCCTGTCGCGCTGGGCCACCGAGCTGACATACGCGCACCTGAGCGACGAGGCCGTGCGCGAGGCGAAGCGGTATTTGCTGGACTCCCTGGGTTGCGCCCTGGGCGGATTTCAGCAGCACGACGTGAAGATCGCCCTGGACGTCCTGGAGGAGCACGGAGGAAAGGGACCCGCCACGGTCATCGGGACGGGCAGGAGCATGGATCCGATCACGGCGTCCCTCCTGAACGCACTGATGGTGCGGGTGATGGACTACAACGACATCTACTGGAAGCAGGATCCCTCCCATCCTTCCGACATCATTCCCGCCGCCATGGCCTGCGGGGAGCGCGCCGGCAAGGGGGGCCGGGACCTGATCCTGGGAATCGTCCTGGGACACGAGTTCGAGATGCGCCTCTGTGAGGCCGCCTTCCCGGGGATTCGGGAGCGAGGCTGGCACCACGCCACGCTCACCGCCTTCGTCTCGCCCATGGTTGCCGCCAGGATGCTGGACCTCACCTGGGAACGGACGCAGCACGCCATCGGGATATCGGGCTCCCGCATGGCCACCCTCGGAGCCGTGACCGCGGGGAAGCTGACGATGATGAAGAACACGGTGGATCCCCTGGCCACGCAGAGCGGCGTCCTGGCCGCCCTCCTGGCGGAAAGGGGCTACACCGGGCCGGAGCACGTCATCGACGGCAAGGAGGGCCTGGTCCACTGCATGGGGCCCGAATGGAAGCTGGAGATCCTGGAAGAGGCTCTGGGGGACGGTTTCCGCATCACCCGGTGCGGCATGAAGGCCTTCCCCACCGAGGCCCTCACCCACGCACCCATCTCCTGCACGCTGGATCTCGTCAAGGAGAACGACCTGGCCCCGGGCGACGTGGAGAAGGTGCAGATCCGCTCGCTCGCCCGGGCCGCAGACATTCTCGCGGATCCCACCAAATACGATCCTCGCACCAAGGAGACGGCGGATCACAGCCTGCCCTACGTCATCGCCGCAGCCGTCGCGGAGCGGCAGGTCACGCCGCTCCAGTTCACCGAAGAGAAGATCATGGACCCGACGATCCGGGCCCAACTGAAGAAGGTGGAGGTGGTGGCCGACCCCGAGATCGAAGCGCTGTTCCCGGAGCTCCAGCGGGTGATCGTGGCCATCCACACGAAGGACGGCTCCTTGTTCACCAAGCAGATTGACTATCCGAAGGGAGACCCTCGCAACCCGCTCACCGACGCAGAGATTGAAGAGAAGTTCGACGCCCTCGCGGCGCCGGTCCTGTCCGAGGGCCGGCGGGCGCGGCTCAAGGAAGCCGTGTGGAATCTCGAGAAGGTCGAATCCATCACCGAGCTCATGCAGCTCGCCACGGCCGACGTCGCCGCTCCAGCCGAGGCCCAAGACTAGGGAGGCGCCATGGGACAGACCGTCGTCGAGAAAGTCGCCCAGAGCCACATGGCGGAGGGTCCACAGGAGCGGCCGCTACGGGCCGGAGACTTCCTGACCATTCGACCCCGCCACATTCTCACCCACGACAACACGGCGCCCGTCATGACGAAGTTTCGGGCCATCGGCGCCGAACGGGTTCTGGACCCCCGGCAGCCCGTGTTCGTTCTGGATCACGACATCCAGAACACCTCCGCGGAGAATCTGGCGAAGTACCGCTCCATCGAGGCGTTCGCCCTGGAACAGGATATCGATTTCTACCCGGCTGGGTCCGGCATCGGACACCAGGTGATGGTCGAGCAACAATACGTCGTCCCGGGCGCTTTCGTGGTGGCCTCCGACTCCCATTCCAACATGTACGGCGGCATGGGGGCCGTGGGAACGCCCGTGGTGCGCACCGATGCGGCGGCCATCTGGGCGACAGGCACCTTCTGGTGGCAGATTCCCCGCACCGTTCAGGTAGTCCTGGAGGGCGCGTTGCCCGAAAGCGCATCGGGCAAAGACGTGATCGTGGCGCTGTGCGGCCTGTACAACCAGGGGGAGGTCCTCAACGCGGCCGTGGAATTCACGGGACCGGGAGTCGCCACCCTTTCCATGGATGAGCGGCTGGCCATCGCCAACATGACCACGGAGTGGGGGGCTCTGGTGGGGTGGTTCCCTCCGGACGAGAGCACCCTGGACTACCTGACCCAGCGTCGGCAGATCCTGGCGGATCGGGGCATCCAACGGGTTCGGGAGCAGGACTTGCACCGGTGGAAAGAAGGGCCGGTCCGTCCCGACGAGGACGCGGTCTACGCCGCGCGTATCACCCTCGACCTTTCCCAGGTGACCCGTCATGTCTCCGGACCCGACACGGTGCAGGTGGCCACCCCGCTCCACGACCTGGAGAACAGGCGGATCCGAGTCCACAAGGCTTACCTGGTGTCGTGCGTGAACTCCCGGGTCCAGGACCTCGCGGCCGCGGCGGCGGTTCTGGAGGGTAAGGCGGTGGCCGGCGACGTGGAGCTCTACGTGGCCGCGGCGAGTCGAGAAGTGCAGGAGGAGTGCGAGCGGAAAGGCATCTGGAAGACCCTGATCGAGGCCGGAGCCCGGCCGCTCCCTCCGGGATGCGGCCCCTGCATCGGGCTGGGAGCCGGCCTCCTTCAGCCTGGAGAAGTGGGGATCTCCGCCACCAATCGGAACTTCAAGGGGCGGATGGGATCCCGAGAGGCTCAGTGTTATCTGGCGAGCCCCGCCGTCGTCGCGGCTTCCGCCGTTGCCGGCTACATCCGGGGGCCGGACTCGGCCGACGGCCCGGGACTGACCCGCCGGATCGAGAAGCCGGCCACCCCCGAGACCGTGCAGGCGACCGTGGAGATCCTGGCGGGCTTCCCCACCAGGATCAGGGGCCGGCTGATGTTCCTGCCCCAAGACAATCTCAACACCGATGGGATCTACGGGAAGGACTACACCTACCGTGATGACATGACTCCCGAGGCCATGGCCCGGGTCGTCTTCGAAAATTACGACCCCGAGCTCGCGGGCCTCGCCCGGGAGGGCGACGTGATCGTCGGGGGCTGGAATTTCGGCACCGGGTCCAGCCGGGAACAGGCGGTAACCGCCCTCCAGGCCAGGGGCATGGCGCTCGTGGTCGCCGCGAGCTTCTCCCAGACCTACCTGCGCAACGCCTTCAACAACGGCTTTTCCTGTGTGGAGTGCCCCGATCTCGTCGTCTGGCTGGGAGAGGTCCTGAGTGATCGGGTGGCGAAGGAACATCGAACCATCATTCCCGGGGATGTCGTGGATATCGACTTCTCCAGCGGAGAGATCACCTACCGGTCCAAGATCTTCCGCTTCCCGCCGCTCGGCGCCGTGCCACAGGCTCTCGTGGTGGCCGGGGGGGTGGAGAACCAGGTTCGGGAGCGGCTGGGAATCGGATAGGCTCGGAAGTGCGGGGGACTCCACCGTTCGGCGGAGCCGACTCCGGAGGTGGCGAACAGGTAAGGCGGACGAGACACGAAGCACACGTCCGTCCAAAAAGGTCAACAAGCACAGGTCCGGCCAACGGGCTCAGGAAGCACGTGTGAGACCGGACAGGACGGAAAAAGGGAATGGCCAAACACACCGTGGTCACCATGCCGGGCGACGGCATCGGGAGCGTGGTGCTCACAGAAGCGCTCCGGGTCCTCGGCGCCGTGGGATTCGAGGCAGAGTACGTCCACGCCGACATCGGATGGGAGTTCTGGATCCGCGAGGGAAACGCCCTGCCCGACCGCACCATCGATCTGCTGGAGCGGCACAGGCTGGGGCTCTTCGGCGCGATCACCTCGAAACCCAAGGCCCAGGCGACGGCCGAGCTCGCCCCCGAGCTCCGGGACAAGGGGTCCGTCTACTACAGCCCCATCGTTTCCATGCGGCAGCGCTTCAACCTGGACGTGTGCATTCGGCCGTGCCGCTCCTTCGCGGGCAATTCCCTCAACTTCATCCGGCGCGCGCCGGACGGGGGGTTCGAGGAGCCTCTGGTGGACGCGGTGATCTTCCGTCAGAACACCGAGGGCATGTACGCCGGAGTCGAGTGGACCCACCCACCCGAGAACGTGCTCGCCGCCCTCGCCAGCCACCCGAAGTTCCAGCGATTCGCCCACACACCACCGGAGGACCTGGCCATCAGCACCCGGATCTTCAGCCGCCAGGCCTGCCGTCGCATCCTGCGGGCCGCCTTCGAGTACGCCCGCAAGCACGGCTACCGCTCGGTCACCGTGTGCGAGAAACCCAACGTGCTCCGTGAGACCTCGGGCATGATGGAGGAGGAGGCCAAGGTCGTGCACCAGGCCTACCCGGAGGTGGAGCTCTGGTCCACCAACATCGATGCCCAGATGATGTGGCTGACCAAGAACCCCGAGGATTACGGAGTGATCGTCGCCGGCAACCTGTTCGGGGACATCGTGTCCGACGCCTTCGCGGGACTGGTGGGCGGCCTGGGTTTCGCCGCTTCCGGCAACATCGGGGACGAGGTGGCCGTCTTCGAGCCGACGCACGGGTCGGCTCCCAAGTACCAGCACCTGGATCCTCCCATCGTGAACCCCATCGCCATGATCCTGGCCGCGGCCATGTTGCTGGACCACGTGGGAGAGTTGGACAGGGCGATGCGGATCCGGGGGGCGGTGGCCGCCGTCGTAGGGGAAGGCAACGTTCGGGTCTACGACATGCTCAAGCTTCCGGGCGGCCCCGACGTGATCGCGAAGGGCGCCGCCAGCACCACCGAGATGACGGATGCCATCATTGGGAAACTGTCCTCGTCGACCTGACAGGGAGATGGCGATGAGCGTCACCAGAGTATCGACGGAACGGGGAACGGGCGCCGCCGGCCGCCGGGGTGAGGGGATTCGATCCGACCTCTGGGTGCAGGTGGAGACGAGGGATGAGGGAGGGATCGAGCTCATGCTCACCTCACGCGTGGACCCCTACTTCGGAGAGTCCCTGCGTGCGCAGACGACGAGCTTGCTCCAGACGTTGGGGATTCCACACGCCCGGGTGGACATGGAGGACATGGGGGCCCTGCCCTTCGTCGTCGCGGCGCGCCTGGAGGCAGCCGCGCGGGCGGCGGGCGTCGCCCCCGCGGGCGACACGCGACCCGAGCGGGCCGTGCCGCTCCCTCCCCCGACGACGCGCCGGCGCTTGCGTCGCTCCCGCCTCTACCTCCCGGGCAACGAGCCCAAGTTCTTCATGAGCGCCGGGCTGTACGATCCGGACGCCATCATCCTGGACCTGGAGGACTCCGTCCACCCGGACCACAAGGCGGCCGCCCGCATCCTGGTCCGGAACGCCCTGCGCGCCGTGGACTTCAGAGACGCGGAGCGCATGGTGCGCATCAACCAGCTTCCGCTGGGCCTGGAGGATCTGGCCGCCGTAGTGCCGGAGCAGCCGGACGTGATCCTGATTCCCAAGGTGGAGACGGCCGGCCAGGTGGAAGAGGTGGCTTCGGTGGTCGACGCGACCCTGGGTGCCCAGGACCTGGGTCGGCCAATCTGGCTCATGCCCATCGTGGAGAGCGCTCTGGGAATCGAGAATGCCTTCGAGATCGCGCGAGCCAGTGATCGGGTGGTGGCGCTGACTATCGGACTCGAGGACTACGCGGCCGATATCGGGGTTCCCCGCTCCCCGGACGGCGTCGAGTCCATGTGGGCCCGGAGGCGGATCGTCAATGCCGCCAAGGCGGCGGGGCTTCAAGCGATCGACTCCGTCTACAGCCAGGTGGACGACGTGGAGGGCCTGAAGCTCTGGGGCGAGCGCTCCAAGTCCCTGGGCTTCGAAGGCATGGGATGCATCCACCCCCGGCAGATCGCGGTGATCCACGAGGCGTTCAAACCCGCCGCGGAACAGATCGAAAAGGCCCTGCGCATCGTGGAGGCATACGCGGAGGCGCAGAAGCAGGGACATGGTGTGGTGAGCCTGGGCTCGAAGATGATCGACCCGCCCGTGGTCCATCAGGCCCTGGCGTTGGTGAAGCAGGCCCGGATGCTCGGGCTGATCCCTGGCGAGACAGGACGAGAGGCCGACTGATGAGTGACAACGTCAGGATGACAGCCGACACCTCCGCGAAGGGGGAGGGCGCGGCGGGGCTGGTGCCCAACGCGGTGGGCCGCCTCGTGCCGACCCTCGTCAACGGCAAGGAGCAGGTGCCCTTCCAGGGTGTGGGAAAGCATGCACCCACGGGCCGCAGGCACGCCCCCCCCATCCGGAGCTGCCGAGACTTCCCAGAGAGTGGCGACAAGAGGGTCACCAGCCTGGAGGAGGCCCTCGAGCGTTGCGGGCTCCGGGACGGGATGGTGATCTCCACGCACCACCACCTGCGAAACGGGGACCTGGTCGGGAACCTGGCCCTGGAGACCGCGGGCCGCCTGGGAGCGAAGGACCTCATGTGGTTCCCGAGCGCCTCGTTTCCCTGCCACGCTCCGGTCATCGAGCTCATGGAGCGGGGCATCGTCCACCACATCGAAGGGAGCATGAACGGGCCCCTGGGCGACTACTGCTCCCAGGGGAGAATGCGCGGCCTCGGCGTCCTGCGCTCGCACGGCGGAAGGTGGCAAGCCATCCAGGACGGCGAGGTGGAGATTGACATCGCGGTCATCGCCGCTCCCGCGGCGGACGTCTTCGGCAACTGTGACGGCTCCCACGGTCGCTCGGCCTGCGGCTCTCTTGGTTTCGCGCTGGCCGATTCCATGTACGCCGAGCACGTCGTCGTCGTGACCGACAACCTGGTCCCCTTCCCCTGCGTCCCCTGGCAGATCCAGGGGAATCACGTGGACTACGTCGTGGAAGTGGACAGCATCGGAGACCCGCAGAAGATCGTCTCGGGAACCACTCGCATCACCAGGAGCCCGGAGCGCCTGATGATCGCCCAGCACGTGGCCCAGCTCCTCCGCGACGCGGGCATTATGAGAGAGGGATTCTCCTTCCAGGCGGGCGCGGGAGGGATCGCCCTCGCTTTCGTCCATTACCTGGCGCAGCTGATGCGCGAGGCTGGCGTCAAAGCGCGCTTCGTGCGAGGCGGGTCCACGCGGTACCTGGTGGAACTCCTTCAGGAGGGCCTGACCGAATACATCCTGGACGGGCAGACCTTCGATCTCGACGGGGTTCGGTCCATCGCCAGCGATCCCCGGCACGTGGCGACGTCCCCCTTCACTTCCTACAACTTCCACGGCAAGGGGAACTTCGCCTCCATGGTGGACGCGGTGGTGCTGGGTGCCACCGAGGTGGACGTGAGCTTCAACGCCAACGTGAACACCCACTCCGACGGGCGACTGCTCCACGGAATCGGAGGCTGGCAGAACTGTCTCTATTCCGGCTGCGCCATCCTGGCTGTGCCCTCCTTCCGGGACCGGATTCCGGTGATCCGGGACGAGGTGACGACGGTGACGGGACCGGGCGACCTGGTGGACGTGGTGGCCACCGAGCGCGGGATCGCGATCAACCCTCGGCGCCAGGACCTCCTCGACGCCCTGAAAGGCTCCGACCTGCCCATCCGACCCATCGAGGAGATCAAGGACGAGGTGGAGCGGATCTGCGGGGGAAAACCCCAGAGGCCGAGGGTGTCGGACCGTCCTGTGGCGGTCATCAAGTGGGTGGACGGCTCGGTGATCGACACCGTCTTCCAGGTTCTCTGAGCCTCCGCGCTCCCCGGTCGCCCTCTGCAGAGAGCCCGGCTCCTCGAGCCGGGTCCGGGCCGGGGCGCCACTGCGGCCGGTGCCGAGACCCCGCACCCGTGGTGGCCCGTTGCACGGCAGCCAACGTTGCGGCCCTTTCCCACGGAGCCTAGGGTTTCGCGAATGCGGACCCTCCTCTACCTAGCGTTCGCGGCCTCGGGAGCCGCCGGCTTGGCCTACGAGCTCGTCTGGAGCCGCTATCTCGCTCTGCTCGTGGGGCACAGCGCCTATGCCCAGGTCCTGGTCATCGGCGTCCTCCTGGGCGGGATGGGCGCCGGCGCTCTGGGCATCGGCGAACGCTCCAGACGGATTCGCCGGCCGCTCCTCTGGTACGCGGGCGCGGAACTCCTCCTGGCAAGTATGGGCGCCGCGTTCCACCCGCTCTTCCGGGTCTCCACCGGCTTCGCGTACGACGTCCTCTTTCCGAGCCTGAACTCCGCCGTCCTCGCCGGAATGTCCAAGTGGGCCTTGGCGATCCTGCTCATCCTGGGCCAGTCCGTGCTCCTGGGAACCACCTTCCCCCTCATGGCCGCGGGATTCCTCCGGCGCTTCCCTGAAGCCGCGGGTCGTTCCCTGGCTGGACTCTACTTCGCGAATTCCCTGGGGGGCGCCGCGGGCGTGGTTCTGGCCGGGTTCGTCCTCATCGCCCACCTCTTCCTCCCGGGCACTCTCCTGGCCGCCTCGCTCCTCAACCTCTCGGCGGCGGGCGTGGCAGCTCTGGTGGCCGCCACCACCCCCATCCGGGTAGCCGACGCCGGAGAAGTGGCGCGGCGAACGCCCCTGACGACGGTTTCGGACTCCGGTGGCCCGAGGGGACTCGCGGTGCTCCTGTTGAGCGTGAGCTTCCTCACGGCGGTGGCCTCGTTCACTTACGAGATCGGCTGGATCCGCATGCTCTCGTTGGTGATGGGGAGCGCGACTCACTCCTTCGAGCTGATGCTGTCAGCCTTTATCCTCGGGCTGGCGCTGGGCTCCCTCCTCATCGGACCCAAGGTCGACGGATCCTCGAGTCCCGTGCGCCTCCTGGGGTGGATCCAGTGGATCATGGGGGTGGCAGCCCTCGCCACTCTTCCGGTCTACCTGGCATCCTTCGACGTGATGGCCGAGCTGACGGGCCGCATTCAGTCGTCCGGGCAAGGGTACGCGCTATTCTCCTTCGCGCGGTACGCCCTGGCGATGGCAGTGATGTTGCCGTCCACGGTCCTGGCGGGAATGACCCTGCCCCTGATCACGGGCACCCTGCTGCGGGCAGGGGCGGGGGAGGGATCCATCGGCTGGGTCTACGGCGTCAACACGCTCGGATCCGTGGTGGGCGTGGCCATGGCGGGCCTGGTGGCGCTTCCGGTGCTCGGGCTCAAAGGAATGCTGGTGGCCGGTGCCACCCTCGACATGGCACTGGGGGTGGCGCTGCTGGCACGAGGGGAGCGGGGACGGTGGAGGGTTCTGAGGCCTGCCGCCGCGGCCGGGGCGACGATGGTCCTCGCGGCGGGCACGGCTCTGGGGCTCCGGTTCGATCGAGCCGTGCTCACCAGCGGGGTGTTCCGATACGGGCGGGTCCCGCAGGAGCAGGAGCGACCGGTCTACTTCTACGCCGACGGCCGCACCGCCTCTGTGGGCGTTCATCGATCGGGGGATCTCGTGGTCCTGACCACCAACGGGAAGCCAGACGCGTCGCTCACCTACCGCTGGATCACCGCCGCCGGCAATCCAGTGGAGCCGCTCCCCATCCGGACCCAGGACGAGTCTACCCAGACCCTGGCCGCCCTCGTGACCCTGGCACACGTGTCCGAACCTCGAAGGGGGATCGTGATCGGTCACGGCTCGGGAGTCTCGGGCCACCTCCTGCTGGGTCATTCGTCTCTCGAAAGCCTCGTCACCGTGGAAATCGAGCCGGAGATGATCGCGGGAGCCCGGCTGTTCTATCCCGCGAATCGAAGGGTCTACGACGACCCGCGCTCCCTGTTCGTCATCGATGACGCGAAGTCCTATTTCGCGCTCGGCCGCCCCGGAGTGGATCTCATCCTCTCCGAGCCGTCCAATCCCTGGGTGAGCGGGGTCGCCGGTCTGTTCACCATCGAGTTCTACCAGCGGGTTCGCTCCTTCCTCTCCTCGGACGGTGTCTTCGCCCAGTGGATCCAACTGTACGAGATCACGGACGAGCTTGTTCTGACCGTGCTCGCCGCGATCCACGAGGTCTTCCCGGCGTATCGCTGCTTCCTCGTGGGAGATACGGATCTCCTCGTCGTGGCCGGCACCCGCCCCACCCTGCCGGAGCCGGACTGGAGCGTCTTCGGACTGCCGACGATCCGGGACGATCTGAGACACGTCCCGCCGTTCACGGAGCCCTTTCTGGACGCCATCCGCCTCTTCGATCGGGCCGAGATCGCTCCCCTGATCGTCCGGGAAGCATCACCGAACTCCGACTTCCGGCCCTACCTGGACCTGGGCGCAGACCAGGCGCGAGCTCTGGATCACGCCGCCCACGGGATCTTCGCGCTCGCCACCGAATGGTTCGACGTCGTGGCGGCGCTGGCCGGGCGTCGGAAGATTCGGCTGGACTCCTATTCGCACCCTCCCGTGTGGGGACTTCCGCCGATGCGAGCCCAGGCGCAATCCGCGTGGCTCCGGTCGGCACGGGAGGCCGGTGGCTCTCCGGCCGAGATCCCTTACGGCGAATTCGGATCGGCTCTGGGTCGCTACCGCCGGCTGGCGCAGTCGCTCACTGTTCCCGGACCACCGGACGATTGGAGACGCTGGGTTGGCGAGGTCACCGCTGTTGTGGCGGCGCTCCACGGCGGGTCGGCTGGAGAGATCGATGGAGAGCTTCTCGAATCTTCACGCGATTTCGTGAACCGGCACGAGGGCCCCGTCGAGGCCGCCGCAGCGATCGACTTTCTCGCGGGGATTGCCGGGTGGGGGTTTCACCGCTCTGCCGCGGCGGCGCCGGCTCTGATCGAGGCGCTGGTGGGTGGGGACCGATGGCTGGACCCGGCCCTGGTGCTGGACGGATCCGTGGTCTCCTACCTCAAAGAGGGGAATCCCGCACGGGCCCGGGAGGTGTTCGAGCTTCTCGCACCCCTCTCCGAGGGCCCGGGGCGGGAATTCCGCAACGCGCTGCTCCAGGCCCACATTCAGGAGGCCACGGAGAGGAGGTAGAGCGACCGACCGTCGCCGGAGCCCCCTCGCGACGGTAGACTACGAAGCGCCGGAGCCGATCTCCCCGGAACGCCGCCGGAGAAACGCCACGCCGGGGTGAGGATCATCCGCAGAGAAGCGGGCGAAGACGGTCCTGCCGGCTGGGGGAGCCAGCAACTCAACGCGACTTCTCCAGGCGGTCCCCAGGGCTCCGAGCCCGCGCAGGGCTCCGGAGACATCCCACCAGTGAAGCCCCTCCGTCTGCATCACCCCGGGCACCTCTTCGAGCAAGCCGTGATGATCCAGGTACGCTAGGGCAGGAAGGTTGAGACCCGCGCGCTCGGGCAGTCCACAGGAGGGTCCGAAGTAGGGCCGCAGGGACACGACCTTGAACCGTCCCGATCGGAGATGGCGGCGCAGCTCGACACCCGCGAAGCCTCGGTAGTCCAGTGCCTCGAGGACTTCCCCGGTCAGCCGGCTCGCCGAGGGCGCCCAGCGACTGCGAACCAGAATCTCCCGGTGAGGATCCCCCGGCATCGTGCGGAGCCACTGCCCTACGAACGTGCGCATCTTCGCGTCCCCTATCCCCCGGTACGCCTGGACGTGGACCGTGGACCGCTGCGGTCCAGGGATGAATCGCTGAATCACGCAGGGGACCCCCCGCTCCAGAGCGATCACCACCGAATGGGGAAGCTCCCGATCCGGTTCCAGCAGATGGGCTAGCTCGCGGTCCGCGGGCGTCGGGGCGTCTTCACCGGCGGAAGACGATTCCGTTGGTGCTTCGAGCTTCAGGATCACCCTCCCCCCAAACTCCACACGAGCGACCGCCACTTCGGACGCATCCTCGCAGATCCGGGTCTCCGGCGCCGGCAAGCCGCGATTCTCGCACAGGTGGGCGAAGCGAACCGGCGACAAACAGGAGCGCGCCAGATCGAAGGCGGGCAGGTGGTGGATCACGTTCGTGGGAAGGTCGGGGTCACAGTGCGCCACGGCGTGAGCCGTCCAGAAATTCGAGGCGTAAAGGAGAAGCTGCCGGGCTTCCCGGTCCGTGGCAGAGAGGAGCGCCGCGTGGTAGGCGTCGACCTTCCGCGGGAGGGGGAGCCGGAGCGTGCGTCGCACGAACCTGCTTCTGGACGCCGGAGAGTTCCGATCGGCCCCGGCCAGCCAGACCTCTACCCCAGCCCTCCCCAGGGCGCGCACGATGCCCAGGGCGGAAAGACCTCCAGAATCGAGTACGATGGCGGTGGCCGGGCTCGATATGGACCGAACCAGCGGTTCCAGGTCCGGGCCCGGGCGGGCAGGCATGAGACTAGGCTCCCGAGATCACGACCCTGAGGTCATCCAGGTAGTATACGCGGCTCTCCACCCCTCTTCCCCACACACCCACCGCCACGTAAAGGCTCCCCGCCGTTCCGGAGGCAAGGGTGACCTGGTGGCTCCTGGCGACCCACTCCACAGCGGGCGAGGCGGATCCCTTGGGGGTGTCGCCCCGGTAGGTGAGCTCCGAGGCCGCGCTGGGGGGCTCGTGATGTACCCCGGCAATGAGCGTCCAGGGATCGGTCCCCACGGCGTCAGAGGTCCCCAGAGCGTAGGACACGTCCACCCGGTATGTCCGGTTCGGATCGAGGCGAAACTCCCGCTCGATCCAGATCTTCGCCTGGCCGTTGAGGTTGTTCAGACTCAGGCGGACGGAGTGTTCCCCCTCGTAGGCCTCTTCGCCGGTCCATTCGATGGTCCATGTCACCGGGGGGTCGTCCAGGTCGACACCCCTTGGCTGCCAATTCTCGAGCCCGTCCTCGAACGTGAAGGAAGGAACCGTGAGCCCGCCGCTGCTGCAGCTCAAGACCACGGCGGCGAGGCCGGCCACGAGTACATGCGCTGCGTGGCGTTGATGCATCTTCCCTCCTGCCGATTGCCGGTCTACCGTAGGAATCAATCCATGAATAACATCGACGCCAAGATGATGCATCCGGGACTCCGAGCGAAGAGGCGATGAACCCGAGACGATTCAGGCGGATCAAGCGGGTCCTCGACAGGAGGCAGCCGGATCTGACCGTGCTGATGGAGCGAGTCAACAAGCCACACAACTTCTCGGCCATTCTCCGCAACTGCGACGCGGTGGGCGTTCTGGAGGTTCACGCCGTGATACCGGAGAGGGGCATCGACATCCACCACCACACATCCGGAGGCACCAAACGGTGGATGAAGATTGTCCGACACCCGGATGTGGACGTGGCCGTATCGGTCCTTCACCGGTCCGGCTACCGGGTGCTGGCCGCTCACCTGACGGAGGACGCGGAGGACTATCGAGAAGTGGATCTCAGTCGCCCGGTGGCTTTCATGATGGGGGCGGAGCTCTACGGTGTGAGCGACCCGGCGCTGGAGCTGGCGGATGGCGCCGTTCGCATTCCCATGGTGGGGATGGTCAAGTCGCTGAACGTATCTGTTGCGGCCGCACTCCTGCTGTACGAAGCGTTTCGGCAGCGAATGTCCGCAGGAATGTACGATCGGTCTCGCCTTCCGGAAGACGCGTACGCGCGGACGTTGTTCGAATGGGCGTACCCGAGGGAGGCCCGTCTCTGCCGTGACGCCGGAGTCCCCTACCCTCCCCTGGGTCCGGACGGCGAGATGCTCAAAGAGCCCCCGGGAAAGGGGGAGCAGGGCGGAGCCCCTTGAGAAGGTTTGCTCGCGTCTCTGCCTCTCTCCGACTCGGCTCTTCTCCCCGTTAGCGCGTCTCCTGCACCCGGCCGAGCTGGTGGCGGAGGGACTCCTCCAGGCCGGGCCTATAGAACTCGAAGCCCGCCTCCTCGGCTTTGCGGGGCAGGACTCGCGCTCCATCGAGCAGGAGGGCCTGGCCCATCTCACCGAATATGGCGCGCACCGCAAACGATGGTAGAGGGACCACCGTCGGCCGGTTGAGCACTCGGCCCAGCGTGGTGGCCAGGGTGGCATTCGTCACCGGATGAGGCGAGGTTGCGTTGAGCGGCCCGGAGATCCTCGGGTTGACCAGAGCAAAATGAATCAGGCCGACGAGGTCGTCCAGATCGATCCAGCTCACGTACTGCCTTCCACCCCCGACTCTCCCTCCGATTCCCACCTTGAACGGTAGCAGCATGGTTCTCAGAACGCCCCCTTCGGAGCTGAGGACCACACCGGTCCGGAGGGTGACAACGCGGATCCCGGCCGTCCGGGCGGGCCCCGTGGCAGCCTCCCATGCTCTGCAGACCCGGGGCAGGAATCCCTTGCCGGAATCGCTCTTCTCTGTGATGATCGCGTCCCCGCGATTGCCGTAGAAACCGATGGCGGAGGCGCTGACCAGGATCTTCGGTGGAGTTCGCAGCGCGGCCAGTGTCCGGCCGAGAAGCGCGGTCCCCTGAACCCTGCTCTCCTCGATGGCCCGCTTTTTCTCCGACGTCCACCGGATGCCGGAGATTGGCTCACCGGCCAAATGCACGACGGCATCCACACCCTCCACCGCCTCTCCTTCGATGCTGTCTCTGGCCGGGTCCCAGGAGATCGCACCCTCGGGCGACGGCTTCCCTCCGCGAACCAGCGGCCGTACCTGGTGCCCGCCGGTGGTGAGGAATCGGCTCAGGTTTCCGCCGATGAGCCCGGTGGCACCGGTCACGGCCACGGTGAGGGGAGCGTCCCCGTACGTGCCGTGGCGCTTGAGGTCGGCGGCGAGGCGCCTGTGGCGGAAGGCGAAGAGCTGCCTCAGGGTCTCCTCGATGAAGCGCCCCCCGAAAGCCTGGCCCAGCGTGCCCAGCGGAGCCTGCCAATCCACCTCGTCCTCCATCCGGCACTGCCCTTCGTTCACAGGCACGAAGCGGTGCGTGTGGATCCATCGAGAGAACGGGCCGGACACCTGCTCGTCCCTGAACATCCGGCCTTCTTCGAAGGCGGTGTGCCTTACCTGCCACTTCAGCTGGGAGGGGCCCTTACGGAGCCCCAGGAGGACTCGACCCCCGTCGGCGATCCCTCCTTCTCGCTCCAGCACCCGGACGGACTCCCATGGCGGGGTCAGTCGCTCCAGGGACCCGGGCCTCAGGTGCCAGCGGAAGACCTCTTCCGCCGGGTGGCTCAGCAGGGTGCTGTGTCGGAATGTGGGCATGATTCACTGGTCCTGTTGATGAGCATGCCCCACACGCTGGCGTGACGATGGATCCAGGTCAACAGGCGATGGGAGGGGACCCGGCGCGCTAGGAGGACTTCTTCGACAACGCTTCGATAGCCTCCTGAAGCCGATCCCGGAGATCCGGACCCTTCACGAACTGGGCAAACGTGCTGCGCTCCAGGAGCTGGATCTGGTCCTCGCTCAGTTCCTTACCCGTGATGACCACCACAGGGATGCCGCGATAACCCGGCGTTTCTCGTATCCGGTTCAGGAACTCGAACCCGTTCAGGAGGGGCATGGCCAGGTCCAGGATCACGACCTCGGGCTGCACCCTGCTCAGCATATGCAGACCGTGGTGCCCGTCCTCCGCCTCGGCCACTTCCACGCCGGCGGCCTCGAGGAAGCGGCGCACCAGCGCCCGAGTCGTCAGGTCGTCATCCACCACCAACGCGCGCTTCGGATCCCGGTTCAGCTGGCTCCGGATCGCCCGGTGGAATGACTCGGGATCCAGCGGCTTTTGGAGAAGCTCCAGGGTCCCCAGAAAGGAGCCCCGCCCGTTCACGGCCGCGGTGGCGACAATGACCGGCACTTCCCTCAGGATCCGATCCGCCTTGAGGCTTCCCAGGACCTCCCAACCACTCATTCCGGGCATCATCAGATTGAGCACGATGAGGTCCGGAACCTCAACGCGAGCGACGCCCAACCCCTCACCCCCGGACCGGGCCGCCAGAACGCGGAAGCCCAGCTCCTCGAGGTAGTTTCGCATGAGCACCCTGGAGGATGGATCATCATCGATCACCAGCGCCGAGGGACGATGGTCCTCCTCTTCTTCCCCTTCTGTCCATTCCTCCGAGCCCGGGCTCCGACCCTGCGGGTGCGGGCTGCCCTCCTCCTTGACAGAGACGCCGTCCCGTCGGGAGAGCGGACGCTGCCGGGATTCACCTCTCTTCGGCGCGAGCTCCGGAGCGGGGCTGTCCGAGCCGGAGAGCACCGGCTGGAAGTGGATCGTGAAGGTGGATCCCTTCCCAATCTCGCTGTCCACGGTCAGCTCGTAGCCGAGCAGACGGCAGATCGACCTGGAAATGGTGAGGCCCAGTCCCGTCCCCCCGAACCTTCGCGACGTGCCGGCGTCCGCTTGCTGGAAGGCTTCGAAGATGTTCCTGAGGCGGTCGGAGGGGATTCCGATTCCCGTGTCTACGACCTTGACCGAGCGCGGAGTCCCCGATGGATCCGCGCCCACGACGACCGAGACCGAGCCTTCATCCGTGAACTTCAGCCCGTTGCCGATGAGGTTGATCAGGATCTGCCTCAGCTTGTCCCGATCCGTGCGCAAGGGAAGTAGCTCGTCGGGGACCGTGGCCTTCAGCGCGACTTTCCCCTCCTTCTTGAGCTGGCCTTCGAGCTGAGCCGTCGTTTCGCGGATCAGGGTCCCCAGGTCCACGTCCTGAATCTCCACGTCCATTCGACCCGCTTCGATCTTGGCCAGATCCAGGAACTCGTTGATGAGCACCAGGAGGTGTCGGCCGTTGTCCAGCACCCGGTTGATGTACCCGACTTCCTTGTCGGAAAGAGCTCTGCTCTTGTTCTTGAGGAGGATGTTGGCAAAGCCGATCACGGAGTTGAGGGGTGTCCTCAACTCGTGACTCATGCTGGCGAGGAACTGGCTCTTGGCCCGATTCGCGGTCTCCGCCGCCTCCTTGGCGACCCGCAGCGCCTCCTCGGTCTGGGCCCTGGGCGTGACGTCCCGGCTGAACACCACCACCCCGGAGGCGCCCTGCCGACTCAGGACGGGATTGTAGAAGAGCTCGAAGGAACGGGTCTCGCCACCGACGTTCACGGTCCAGGTCTGCGTGAACCGTTTACCCTCCAGAGCACGTTTGTAGAGGTCGCGCATCCAGGCGGCTTCCCCGGAAGCCAGGAGCGCCTCCGGTGGATCTCCGGAGAGCGGCTCACGGCCCGTGAGAGCCTCGATCTCCAGTGCGAACGCGGAGTTGAAGGTGACTAGGTGGTGGTCACGATCTACCGACCAGATGGCGTCTCCGGTGCTCTCCACCAGGGCAGAGATGCTCGCCTCGGAGGCCTCCAGCTCCTCGGCCGCCTGCCGTTCTGCCGTGACGTCCCGCATGATGCTGCGCACCGCCACCGGGACCCCGCCATCAAACTTGCCGCTGGCTGTGCCCACGCAAATCACCGGATGGTGTTGGGAGTCCTCGAACCCCACCTCCAGGTTCGACACGGACTCCCCGGAAAGTACCCTGCGAAGGATCTCGTCGTACGCCGCCCTGTATTCCTTGCGCACGAGATCGAAGATGTTCAGGCCCCTAAGGGCCTCCTCCGTGTACCCGAGCGTCTCTCTCCAGGCGCGGTTGGCATAGAGGATGGAGCCGTTCGGGGAAGTCGCCTGGATCAGGTCGCTGGCGCCGTCGAGGAGATCCTGATACCGTTCCTGGCTTTCCCGGGCCGCTCTTTCCGCCTCCCTCCGGATAGACACCTCCCGGATCAGGGCCGTGTTCGCCTGGCGAGTGGACGCATACTGCTGCTGACCCTCCCGGAAGGCTGAGTATACACTGACGAACAGGGCGCCGGTGATGGTCATGTAGCTGGCCGCCTTGAACACCTCGGCGCCCTCGAAGAGGGCATCGTA
>JBDHKE010000272.1:0-2822 GCA_039586555.1 Gemmatimonadota bacterium | reverse complement strand
GACCTGTTTGCGGAGGGGGGCGGGGAGACCCACGACCCCTCCGCCCTAGGGCGGTCAACGGAGGGTGGGGGGCACGGGGGCTCCCGGGACCCGGAGCCGGGCGCCGAGGGGGGTTCCGCTCCCCAGGATCCGGATGCAGGCACCGGGCGGGGCTCCCCTCTCTGGAATCCGGATGCGGACACCGGGAGAGAATCGCCGGAACCGCGCATCTGGAGCGTCTCCCAGATCAATCGAGCCACCCGCATCCTCCTCGAGCGACACCTACCCCCGGTGTGGGTAGCCGGCGAGGTCGCCAACTGGACCCGGGCCCGCTCGGGGCACTGCTACTTCAGCCTCAAGGACGAGCTCGCCCAACTGCGCTGCGTGATGTGGCGCACGGAGGCAGAACGTCTTCCCACGGATCCGGACGAGGGGATGCGGGTGCGGGCGTTCGGCTACCTGACCCTGTACGAGTCGCGGGGGGAGTTTCAGCTCGTCGTGCGGGCGCTGGAAGGGGAGGAGGGGGAGGGATTGTGGCGGCTGGCCTTCGAGCGGCTGCGGGGCAAGCTCGATGCCGAGGGCCTTCTGGCTCCGGAGCGTAAGCGGGCGCTTCCGCGCTTCCCGGAGAGTGTGGGGGTGGTCACGTCGCCCACTGGAGCTGCGCTTCACGATATCCTCACCGTGCTGCGGAAGAGGGCTCCCTGGACCCGGGTGATCCTGCGCGCCGCCCGCGTCCAGGGGGAAGGCGCGGCCCGCGAGGTGGCCCGGGGGGTCCGCGCCCTGGGGGAGAGCGGGCTCGTGCAGGTGCTCATCGTAGGTCGCGGTGGGGGCTCCATCGAAGATCTCTGGGCCTTCAACGAGGAGCCCGTGGCCCGAGCGATCGCTGCCTGTCCGGTTCCGGTGATCTCCGCGGTGGGGCACGAGGTGGACGTGACCATCGCCGATCTCGTGGCGGACCTCCGTGCCCCCACACCGTCCGCGGCCGCCGAGGCGGCGGTACCCGATCGTTTTGCGATTCTCGACCGGCTCGCCAGGGCCAGTCCCCGGATGGCTCGTGGTCTGCGGGCGGGCGTGAGGCGAAGACGCCGCCTCGTCGAGGGGCGATGGAGCGACCTGGTGAGGATCATGCGTGGCGGGATCGAGCGGCCGAGGCAGCGTCTGGCCGCGGCGGCGGGCCGACTGGAGGCCCTGTCTCCACTGGCCACATTGAGGAGGGGCTACGCGGTACCGCTCCGGTCCGATGGCTCGCTTCTCCGCCGCGCGAGCGAATTCACTTCGGGGCTGCGCTTCGTTCTCCGGGTGGTGGATGGGAGGGTGAAGTGTGAGGCCCTGGAATCCCCGAAAAAGGAGTCTTCCGGTGTCTGAGGTCCCCGATCGGGCAGACCCGTCGGCGGCGGCCGATCCCACCCTGGAGGAGCGGCTCCGCAGGCTGGAAGAAATCGTCGAGGCTCTGGATGCCGATGACCTCGAGCTGGATCGGGCACTGGCCCTGTTCGAGGAGGGCGTGGGGCACATCCGCAGGACCGAGGCGCTTCTGGCGGAGGTGGAGCTGAGGGTCGAGGAGCTGATCGGTGAGGGTGAAGCCGCCGAGACGCGGCGCTGGCGCGAAGGGAGCAATGACGCGGGGGAAGGGGGAGGGCCGGAGTGAACGGGGGGCGGGAACGGTTCGACCTTGCGGCCTTCCTGGATCGGGAGCGGAGGAAGGTGGAGGAACGGATGGCCCAGGCCGTGGCCTCGCTGGAAGAGGAGCTGGCTCCCGAGCTCGCGCCGGTGGTCCGGCACGGCGTCCTGGGGGGCGGCAAGAGGATTCGACCCGTTCTGTGCGTGGCGGCCTACCGGGCCTGCGCCGCACAGCCGGACGATGCCATCTACGACCTGGCCGTGGCCCTGGAGCTCATTCACGCCTACTCCCTCATGCACGATGATCTTCCCTGCATGGACGACGCCGACCTCCGGAGGGGACAAGCGACCCCGCACAAGGTCTACGGCGAGGAGGCCACGGCACGGGCCGCGGCGGTGCTGATCCCGGCCGCGTCACTGCGCGCGTTCCGGTCCGCACGGGTGCTGGGAGGGGAGTCCGCAGCTCGCGAGGTTCTTCTGGAGCTAACTCGGGCCGCGGGCGGAGGAGGGATGGTGGGGGGACAGGCCCTGGATCTGGCGGCCGAAGGTGCTTCCCTGTCCGCCGAGGCCCTTGACGACCTGCACGCGCGCAAGACCGGGGCGCTCCTGGCCGCCGCCCTCCGCATCGGGGGGCTCGCGGCGCGCAGCGGAGAGGCGGAACAACGCGCCCTGGAGCGGTACGGGAAGGCCATCGGTCTGGCGTTCCAGATCGCGGACGACGTGCTGGATGCCACGGCGTCAGCCGGAGAGCTGGGGAAGAAGCCCAGCGACCAGGTCCTGGGGAAATCCACGTACGTCTCCGTCCACGGCCTGGATCGAGCGAGGGCCATCGCCGCCCGACAGGCCCGGATCGCCCGTGAGGCCCTTCTGGAAGCGGGCATCGTGGATCCGGCCCTGCAGGCCCTCGCCGACTACGTTGTCGAGCGCGGTCACTGATCGCATCCAAGGGCACGGAGCGCCGGGCACGAGTCCGCACCATTGGGGTAGCGCGATGCCGTTGCCGCCGTGCCCGCGTACCCTCCGCTCGAGTGCGGCAACTCTGCGCCCGTTCCGGACCTCTCCGTCCGGGGACGCCGGGGGGACGCAGGCAGTGTCTCGTTGAAACAGAAAAGTCACAGGTTTAGTTGAAACAGAAATGTCCCACCTACCGGGGCATTAAGGTTTTGAGGTTGTTCTCGCTCCTTCGGGTGAGTCGGGCAGTAGCGCCGAAGGCGCGGAGACCA
>JBDHKE010000271.1:0-2831 GCA_039586555.1 Gemmatimonadota bacterium | reverse complement strand
CCGGTGACCGGGGAGATGCACTTCTTCGGCTACGGGTTCGCTGCGCCCTACCTCACCTACCACCGCGCGAACGCGACGGGAGAGCTGGTCCAGAGCGAGGTCATCGAGGTCCCGGGTCCCACCATGATGCACGACTTCGCCATCACCGAGCGACACGTGATCTTCATGGACCTTCCGGTGGTCTTCGATGCCGGGCGCGCCATGCAGGGGACCATGCCCTACGCCTGGAGCGACGAATACGGCGCGCGGCTCGGCATCATGCCCCGCGGCGGAAGCAGCGCGCAGGTGCGCTGGCTCGAGATCGAGCCCTGCTACGTGTTCCAGCCCCTCAACGCCCACGCGGATGGAGACGTCGTGGTGCTGGACGTGGCTCGTTACCCGGAGATCTGGCGCGAGAGCCCGGCGGACTTCGGCCGCGCCTGCCTGCACCGCTTCCGCGTCGACCTGGCCTCCGGTGCGATCCGCGAGGAGCAGCTCCACGACCTGCCCATCGAGTTCCCCCGCGTGGATCCGCGCCGCGAGGGACGCGCCCACCGCTACGGATACGCCCTTCACCTCGATTTCCTCACCTCCCAGCAGGCCAGTGCTCTGCTCCGGTACGACCTCTCCACCGGGGAGGTGGAGAGGCACGAGTTCGGTCCGGGCCGTGCGGTGGGGGAGGGAGTGTTCGCGCCCGCCTCGGCGGACGCACCCGAGGGCGAGGGCTGGGTGCTGAGCTTCGTCTACGACGAGGCGCGCGACGGGAGCGCCCTGGTGGTTCTCGACGCCGCGAGCTTCGACGCTCCGCCGGTGGCCACCGTACCGCTCCCCCAGCGCGTGCCCTTCGGGTTCCACGGGAGCTGGATTCCCGATCCGGCCTGAGCCAGCCCGCCTTCCGGCGTCAGGTCGCCCTCTCGATGTCGATCCGGATCGCCCGGTCGATGGGGACCGGCTGCCACTGCAGCGGCCAGTAGCGCAGATGCCCGTAGCCGCCTGCGAGGTGCAGCCACTTCACCATCCCCGGCTCCACGTCCATCGGGCCCTTCCAGCCGCGGAACATGTAGGGCTCCCAACCGTTGTACACGATCACCTGGCCGGGCCTGACGTTGGGCGCCACCTTGGCGGGGACGAAGAACTCCCCCATGTCGTTCCACACCCGCATCTCGTCTCCGTCCTCGATGCCCCGTTCCCGCGCGTCGTCGGTGTTGACGAGCGCATGGGGCCGTCCCCGATGGGTGTGGAGCAGGAGCCGGTTGCTCGTGTGCATGGAGTGGATGCTCCAGCGGTTGTGCCCGCTGGTCATCTCGAAGGGGTGATCGCCCCCCATCTTCGGGTTCTCCTTGTGGGTAGGGAGCTCCTCGCCCGCCTCCAGGAACCAGGGGTGGTCGATGTAGAACTGCGCGCGCCGCGTCAGAGTGGGGTAGGGGAGCTTCTTCTCCCGGTGCCAGCGGCAGTGGTTCATGGTCTCGTCGGGGTCGAGGTCGCTGGCCATATTGACACCAAAGGGTGTGATTCCCCAGTCGAGGAAGCGCACGTGACCCTGTTCGCGCATCCTGGCGAGATCGGTGCCTTCGGGGATGGTCCCCACCAGGACCGTGTCGCGGAGCATCTCCTCGCAGGCCTGCTCCTCGGTGACGACCTCGCCGCCCAGCGTGAATTCGTCGGGCAGATCCTCGAAGCGCTTGGCCATTCCCGCGCGATCCACGTACGACTCCATCCCGCGTGCCCTGGCCCGCTCGGCCAGCTTCCGGGTGGTCAGCAGGGCGATCTCCCACTCGTTCTTGGCGTCGCCGGCGGGCTCGACCGCGCCATCGCAGTAGTTGAGGACCAGGGTGTGGGGGCTCGGAATGGCGAAGTTCGGGGACTCGTACTGGTTGGTCACGGGGAGGACCAGGTCGGAGAACATGCAGGTGGTGCTCATCCTCCAGTCCAGCGTCACGATCTTCTCGAGCTTGGGCCAGAGGTGCTCAAGCAGCTGGTTCTGGCCGCCCAGCACCCGCCGCAGCGTGTTGCCGCCCCAGTTGAACAGGACCCGGGGCGGCGTGTCCTGCGAGGGCCGGTCCACGCCGGACCACCAGCCCTTCTCCATCGCCTCCCGCATGTACTCGTCGAAGGGGCGCTTCATGGAGGGGTCGCCCCAGCCGGCGCGGTTCCAGTTCTCCCGGTACCCGCAGTGGCGGTACCAGAAGAAGGCTGGCGGGGTGAGCCCCGCGGCCCATCCCATTCGCGCGGCCATTTCGATCCGCGCCATCTCGTCGCTGAGGGTGGGATCCTCCTCACGGATGGCCGTGCGCGCGGCCTCCTGGAGGTCCAGGAAGGCCCTGGTGCTCTCCCCACCAGCGCGCCCCTTCCTGCCCAGGGTCATCAGCCCGTCGAACATCCCGGTCGACCAGGCGCCGTTGCCCGATCCCTTGCGCCCCCAGTTTCCGGTCAGCGCCAGGAGCAGCATGCTGGCGCGAACCATCAGATCTCCGTGGTAGTACTTGAAGGAGGTTCCCCCTCCGATCACATAGGTCCGCTTGCTCGCCACCTTGCGGGCGATGGAGCGAATCGCGTCGGGGTGTACCCCGCAGATCTCGTGGGCCCGCTCCGGCGCGTAGTCCTCCAGGTGCGCGCGGAGCAGCACGAAGACCGGGGTCACCGTCACCTGCTCACCGCTTCGCAGCGTCACCGGGAAGCTGCCCTCGAGGGCCGGGTCGACGTCGCCCAGGGCCAGCGTGTCGCGCCGCGCCTCCACCACCCGGCGGGACCGTTGGTCGAAGAAGTAGAACTGCTCGGAACTCCCTCCCTCCTCCAGGTCCTCCGCCCGCAGGAAGCGTCGGGTGTCGGTGCGGACCAGCAGGGGAAGGTCC
>JBDHKE010000116.1:0-11568 GCA_039586555.1 Gemmatimonadota bacterium | reverse complement strand
AGGAGGGCTTCCACCAGGAATTGAGTCCGGATGTCCCGGCGACGGGCTCCGACGGCAGTCCGCAGACCCACCTCGTTCCGGCGCTCCCGCACGGACAACAGCATGATGGAGAGTATCCCCACGCCGCCCACCACGAGGGCCACGGCTCCGAGCCCGACGATCATCCTGCGGAAGGAGGCCACCGTCTCCAGCTCCGCGTCCAGGATCACCTTCTGGTTCTGGATCACGAAGTCGTCTTCGCGGTCGAGGCGCTCGAGTCGGTGCTGGTCCCGCAGAACGGACGCGATCTCGGCTTCCGCCTGCTCCAGGTCGTCGCCGTCCCGGACCTGGACGTAGATCATCTTGAGGTGGTCGACGTTGAAGACCCGTCGCAGAGCGGTGCGAAGCGGAACGATGATCTGGTTGTCCTCGTTCGCCGCTCCGTTCACGCTGGCTCCCTTGCTCTCCAGCACGCCGACGACCCGGAAGGGGATCGTGCCGATCCTGATGATCTCTCCGATCGCCTCCTCGTCGCCGAACAGGATGTCCTGGACCTGAGAGCCGATCACCGCCACCCGATCTCCGGCTCGGTCTTCCTCGGGGGTGAAGTATCGCCCTCGTACCGTGCGGAAGTCGCGAATCTCTTCGTAGTCGGAGGTCGTGCCGAGCACCCGAGCGGTGGTGGAGAGGGTACCGTACTTGACTCGGAAGGCACGGTCCTGGGCCGGAGCCGCGAGAGCCACGGCGGGGCTCGCTTCCAGGATCGCTTCTGCGTCCCGCTCCCGGAGGGTCGTTACCGTGCTGGCACCCGATCGCGCCCGCCCCGGCAGCCTGGGGGCCGTCTCGGCGCTCACCACCAGTAGATTCCGTCCCAGCAGCTCGATCTCCTCCACCACCTCCCTCTCGGCTCCCTCGCCGATGGCCACCATGACGAGGACGGCCCCCACGCCCACCGCGGTGCCGCAGAGAGCCAGGAACGTGCGAACCGGGTGTCGAAGCAGGGCTTTCTGCGAGAGCCGGACGTTGCGGGCCAATCTCATTGTGGAGGCTTCCCCGCCAACCTCAGCGCAGCGTCTCCACCGGATCCAGCTCCGCCGCCCGCCTGGCCGGGAGCACCCCGGCGGCCAGTCCGACCGCCGTAGCCGCCAGCATGCCGATGACGGCGGCCTCCCAGGGCATGCTCACGGGAGTGCCCATGGTTCGGGCGACGCCCAGCAGGATCAGGAACCCCAGTACCAGCGCGAGAATCCCGCCCGTCACCGTGACGAGCGCTGATTCCAGCAGGAACTGGATCTGCACGTCCCGCGATCGAGCCCCCACCGCCTTCCGCAGTCCGATCTCACTCTTTCGCTCGTTCACGGACATCAACATCAGGTTCGCCACCACGATGCCACCGACCACGATGGAGACCGCGGCGAGCAAGGGCAGGAACACCGTGAAGACCCGGTTCATCGATTGGATCATCTCTTCCACCTGAACCGGGGTGATCATGTGGAAGTCGTTGGGCTCGTCGTCCGCCAGGGCATGCCGCTCCCTCAACAGCCCCTCGATGGAGGAGACGGTCGCTTCCAGATCGTACCCGTCGCGCACGAGGAGCTTCGCGTTCTGGATGTAGTCCACGTTCATGAGACGACGCATCATGGTGGTGATCGGGACCACGATCTCGTCGTCCCGGTCCCACCCGTGGGGATCGGTGCCCGTGAGCTCCAGAACGCCCACCACCTCGAAGGGCACGGTCCCGATCCGGATCTGCTGGCCGATGGGATCCAGGTCCCCGAACAGCTCCTGTGCGGTGGTCTCACCAATGAGCGCCACCCGCGCAGACGTCTGGACGTCCTGACGCTGGATGAAGGAGCCGCGGCTGACGCCGCGATTCCACACCCGCTCGGCGTTGTGCGACTGTCCCATGATCCGGGCGTCGTCGGTGCCGCCCTCGAAGACCACCTCGCGGCTTCCGATCATCAGTTGCGGATCCCAGACGTCGATTCCGGGCACCGTGGCCTCGATCTCCTCCAGATCGGCGACGGTGAGCGTCGTGGTTGGCCCAGCAGAGCGAGGCCCTCCCATCATCCCTCCACCGCCCGCCGTCAGGAGGACGCTGGATCCGCTGAACAGCCGTCCGACGTTGTCCAGGATCTGCTGCTGGGTCCCCTGCCCCAGGGCAATGACCACCACGAGAGCCGCCACTCCCACCAGGGTTCCCAGCATCATGAAGAAGGACCGGAGGCGGTGACGGCCCATGTTGCGAAAGCCATGTCTCACGAGTCGCTGGATCTTCATCGACACGTCCTCACTCCGCTTGCGTGACCCATCGGCGCCTCAAACGCCCGGCGAGGGCGAGGGGGTGTAATCCCGGACTATCTCCGCCAGGATCGCCCGGGCGTCGCGGGCTTCCTCCACCACCTCGTCGCTCACGATCCTTCCGTCTACGATCCGGACTCGGCGCTTCGCCATCGACGCCAGCTCGACGTCGTGGGTGATCAGGACAACGCTCTTGCCCTGGCGGTTCAGGTCCTGGAAGATGGCCATCACCTCGAGACCCGCCCTCGTGTCCAGGTTTCCCGTGGGCTCGTCCGCGAGGACGACCTCGGGCTCGTTCACCAGGGCTCGGGCAATCGCCACCCGTTGCTGCTCGCCGCCCGACAGCTCTCTGGGCAGGTGGCTCTCCCGGTCGGCGAGGCCCACCTGTTCCAGTGCACGGGCTCCCAGGCCTGAGACTTCCCCGCGCGACGAATAGATGAGCGGGAGCTCCACGTTCTCCAGCGCGGTGGTCCTGGGAAGGAGGTGAAAGGACTGAAAGACGAAGCCGATCTTCTCGTTCCTGAGACGAGCGAGCTCGTCGGCGGTGAACGATCCAACGTCTCTGCCGTCCAGCCGGTAGCTTCCCGTGTCCGGCCGGTCCAGCAACCCGAGGATGTTCATCAACGTGGACTTTCCCGACCCCGAGGGGCCGACCACGGCGACGAACTCTCCCTGCGGGATGCTGAGGGACACCTCCGCCACGGCCCGGATCTCCTCGGAGCCCTTCCGATACGTCTTGCTCACCCGATCCAGCACGATCATCTCTGGCATGCCCGACACGGCTACCTCCCTTCTTCCGCCATCGTATGGATGTTGGGGTCGCGGAGTGCGATCACGAAGGTCCGCGAGTCCGGGTCCGCTCGGCGTTCACCGGCCCCGCGGCCACGACTTCTCCCTCCGCCAGGCCGTCCGTGACTTCCGTGTACTCTCGCCCGCGATACCCGGTCCTGATGGCTCTCCGGACAAGCCCCTCCCCCTCCACGACGAGGACGAAGCTCCCATTCCCGTCGCGGCGGACCGCCCCGTTGGGGATCGCCACCACTTCGCTGCGCCCCTCCAGGATAATGTTCACCGTGGTGGTCATCTCCGGCCGAAGGATACGACCCTGCCGGTCTCCGATCTCGATCACCGTCACGTAGTTGACCACGTTGTCGATGATCTCGGCCCTGGGTCGGATCGCGGTGACCCGTCCCTCGAAGTCCGTGCCTACGTACGTGTCCACCGTGAACGTCGCTTCCTGGCCCACCTCCACCCGTCCGATGTCCGTCTCATCCACGTATGCCCAGACCTCCAGGCGCTCCAGATCGATGATGGTCACGAACGTGGGGGCGGCGAAGGATGCCGCCACCGTCTCTCCCACCTGAGTGGATACTGAAGCCACGACCCCAGCGATGGGTGCCCGGATCTTCGTGTATCCGAGCATGATCTCGGCGGAGCTGAGGTTCGCCTCGGCCTGGCCGACCCGGGCCGCTGACACCCTGTAGGCGCGCTGGGCAGCGTCGTACTCGCTCTCGGGAATGAAGTTCTTGTCCGCCAGTCCTTGAGCGCGCCGCAGCTCGGCCTCGGCGAATTCCTTCTCCGCGACGGCGTTCTCCAGAGCCGCTCGCGCCTGAGCGACCTGAGCGCTGAACTCCGTGGGATCGAGCTCGGCCAGGATCTGTCCGGCCTCCACCCGGTCGCCCACATCCACATGGAGCCTCTGCAGGATGCCGGATACCCGGGAGCCCACCTGTACCTCGGCACCGACCTTGGGCCGGATCACGCCGGTGGCCAGAACGGTGGATCCGATGTCCCGGCGGCTCACGGTGGCCGTCCTTAGCGGGTCCTCACCCGCGGTGCCTTCCCCGGGGCGGACGACCCGCTGAAGAACGACCCACGCGGCGGCACCCACCGCCACCACGAGGGCGGGGAGAAGAAGCTTCCTCATGGACTGTCGAGGCCCTCCCTCACCTCGTCGAGCCATTCCAGCTCCATGGTGAGGTATCGGATCCGGTGGTCCAGCAGGGCGTGAGGCCCATGGGCTGCGTCTGCTTCCAACTCGCTCAGGAGGGCGCGGATCTTCTCTGCCCGCCTCTCCAGGAGTTCGGATCCCCGGCTTCCGGGCAGGGCGTCCAGAAACAGCAGCGCCACGCTGCTCGGGAACGACGCGGGCTTGAAGTCCTGAAGACTGTCACGGAGAAGCTCCTGGAAGATCGTTTCCCCTTCCTCCGTGATCGCGTAGACGCGCCGCGTCGGTCGTCGCCCCTCCCGTTCCTCCCTGGAGACGATCCAACCGGCCTCCTCCATCTTGCCTAAGAGATGATAGGCGGTCGCCCTCTTCAGATCGAAGAACATCCCCAGATGCGCGTGCACGAACTCCGCGAGTTCGTACCCGTGTCTGTCGCGCCGGCGCACGAGTCCCAGGAGGAGCAGCTCGCGCTCCAATCCGGCTGACCGCAGGGATTCCACCGTCATCCTCGCCCCTCCACTGGCAAAGAGGAACCCCAAGATAGTTGGTCAGTATCAACTAGTCAATCTTGAATAGGTGTCGATGCTGAGAGCCCGGCCTCTCGCCTGAGAAGCCGGGCTCCTGTGCTTTGGCGCGCTGCCACTACCTCCGTCACGCCATGCGGCTCAGGGTCATTTAGGTAGCCAGAGCACGGCGTGTTCGAGGTCCTTCACCGGGATGTATCCGGCGACGCTGCCGCTGCCGTTCACTATATAGGCGCGGCCAACCTCCCCCAGTGGCGTCACCGTCAAACCCGTAATATCCTGGCGCCACGCGAAGGGATGATCCTGTCCTGGTGTGATGATCTGGCCCCTCCCCACCGTCTCCCATCCGCCGTCCACGACCCTGATACCCCCGACGATCGACTCCACATCCATCGTCCACTGTTGAACGATGGTGCAGGGCGGGTCAGCTCCAGGAGCATGGGGCTCTACCTCCCAGACCGACCCCCGGGAATCGGAGGTTCCCGAGACGTAGAACGTCGTTGGACTGGCGCTACCCAGGTCCGTAAGGTTGAAAGCCTCGCTGCTGACGCCGGGCACCCCGAGATCACAGGGCGTGCCATCCGGCAACCAGAGGACCGCGTGCCCCTCCAGTTCCCCACCCGGATTGAAGTAGCCCACCTCCTGGCCGTAACCAACCACGTACCTCTGATTGTTGACGGCATAGGCGATGCTCAGGCCCCGCAGGGGAGTGAAAAGGGGCGTGGCCTCTCCGTAGACGCCATCCCAGAACGTCGCGATCTTCGAACCCCCAAACTCGTCCTCCCCATCCCCGTCCACGTCCCAGAACACGGCATGGTTGGAGGAGGAATTCCCGACCACGTCGCCAAGATCGTTCACACCGCGACCGGCCGAGGCGAGAAACACCACGTCCGGGTCGGTCGGATGTACGTACGGCTCGAAGGTCAGGACTTCGTTCACCCCGCTCTCGTAGCGCCACCGGACGGCGTTCGCGATCGGCTCCCCGTTGATGTATTCCGACTTGAAGACCCAGCCAACGAGGAACTGGCCAGCCAGACTCTTACTACCGGCCCTGCCGGAAAAGAAGTTGGGCGAAGGCAGCGGCAGTGGGGTGGGGCCGATCCATGACGTGTCGGTTGCCGTCACCGTCACCTCCCAGATGACGGGCAACAGGTCGCTATTGGCGGTCTGCTGACTCTCTCCGGTGACGAGCATCATACCGTCGGCGAACGGATCACTAACGCTGTGCGCCCTGCTGGTGCCCTTCCTTCTTCCCAGGGTGCCGAGGTCGATTTGGGTGTAGGCGTCGAATTCGACCTGCCCCGGCGGAGTCTTCTCCTTCACCTCGAAGCTCTCGATCCCGATCCCCTTCTTGCCCCGCAGGGTCATGACCTCCACGTCCCAGAAGCCGATGCGCGCGTCAGCGGCGACGGAGATGTTCGCCACCAGCACTTCGTCGCTCACATAGTCGGTGGAGTGGGTTTCCACCCCCGCGGGGTCGCCCTCCTTGAGCCACGTCGCCACGGATCCGTCGTCGAACCCCGAGCCCAGTACCCGTACATCCAGCTCGATGGTCTCCTGCTCCGCGCTGGAGGGATCGGTTGCCTCTACCTTGACCGGCTTGCCAGTCCCGTCGGGCTTCGCGGCCTGGATCGAGAGATCCTCCAGCGTGGTCGGTGGCTGCTCCGAGCAGGTCACCAGTGCGAGGAACGTGAGAGCGAGACTCCAAATCAGGGCACTGCGTTCGTACTGCATGATCCTGTCCCAGCTTTGCGAGCGCGGTGCACCCGCGCTTCGTTGCTTTCCAGCAGACACTATTCTCTAACGGACACTAGCCCCGGTTCTTGCGCGGGAGCGGGCAACTCTCCGCTGCCGGTCAGTCGATAGGCCGCCCAGTAGAAGGGCTGGCCATAGTCGGGATGGGCGATCATGGATCGCTGCGCGCGGGCCAGGGCTTCGGCCGGTGACCGGGCATCGCGCAGCTCGGAGTAGAAACTCCCGGCGAACGCGGCTGCTCCAGGGTCATCGATGCGCCAGAGTGTGGCGATGACGTTGGCAGCACCCGCATGCAGGAACGCTTGCGCGAGGGTGGCAAACTCTTCACCCCTGCCGAAGGCCGTAGCCCAGCCCGCGCCCATGGCGGTCTCACAGCCTGACAGGAAGATGAGGGACACCTTCATCGGAGCGTTGAAAAGCTCGTGAACCTCAAGGCGTCCGTCCCGGTCCGTCGCCGGGAAGGTCGTAGGCTCCCTGCCCAATCCGTGACCGGCATCGGGCGCGAGCTCGATGCGGGAAAACATGGGGTTCCGGGCGTTCATGACGCCGTGCGTGGCCGCGTGAACGAGGTGTGCGCTGCCCAGGGCATTCCGGAACTGGCCCTCCGTCGCATCCCGTCCCCGGTAGAGTGAGACATCTCCGAGCGCCTCCCGGACCGCGTCGATCTCGAGGTTCGTACCGGGAAGGAGCCCAGGAAACGGAGCGAACGCGGAAGCATGGCCGAGCTGCTCGGCTGGGCTACCGGCCACCCGCGCTCGCAGCACCGGCAGCGCGGCCGCGGTCGGGAGATGCGTGATCGCGAAGTCCTCCACGAGATGACGACCGCTGCTGGGGTCACGGAGGGCAGAGAATGGGAGGTAGGTCAGCTCTCCATGAGGCACGATGATCAGCCGCTCCACCCCGGAGAGCGCTCCTGCCTCCAGCGCGGGTTCCAGCAGCTCCTCGTACAGCCTTTCCAGGGCGACGAGGCTCGTTCCAGGACTCGCCTCTGACTGCCCGAGCGCTCCTCTGGCGACACGTACCCTGCCGGCGACACGGTCTCTAGGGGTCTCTCTTGCAAAGAATCTGACTCCATCCCGCGTCACGGCGAAGAGAAGCACGCGGTCGGGAAGCACCAGGTATTCCAGCAGCGCCTCGCCGGGTAGCAGCGCGGCGGTGACTTCCGCCGCGCCCGGCGTGCGAGCGCCGAGCAGGGCCATGCCCACGGGGTCATGTTCCTGGGCCCTGATCAGGGTCGCGGAATACTCGGAGCGAAGCCTCTGCAGCTCGGTGTGGAGCCGCTCCGCCTGGGCCTCCTGCTCCTCGCTCTCCTGGTCGATCCCCAGCTCTTCGATCTCGTCGAGAGTGCGGCTCAGCTCTTCGATGCGCCGCAACAGCTGGTCTCCCCTGGCCAGGCTCTGGAGTGTTCCACCGCCGGCCTCCTGCACTACCGATCCGCCCGAGGCGATGCTCTCCAGCAGGGCCCGGCCACGAGCGGCATCCGCCGTCTCGAAGGCCTCACTGACGCGCCCCATCTCCAGGAGCACGGTCACCTGATCCGCGTAGGTGGTGGCACGTTCCCGCAGGTAGGACTCTCTCAGCACTCCCGAGCCGAACGTCCCTCGAACATTTTCGATCGCCGCGATGGCGCCTCGCCCCTCGGAGACCGCCGAGTCCAACGCTCCGATGCGGGCGTAGGCGCGGGCTCGCAGGGCGTGCGCCTCCCACTCCACGTCGTATCCACCCTTCCCCAGGTCACTTTCCGCGCTGGCAAGAGTCCGGAGAACCTCCCGCGCATCGTGTTCACGGTCGGCAACGCGGGCCCGGCTAAGGGCGACGGGCAAACGGGCCGTGCGGACCCCGACGAGGTCGGCCAGCTCTTCTGCGGCCGCCAGGCACACCCGGGACTCTTCCCGCAGGCCGGCGTCGTGAGACAGCTCGGCCAGCACAACCAGGTCCTCGATCTCCCGCAGTGGAGACCCGATCTCCCTGTGAATGCGAAGGGCTTCCCTCGCGTCCTTCAGCGCCAATTCCGGGTTGCCGAGCCGGGCGCGAATCTGGGCTTCGTAGATGAGGTCGGTGGCCAACTCGTCATTCAGCCCCAATTCCGCATTGATCTGCCGTGCGCCATCGAAGAGCTGGAGTGCCCGCGTGAGGTTGCCAGCCTCGCGATGAAGCTGGGCGAGCTGCTCGAGATTACTGGCCTCCTCCTGCTTGAGCCCGTGCGTGCGAGCCTGGTGGAGCGCGCTGTCCAGGGTGGCGACCCCTCTACCCGACTCACCGACGGCCGCGTACGCCGCTCCGAGATGGCCGAGGGCGCTCTGCTCGCCGATGGGATCGTCCGCGGCCCTCAGAAGAGGGCGCGCTTCCTGAAGATGATGGATCGCCGCCCGTGGGTCGCCGATCTCCGTAGCGAGCATGGCCAGATTGATGAGCACACGCCCCTCGATCAGAAGCTCACCCAGAGCCTGAGCCGTCGCCCGCGCAGTCAGGAAGCCGGTTCGGGCCTCCTCGAACTCGCCCAGGCTGGTCTGGACCAGGGCGAGGTTGTTCCGGACCTTGGCAAGGTTCGCCGAGTCCCCGGCCGCTTCGGCGACTTCCGTGGCCCGGGAGAACAGCTCAACCGCGTCCAGGAGCCGGCTCTCGTTCCAGGACACAAGGCCGAGGACGTTGTACGAGCGGAAGAGCTCCTCCTCCATGCGCAGGCGCAGCTTCATGGCAAGGGCTTCCTCGCCCAGCCGCCGCGTCTCCTGATAGTCACCGAGCCGCCAGGCTGCCTGCGCCAGCCAGGTCAGCGAGCGGGCGATGCCCGCCTGATCCTCCTCTTGCCGCGCCTCGTCCAGAGCATTTCCGAAAAGAGCACGAGCGGTAGCGATCTGACCTGCCGCGTAAACCTCCTCACCCAGAGCCTGGAGGGAGTCGACGCTGGAGCACGTTGATGCACAACTATCGGAGGTGGGAGAAAGGGCTTCCGCGCCCGAGCCCGCTGGGGCAGCATCAGGATCCGAGGACGCCGGCGGCTCGGACCCGTCACCGGTGAAGCAGGCGACGGCTGCAGGCGCTGTCAGCACCAGAGCGGCGAGCGCGAGCTTTCTTCTCATGGCGAGAGAACGGTGACGGAGCCGGCCCTCGGCTCGTCACCGCCTCCGTGCAACGGCCTGACGGGGGACCGCGGTCAGAGTCAGGCGAGATGGGACAGCTACACCCAAGATAGGGCAGTTGCACAAACGGCGCATGAAAGGGTTGGGTCGAGGGATGGCCTGGGGCTCGCGGCGCGCGCTGGAGGGCCGCCGCCTTCGCCGCCGTCTACCGGACGGTCTTGAAGCTCAATACCCCCGAAGTAGCGGTGCGGCCGTCGGCAAGGAGGGCGTCCACGAACCACAAATAGCTCCCCTCCGGCTGCAACTCCACGTCTGGAGGAAGGAGGAGCGCCGTTCCGGACGTCTCGTGGGTCCACAGCGGATCGCCACCCTCATCGGTGAGCGTCAATCGGTACGTGGCATCAGGCTCCAGGCCCTCCCACGAGAACCGGAGGGAGTCCCGATCGACCGTCGCCTCGAGAGCCGGCGCAAGGGCCCGCACCTCCAGCACCGCCTCTCGTTCCGACGCCAACTCGGGCCCGCGTACTCTCTCTCCAGGTGCGTCCGCGCCGTCCTGCACCAGCGGACTCACGAGCAGCACAGCCGCGATGGCGGCGACCGCGGCCGCCGGCACCGCTATGGTCCACCGCCTGTGCCGGGTATCGGCATGGACAAGGGCCGTCAGCTCGACCACCTCCTCCCTGCACGAGTCGCAGTCCGCAAGATGCGATTGGATGCGACTTCTTTCCGCTGCCTCGAGCTCACCGTCCAGGTAGGCCGCGAGATCCTCGCCGCTGAGATGGTCCGTCGGTGGTCTTCCCGTCGACATCATGTGCTCTGGCATCCACTCATTCGTCGGTTTGGCGCCGGACTCAGTTTCCTATCAAGCCTAACGGACGGTACGCCGCATTCTTGCGCAGTGAGTCCGCTGATCGCCGCACAGGGGCTCAGTGCTCTCGCGACAGCGTGAGACTCACGATCCAACCGGCTGCGGCCTAGCAGGGCCGTCTGGGCCCGAACGACCGGTCTCGTGCTCTTGCCGTCCTCCGCAAGGTAGGGCAGCGAGAAATCGTCTGCGAGCCAGGAGACCGATTTGCTCTGTCACTTCACACGGGCCCCTGCTCCTTCGCAGGGGCCCCTTGCCGGATTCACCGACCCGGAATGGAAGATGCCCTCCTGGGCGCGCTCAAGGCTCCGCTGCCATGACTCCAGTCAGGCCACATGGAGCCTCCGTCCACGGCTTGGCTCACGGACGTGACTCCCGTACCATCCGCGTTCATGTAGTAGATCAGGTTCGTCTTCGTCGAGGTGAAGAGGATCTGGGTCCCGTCCGGCGACCAGGCGGCGGGTTCCTCGGACCCCTCCCAATCGGTCAGCCTCGTTTGGCCGGTGCCGTCGGCATTCATCACGTAGGCGTCCCAGCTCCCCTCGGGGGCGGACGTGAAGAGGACCCGGGAGCCGTCCGGGGAACACGCGTTGGGGCCCGATAGCCAGGCTTCCCCATCGGGGCGATCCGTCAGGCGAACCTGGCCGGTGCCGTCGGGATTCATCATGTAGACTTCCCAGGCGTAATCTCGGATGCTGCTGAACAGGATCTTCGAGCCATCGGGGGACCAGGTGGGCCTCTCGTTGTGGCTCCCTTCCGTGAGCCGCACCTGGTCCGTGCCGTCCGCGTTCATGACGTAGATGTTCAGGACGCCGAGTTGGTCACGGTCGCTGGAGAAGGCGATCTTCGAGCCGTCCGGCGACCAGGCCGGGTAGTTGTCGCGCCCGGCAACAGTGGTGAGGCGAGTCTGCCCCGTTCCATCGGCGTTGATGACGTAGATGTCCTGATCCTCCCCACCTTCCACCAGGGTGTAGGCGATCTTCCACCCGTCCGGTGACCACGCGGGCCAGATATGCCCGGGGTTCCAGGGTAGGCCTGGCCAAATATCGATCGTGGTCAAACGCCTCAGATCCGTGCCGTCGGGGTTGATCGTGTAGATCTCCCATACACCCCGCA
>JBDHKE010000270.1:0-2837 GCA_039586555.1 Gemmatimonadota bacterium | reverse complement strand
GCCGCAAGACCCGTCTCGCCTTCGAGAACGTCGACGGCCGGATCCGCGTGGAAGCCGGTGGACGGCCCATTCTCGAGTACGGCTTCGATCCCGGGAACTTCTACTCCCTGCTGCTTCGGCCCAACCTGCGCCTGGGCCTCGCCGGCGGAGGATGCCTGTCCATGTCCGGCCTTGCCCTGTACCGCGACATCCACTACCTCGAGGACAGCGACGGCATCCTGGGCACTCTGGGCCCCCTGCGTATTCCTGAGGACTGCTACTTCGCCCTGGGCGACAACTGCACCTCATCCAAGGACAGCCGCCTCTGGAAGAAGATCCGTTTCGAGCTCCAGGACGGGCGGGAGATAGTGGGTGAGTACGGCGGCGACCACTGGTCCCGCAACGAGCTGAGCGGCGAGATCCACATCCTCGACACCACGGGCTACCTGTGGCACCTGTCGCGCAGGGAGGTGAAGAACTTCGACGCCCGAGAGGAGTTCGCCCCCTTCGTCCCCAGGGAAAACCTCATCGGCCAGGCCTTCATGGTCTTCTGGCCCCTGAAGCGGGTGCATCTCATCGACTGACTGAAGAGAATTGAGGAATTGAGGGATTTAGGGATTATCAATCCCTAAATTCCTAAATCCCTGAATCCCTGAATCCCTGAATTAAAGCCCTCTCACCGGTCCGGTCTTACAAGCCCTAAGCCAGCGTGAACCTCAGGATATAGGCGAGATTGTCCGGATCCTGGGCGATGGACAGGGCCTCGCTGCCGGGCGTGGAATCCCAGCGGATGATGGGCTTGCCCGAGAGCTGGGGGTCGTTCTCGGGCCTGGCATACCATTCGGGGTGAGCCTCGAGGTCGGCCTTCATGCGGCTGTAGACCTCGAGGTCGGCCTCGGAAAAGTGGTTCTCGCCGGGCCTGCGCTCGACCACGCGGGCGCGGATGGCCTCCTCGGTGGCCGTGCATGAAACGAAGAGGATGGGTGTCCCGGCCTCCCTGGCCACCTTGAGGAATTCGGGGCGTCCCTCACGCATGAGGCAGGTGGCGTCGATTACCACGGAACGCCCCTGGAGCAGGTTCACCTCCGCCTCCAGCCTGAGAATGCGATACACGGCCGAGGAGACCTCGGCGGAGTAGCGGAATTCCCGGTCCGCGCTTCCCGGCGGGAAGTGCGACGTCCGGATGACGTCGGAGGAGAGGATGGCCGCGTCGAGGATCGAAGCGATGCGCTCGGCAAGGGAACTCTTGCCCGAGCCCGGCAGGCCGCTCATCACCACCATGAACGTGTGACGCTTGAGATAACGGGCCTTGAGGTCCATGAGGCGTCCGTAGGGCACGCGCCGATTTTCCCCCACGAAGCCCAGGTTCCCGTAGGAATTCTCGCCGTGGAAGTCCGACCCCCCGGTGAGGATCAGGCCCCTTTCCCGAACGAGGGTACGGTAGTAATCCTCGTCCTCACCGCCCATGGACTGGTAGTAGACCTCCAGCCCGTCGAGGCCCAGGTCCACGAGCTCGTCGATGATCTCCGGCCTCAGCCGCGAGCCGGGCGTGATCAGGTTGGGGTGGGCGAGGATGGCGATCCCACCCGCATCCTTCAGGGCCGAGACGGCCTCCTCGAAGGGGGCCTTGTACTTGGGGATGTTGTGGGGAATCAGGTACTTCTGGAAGGCGTGAAGGATGTCCCTGGCGTAGCCCCGCTCGAGGAGCGCCTTGGCCACGTGGGGTCGGCCGATGAGGCCGAAGGAGAACTTCTCCACGTCTGCGAATTCCAGGGGGTCCAGCCCCTCCGTGGCGATGACCTTGTTGATGCGCTCCACCAGACGCCGCCCCCGGCCCACCCGGGCGTCCCGGATCTCCGTGAGGATCTTGTTCAGTTCCTCGGACCGCCAGTCCATGTAGTATCCGAGGAGATGGACCTGGGTCAGATCCCGGTGCTTGACGCTGAGTTCCGCGCCCGGAACCACCTCGATGGAGCGCTCGGCGCCCTCGCGGAGCGCGTCCTCCACGCCCGCCACCGTGTCGTGATCCGTCACCGCGATGGCCAGCAGGCCGATGTCCTCGGACTTGCGCACCACCTCCGTGGGCGTGTAGTCGCCGTCGGATCGGTTCGTGTGGACGTGGAGGTCGACGAAACCTCCGGATCTGCCTTCACTCACCGGGCTCCCCCCAAGATCGCAATACATGAAAATCAGCCGATCCCCATTGGGGATTCCAGATTTCAGATTTCAGATTTCGGATAGGACCTGGACGTCAGGGCTTCCAGGAAGCTCTTTCCCGCAGGCCATTCCAGGGAGAAGTTGGCGGCGATGGAGGCGCCGAGATCCGTCATGTTTCTCTCCCCCAGATCCGTCTCGCCCTCCATGTCGGGCCGCCAGGCGAGAAGGGGCGTGAACTCACGCGTGTGATCCGTCCCGGCGTGGGCCGGGTCGTTTCCGTGGTCCGCCGTCAGCACGAGCAGGTCCCCGTCCCCGAGTCCGCCCTGAATGGCGGGAAGGGCGTGGTCGAAGGCCTCGAGGGCTACCCTGAACCCGCTCACGTCCCTTCGATGGCCGTATAGCATGTCGAAGTCGATGAGGTTGGCCAGGACGAGTCCCTCGAAATCGCGCCCGGACACCTCCCGGAGGGCCGCCACGGTTGACGGGTTGTCCGTTGTGTGCATGGATTCGGTCAGCCCCCGGTTGGCGAAGATGTCCTCGATCTTTCCAAGGCCGATGGAGGCGAAGCCCGCCCCTGCCAGTCCGTCGAGGACCGTGTCCCGGGGAGGGGGCAGGGAGAAATCACGGCGCCTCGCCGTGCGGCGAAAGTTCCCGCTCGAACCGGCGAAGGGCCGCGCGATGACCCGGCTCACGCCCAGAGG
>JBDHKE010000269.1:0-2839 GCA_039586555.1 Gemmatimonadota bacterium | reverse complement strand
ACTGCGGATTCCACTGAAGAGGCCCACCCAGTCCGAGCGAAGCGGCCCACCCGTTCCGGGTGAAGAGGCCCACCTAGTCCGATCCAAGAGGCCCACCCAACCGGAGCGAAGCGACGCTGGCGGCATGCTCATGCCGAGACGGTCTTGGGTGAGGCGGGTTTCGGTTCCTTTCTACGCATAGACGCGCCTTTGAGGGTGATGCGGTGCGCATGATGGACCAGACGGTCCAGGATGGCATCGGCGAAGGTGGCATCTCCGATGACATCGTGCCAGTGCTCGAAGGGGAGTTGGCTGGTGATGAGGGTGGCTTTTCGTTCGGTGCGGTCCTCAATGACCTCCAGGAGATCGCGGCGCTCGGTCTGGTTGAGGGGAGCCAGACCGTAATCATCGATGGCCAAGAGATGCGTCTTTTGGAGGCGGTCCATGAGCTTGGGATAGGAGCCATCGGCCCGGGCACGGGCCAGGTCGTCGATAAGGCGGGGGAGCCGGAAAAAACGGCTGGAGAGCCCCTGGCGGCAGGCGGCCTGGGCGAGGGCGCAGGCCAGGTAGGTTTTGCCGGTGCCCGTGGCTCCGGTGATCAGGACGACCTGGTGGCTCTTGATCCAGTCGCAGGTGGCGAGGCGGAGGATGACGGAGCGATCCAGTCCCCGGGGGGAGCGGAAGTCCAGATCCTCGATGGAGGCCGGGAGCCGGAGCTTGGCCTGGCGTAGGAGCTGGGTCTGACGGCGATCGTGGCGCACGGTAGCCTCCCGCTCGACGAGGAGGGTGAGACGGTCCTCGAAGGAGAGGTTCTGGACCTCGGACAGGGCTTGCTGTTCCTCGAGGGCGTCGGCCATGCCGGTGAGGCGGAGCTCGCGGAGGCGGGTGAGGGTCTGTTGGAGAAGCATGGTTCGTTTCCTCAGTTCCAGGAGGTGTAGTAGTCGCGGCCCCGGAGGTTCTCGTGGTTCTGGGGCAGTTCGAGGGTGGCCTGTTCTTCCAAGGGCTGGCGATCCAGGCCATGCTCCAGGATGGATTTGACGGAGCGGTAGGAGGCGGTTCCGGTGGCAAGGGCCCGGTGGCAGGCCGCTTCCAGGCGCTCAGGAGAGTAGCGTTCCCCGAGGCGGAGGAGGCCCAGGCTGGGCCGGTAGCCCTGCTCGGGATGAGGCTTGGTCTCGATGATGTGGGTCACGAGGGCAGCGGTATGGGGCCCCGTCTCCTGGGCCCAGCGGATCATGCGGGAGGGGGTCCACTCCAGATGCTCTTGGTGGGCCTTGGGCCGGTGGGTGGGATCGGTCGTGAAGCCTCCCTTGCGTCGGCTGCGGACGTGAGCGGCAACACGGTGGCCGTCGTGAAGGATCTCGATGGTGGACGCGGTAAGGCGGACGTCCACCTCTTGGCGGAGGAGGCGGTAGGGAACGCTGTAGAAGTGGTTCTGGACGGCGACATGGTAATCGATGTTGACGCGGGCCTTCTTCCACTCGGCGTACTCGTAAGGAGTGGCGGGTAGGGGCTTCAGGGCCGGGCGATCCAAGCTCTCGAAGAGGGAGCGGCGGGTGCCGTCGAGCTTCTGGAAGGGCCGGTTGTTGAGGGCCTCGAGGAGGCGAGCGATCTCGCGGTTCAGCTCGGCGAGGCTAAAGAAGGTGTGGTTGCGAAGGGGAGCCAAGATCCAGCGCTCGGCTACCTGAACTCCGGTTTCCGCCTTGGCTTTGTCCCGGGGCGAGGCCTTTCTTGTGGGGAGCACGGCGGTGGAGTAGTGATCCGCCAACTCCTGGTAGGTGGGGTTCACATCGGGCTCGTAACGGCACGCCTTGCTCACTCCTGAGGCAAGGTTATCGGGAACGAGGAGTTCGCTGGCCCCGGCGAAGTAGGAGAACATCCGGACGTGGGAGGCTGTCCAGTCGGGGAGGCTCTGGGTCCAGGTGGCCTCGGCAAAGGTGTAGTTGCTGGCCCCCAGGACACCGATGAAGATCTGGGCCTCACGGATCTCGCCCGTTTCGGGATCAATGACAGGTACAGTCTGGCCAGCGTAGTCCACGAAGATCTTTTCCCCGGCCTTGTGTTCCTGGCGCAGGACGGGATCCAGGGTGTCTTTCCAGGCGTGGTAGAGCTCGCAAAACCGGCTGTACTGGTAGCCGTCGGGATGGGCGGCCTTGTACTCCAGCCACAAGAGTTGGAGCGTGACGCCTTTGCGGCGCAGCTCGGCGTGAACGGTCTTCCACTCGGGAAGAGGGCGAGGATAGAGGCCGGGGATCGGAGGGGGAGGATAGAGCAGCGCCTCCAGGGCACTTTCCGTCAGGCTCTCCGGCAGGGGCCAACTCAACCCCGCCGAGTCCGCCCGAGCCCGGATCCGTCGAACCGTGGTCCGGGACACGTTCACGCTCCGGGCTACCTGACGGTCCGACCACCCCTGGGCCCGGAGGCGGAGAACTTCTCTGATCTTACGCATGGACAACCTCTCTGCCGGCATCTCCCCTCCTGGTTCGTTTGGAACGCAAGAGGCGAAAAGAACGGCTTCAAAGAACGGTTATCCAGCGTCGGCTTCCGCTTCGGTCGGTGGGTGGCCTACCCCCCCCAGGGGGGTGGGCCTCATCCCTCGGAATGGGTGGGCCTCTTCCGTCGGAACGGGTGGGCCTCTTGGATCGGAATGGGTGGGCCCCTTCCGTCGGAATAGGTGGGCCTCATGCGTCGGAATACGCACTCCAGGCGAATCGAGATGTGGTCCCGATTCCTCGGGGCAGGGAAGGACCCTCACAACCTCTCTCTGGCAGAGTGGGAACGGTTCATTGATCTCCGACTTTCTGGAGGAATCGACGCCAGAGGAAATCCGGTTTCAGAAGGGAACAGGGACCCTGTCCGCACT
>JBDHKE010000268.1:0-2858 GCA_039586555.1 Gemmatimonadota bacterium | reverse complement strand
CAGGGCGTAGAGACCCCGCTGGGGGCCACTGTGCGGGTCGTGGGTGACACCATCGCCGGGGCCGTCGAGGTTGGTGCCCGTGAAGCCCTCACCTATGAGGAAGGCGACACCGAAGACCTGTCGTACCGTGCCGAACAGGCGATCCGTGGCTTGATCGGCGACGAGAACTACCCCTCGACCATCGCATCGGGCGGTGTCCTCGGTCTCGGACCTCTCGGTCGGGTCATCGAGGGTGCAACCGGGTTCGATGTGGGTGCCGCACCGCGCGAAACCCTTGTGGACCTTGGTGTTCCCGAGTCCATCGCCGGGTTTGCCACCGAGGGCATCACCATCCCGACCTTCGGACCTGTGGATCATGGTTCCGAAGCCGCGAAGGAATCCGACCCGTATGGATTCCGTGTCGCGGACCCGACCCTCGACTGGAACGACCAGATCGTCCGAAACGCCACTGTGGGGCGCACTCTCAAGGACCTTGCCGTCGATATGCCCGAACTCCGAAAGGCATACGCCGAGAAGTACGGGTCGGAGTCCGCCGCCTACTACGGTGGTGCCCTTGCGGACCTTGTGATCCCCGACCTCACCCTCGTGGGTGGGAAGGTGTTGAAGGGTGCCAAGGCGGCTGGGTCTGTTGTGGATGCAGGTCTGTCCTATGTCGCAGGAAGCCGCATGTTCGGCGGCAAGGTGGCCCGTGAAGCCATCAAGGGTGCCCGTAAGGGTGATGACGTCATCGAAGCCATGGGCGACGTGGTGGCCCGTGAGGCGGTCGGACCCCGTGCCCTTGTGGATGCCGTGGAAATCGCCGGGGAAGCCGCACCGGATCTTGCCCGTGTCGCACAGGAAGTCGCCCCCGGCTCCAAGTCGGCCCGATGGGTTGCTCGCCGTGCCGACGACGTGGGGTTGACCGATGCGTTCCGTGAAATGCGGATCGCTCAGGGTGCCGCAGATGTTGAGCGCGTGTTCGATGCGACCATCAAGGCCACAGACGACCTCGCCAGAGCCCGCCAAGCGGCCCTGAACGCCGCCCGGACCCTTGGGAGGGGTTTCGTACCGACCACGATGGCGCGAGCCATTGAGGGGGCGAATACGGCCCGGCAACTCCGCAAGGCGATCGACACCGTGGTCCCGGCTTCGGCCTCCGTGCTCGACATTGGCCGGGCAGGAACCGGGTCGGCCATGCGTGCCATCTTGAACAAGGCCGACGAGTTTCTGGAGGGTGTCGGTGCCGTGGATGCACGTCGGGAAGTGTCCGAGATGACCCGTCGCGCACTCGGAGAGATGGTCCCACGAGACATGGTGGCCGTGACCTCACGGGTGATGATTCCCCGCCGTCTCGAAAAGACCCTCCGTGCCGCCGTGAACAAGGAGATTCAGGGCACCATCGTCCCGGACGGGTCTGGATTCCGGGTGGTCGAGGACCGCATCAAGCCCGTTCTGGAAGCCGTGGAGCGTGTGTTCCCGGCCCGTCTCCGGTCGGAGTTCTGGGACGACCTGTCGGATGCGATCCGTGAAGGCCGTGTCCTCCGACCGGATCAAGTCTCCCGCCTGTCCGAAGCACTCCAGTCGGATGCCTACCTCCGACTCGCCCGTGATCCCAAGACCGGACGACAGGTGGCGGAAGGGCTCGCCAACATCGGAAAGGAACTCGACGCCGCCGTGGGGACTCCCCTCCAACGGGCTGCATCGCGGAATATCGGGTCGCGCATCGCAGGTGCTTTCGGCGGGAAGGCAACAGGAGCCCCCGCCGTCTACAAGGAAATGGGCCGGGCCATCGGGAAGGAAACCTTCGGCATCCCGAAGCGTGTCGCCGACGCCCTGAAAGCATCCCGAAAGGCGGGCGATCCCGACCCGTTCCTGACCGTGGGCCGGGATCTCGCCTCCAAGGCGGGTCGGTTGGCCGACAACTTCGTAGAGGAAGCGTGGCAGAACACCCTCACGCCCCTGTACGGCCCTCTGGCACCCGCCCTGCGTCGGAACGCGGAAGTACGCCGCCTCATGGAGACGGTGCCCTCTACGGAGGCTCTGAGGCGCGTTGACGAGATCGCTCAGGCCATCGGTCCCGAGTCCATCCGTCCCCTTGCCGCCAAGGACTTCGGATCGGCACTCGCCAATGGTCTGTTCGAGGCCGAAGGGTGGGTCAAGGTGCGAGAGGTCGCCCAGCGGTTCGTGGAGGACAACCCCGGCATGAACCTGAGCCTCACGCCGGGTCTCCGTGGGCTTGACCCCACCGAGGCCAAGGCGCTTGCCTCTCGTGCCATGGCCGACATCGTGGAGCAGGGCACCACCTATGCCAGCACCCCGATGCGTACCGAAGCGGACTTCACCTACCAATCGGTGTTGAACTCGGTCGGTGAAGCCCTCCGTGCATACGGGGTCAAGTACCTCGATGAAGGGATGACGGGACAACAGGTCGCCAACCGGCTTCTGGATGCACCCGAGTCGTGGTTGCAGGTCCCCGAAGAACTCAACGCCCTTCTCCTGATCCCACAGGGCGATGTGGTCCTCCGTCGCGTACAGGAACTCGATGGGATGCTCAACCTTGCCGAAGCCGCTGATGTGGTGAAGCGAGCCAAGAGCCCAATCGACAAGGACACCTTCACGTCGGCCTTCGGCTACCTGAACGATGTCGCCCGAGCGGGCGCGGATCTTGTGTCGATGAACGAGCCGACCCGGTTGGTGAAGTCCACCTTCGGCCCCGCCATCGCCGTCCTCGCCAAGCAAGGTGCCGACAAGGCCGTCGAAACCGTCTTCGGAGTGGCAACCGCACCCCTCCGTCGTGTCGGGAAGACCTTGGACGACACCCTGTTCGAGTCTGGTGGCCGAACATGGTCCCAACGACAGGTCAACGCTGAGATCAACCG
>JBDHKE010000267.1:0-2863 GCA_039586555.1 Gemmatimonadota bacterium | reverse complement strand
GGGGAACGACCTACTCGCCGTTCATGAGCATGTTCAATTCGCCGAATCACATGACCGCGATTCACTTCTGGCTGGACGGCGATGACCTGGATCCTGCAGGCTCCTACAAGTTCGTGTTCCAGCCGTACGTTGGCCTGCAGCCCTTCGGAAACCCCCTGACCGCCAGCTGTGGCGGCGAGTACTACACCTTTATCGAAACCGATCCGGTGCGGTTCTTCATCATGCCCGTGGAGGCCGGCATCTGGAACTCAAACCACACGGCCGATCACGTCCAAGACTACTACACCCAGATCAAGACCATCTCACGCACGTTTCCCATACGCGACGGCTACAGTCAGCCATGGGAGGGCAAAAAGACCGGCGTCTACTACGTCGAGGGAAGCCCACTCCGGCTCTGTGATGGTACCTCCGCCATGGAGAGTGCCTATGACTGGTGCAACGGCACCGGCTGGACCTGGAGGCTTGTTGACAAGGACCCGAGCGGCGTCCTACACCGCGCGGATCACGACAGAGTGTTCGATCCGACCAACACCGGCATCTGCAATCAACAGGTCCGAACCATTGGAGGCCGTGTGCTGAGCGATATCGGCACGGATGCCGTACATTCCATGAACTTCGTCCCCAAGCTCGGCATTTTCCGCGGCGGAGCCCATCCCCAGTGGTACGACACGAAACACTCCGTCCCGATCGACGAGGACCACGACGGCACACTGGACATGGACGACATGCAGCACCTCATCGCCGAGTTCCGCGACGTGGATGACAGCCCGACCGTCCAATGGACCACCGACCTGTCCAAGTACGACCGAGGAGAGGCGTATCGCCACTTCCAGGACCAGAACGGAGATCACTGCCAGAACCGGGACGACAAGAAGCAGTTGGTCGAGCCCCAGGCCGACATCGTCCGTCTCTGGGAGAACGCCGGCACCATCGCTTTCGGTCCAGCGAACGAGGCCATGACGGCTCACAACAAACTGCACGGGGCGAATTATGGAACGATCAAGTACCCCTCTCTCTGGTTCCCCGTGGTCGTGAATCCTCAGCGCGGGGACTTCGGGACTTGGGGTCCCGGCTCATCGAAAGGAGCCGCCACGTGGATCCGCGTGGTGAATGACCAGACCATGGCCCACGAGCTGGGCCACAGCGTCGGGGGCCTCGGGGATGAGTACATTGGCCAGGTCTGCAACCCGCCGACCGCCAAGGTCAATGCGTGGGCGGCCTACATCGACTACAGGACGGTGGACGAGACGGACATCTGGGAAGTCATGGACTGCAGTGATGATCCCGAAAGGCATTTCTTTGACCACTCGAACTACGCCACGCTGTTTTCGAAGCTGCTCCCGCCTCCGACGGCCACGGCAGCGACCGGCGCTTCGAGCGAGGCCGCCCAGTCACTGAGCGGACCGCAGTTCGTCGCCAGCGGCTGGATCCATTTCGCGGGTCCCACGGCAAACGTCCGCACCGAGATTGCCACAGGGCTCGATCCCACTCCCGTCGAGCCAGGAAGTGCCTACCGCTTCGTATTCGGAACAGGCGAAACAGAGTTGGCCCAGCACCCCTTTGATCCCGAAGCGGAATCCCACCCACCAGAGGGCGTGTCCGACTGGGACCTGCCCTACAGCTACTTCAACGTGGTCGCGCCAATGCCTCCTCTCGCGGGTTGGGCGGAGCTCCGCTACGAATCGCAGGTGCTAGAACGCTTCTCGCGATCTCCATCACCCCCTACCGTTCACGTGCTGGCTCCCAACGGAAGCGAGAACTTCGCAGCCCGTGACGAAGTGCTCATCACCTGGCTCACAAGCGACCCGGACGGGGATGAAGTGACGAGCGACGTCTACTACTCGCCCGACGACGGAGAGAACTGGCTCGTCGTGGCCACGGGTATCTCGGGGAATGAGGTTCCCTGGAACCTCGCCGATTCACCAGGCACCCAAAACGGACGCGGGCTCATTCGTATCGTCGCCTCGGACGGATTCAACTCCGGAGAGGACCGCAGCGACGGCCCCTTCGAGATCGCCGGCAAGCCGCCCGTGCTGTCGATCCTGAGCCCGGCCGCCGAGCAGACCTTCCTCCAGTGCGAGGAGATCCGCTTGAGGGGGTTCGCGCGTGATCCCGAGGAGCAGCCCTTCTTCCTGCTCTGGTACGTCGACGGATACGTCGTCGGATCTTCCCCAGCCGAGGATCTCGACCCGCTCCCACCCGGCGAGCACCAGATCATGCTCACCGCTCTGGACGATGACGGCCTGGGGGCCTCCGCCGATATGTGGATCACCATCCTTGCCGACTCGGACTGCGACGGCATGAGCGACGAGTTCGAGGAGACGTGGGGCCGCAACCCCGGCTATACGGAGGACGCCGGTGGCGACGAGGACGGTGATGGCCTGAGGAACTACGACGAGGCCTGGTACGGGACGAATCCGGACAACCCCGACACAGACGGTGACGGGATTCCGGACGGGGTAGAGGTGGCGGCCCGCTCGGATCCCCGGGATCCTGCCGTGATTCCGAACCGTCCTCCCATCGCCAATGCCGGTTCGGACCAGGTCGTGGAGTGCATTGACTCGGAGGCAACGTCCGCCACGGTGGATGGGAGCGGCTCCACAGATCCGGACGGCGACCCGCTGTACTGCACCTGGACATCAGCTACATGCGACTTCACAGACCCTGCCTCGTGCGTGACCACGGCGGCCTGCCCGCTCGGCCAGAACACGGCGACGCTGGTCGTCAACGATGGAACGGACGACTCCCATCCCGACGAGGCCATCATCACAGTTCACGATACGGCGGCACCGTTCGGACAGATCACCTCGCCAGAGAATGGAGAGTGCTCCGGTGATCCGGTGACGATAGAAGACAACTTTAG
>JBDHKE010000266.1:0-2891 GCA_039586555.1 Gemmatimonadota bacterium | reverse complement strand
AACCCGAAGCGAGGAGACCGGCGACCTCCTCCACCCAGCCGGCCGCCACCATCGCCCTCACTCTCTCCTCGATTCGATCGTATAGGAGGGCTCGCGGGAGCGTCAATCCGATCAGCCGTGAGGGTAATCGGTCTCTTCCCCAGGGGCTTTTCTCCAACCATGACGAGAGCGGAGACCCGGTCGCCAGCACCACTTCGAGGGCCCTCAACACGCGCTGGGTATCACCTTCCGCCAGCCGCTGTTCGCTCCGGGGATCGAGCTCGCGAAGCTCTTGCCGCAGGGAGGCCAAGCCCTCTCTCTCCAGCCGGGCTCGGAGCTTTCCTCGGACCGCGCCGGGGACAGACGGTATCGGGCTCAATCCCCGGATCAGGGCGCGCAGATAGAGGCCGCTTCCGCCCACGATCAGGGGTCGACGACCCCGATCCAGAATGTCGCTGATCGCCACCCGCGCCTCGCGCACGAACGCACCCGCGGAGAAGGTCTCGTCGGGATCCAAGATATCCAGTAAGTGATGGGGCACGAGCTCCCGGTCCTCCCGCGTCGGCTTGGCGGTTCCCACGCTCAACCGCCGGTAGACCTGGAGAGCATCCGCGTTGACGATCTCGCAATCCGAATCCATCGCCAGCCGAAGGGCCAGACGGCTCTTCCCCGTCGCAGTCGGCCCGAGAATGATCCACGTCTTCCGCATCGCCTTCCAGTCTAGCCCGCCATTCGCCACGTTGCCCCGTCGAACTCTCCTCGCCAGGATCTGTTCAAGTCCCTCGGCACCCTGCTCCCGCTACGGCCGGAGCAGAGTGCGACCGGCACAGCGCTCTCCTGAGCCCTGCAGGAACACCGCAGGACCTCGTCGCGCCAACCTCTGGACCTCTACCACTTAGGGTCCGTAGTGGAAGACCCTCATCGAGCCCTCTGCGGCGAAACGCACCTCCACCATGCCGTGGTGATCGGTGCGGAAGAGGAAGCTACCGAGCCGGTCCAGACGCTCGATCACCGTCGGTGCGGGATGTCGGTACCGGTTCCTCTTTCCCACCGACAGAAGAGCCAGCCTCGGAGCGGTCGCGGCGAGAAAGGGCGGACTGGTCGAAGTGCGGCTTCCGTGGTGCGCCACCTTGAGCACGTCGGTGGCGAGAGCCGTGCTGCCCTCTCTCGCCAGGATCTCCCGTTCGGCCCGAGCCTCGATATCGCCGGTCAGAAGAACGCTCGATCCCAGGGCAGTGGCCTGGACCACCAGGGAGCCGTTGTTCCCCGCAAGAGAGGAGCCCGGCGGCGGGTGCAGGACGCGGAGCCGCCAACGTCCGAGGTCGAGGGACTCTCCAGCCCAGAGGCGCCGCCAGCGGACTCCGGGGAGAGCTGCCAGTCGAGTCGGGCACTCCGGACCCGTAGCACCCGGAGCCGACCAGAGCTCCATAACCCGAACATAGGCGGCGATATCGAGCAGACCCCTGCAGTGATCCAGGTCGGGATGAGTCATAACCACGGCTTCGAGCCGCCGAATACCCTTTCGAGCCAGGGCAGGAAGCAGCACCCTTTGACCGATATCGGCACTCTGCCAGCCTCCCCCGTCCACCAAGATGGCCCTCCCCGCATCGCGCAGCAGGAATGCGTCACCCTGGCCCACGTCGATCATGGTCAGCTCCACCGCTCGGTCCGCCAGCGGCATGACGGCCAGGCCGAGAGCCAGGAGCATCGCTGTCGAGCGCAACGAGGCACGAAGTCCGCAGACAAAGAAGACGACGAGGGCAGCGGCGAGGCTCACTGCACCGATACCGCGGAGGTCTACGGGCCAGGTGAGGAGAGGGGAAGGAGGCACCTCGGCGATCCACTCCAGGGGGCGAGACAGGCCCTCGAGGACTGGGAGCGTCAGGCTGGCGGCGCTCCTCGAGACCAGCGAAACTGCCGTCCAGCAGAAAGAGACGGCCAGGGTCATCGCGAGCCACGGAATAGCCACTAGATTGAGGATTGCCGAAGTCGGATGCAGGAGACCGAAGTGGGGCAAGACCCAAGGCAGGCTCCCCAGCTGGGCCCCCAGGCTGACTGCAAGGGGACGGCTCAACCACGCCGGTAGGGCCGTCCAGCGGCGAAAAAACTCGGGGGCGAGAACCGCCACTCCGGCGGTGGCCGAAGCGGTGAGCAGGAATCCCAGATCTCGTATCAGGGTCGGCTCCATCAACACCATTCCGCCGAGGGAGAGAGCCAGCGCTTGACCGGTTTGGGGCCTCCTCTCCATCCCCATGGAAAGCCAGGCGATGCCGGCCATGAGGCTGGCCCGGAGAAGTGAAGGACGAGGTCCGACCAGGGCCAGGTAGAGGACGACTCCGAGGGCGGCCCCCGCGGCCCGGAATCCTCTTGGCAGAGGTGTCAGGAGAAGGTAGGCCAGCGTGGCCAGGAGACCCACATGCAGCCCCGAGATCGCAAAGAGGTGGGCCAGGCCACTTCGTCTCAGGCCCTGCCTGAGACGACGATCGAGCGCCAAGCTGTCTCCCAGAATCAGAGCCCGGACCACCGGAACCGCGGCAGCTGAGTCTTGGGCCCCTCGGAGCCGGTCGTCGACCGCAGCATGGAGGGTGTCCGTCCATCGCTTGATCAGGGGCTCGGGAGACCGAATGACTTCCAGGAACCGTTGACTCTTGATCTGCAGTCGCCAGGGCCCTGGTGGAAGTCGCGGGGCATTCCTCAGTCCCGGAGCACGCCCAAGATAGCCTCTGAGTCTCAGCCGGTAGCTCTCCGGTGGTTTTGCTTCTCCCGGCAGCGATACGTAGATCCTCTGCCGCCAGAGGAAGACTCCATCTCTCTGCCGCACCGAGCGGGTGAGGACCGGAACCGACCAGCCGAACTGACCTCGTCTCCAGCGACCGTCGAGTCTGGCGGTCACCGTCACCGGACCCCTCAGA
>JBDHKE010000115.1:0-17878 GCA_039586555.1 Gemmatimonadota bacterium | reverse complement strand
TCCGTATGCGCGTCTCGGTGTCCGGAACACGCTTCACACAGACGACAACGTTCAAGGGGTTTCCTCCGCTCGACCAGGTTCGAGGAGAAAAAGCGGGGGTAATGTACGGGTGGGTCCCGGGTGACTCAACAGCCCGTCACGCCGGACGGAAGAGAGACGGTGCCTCGGGGTTGCTCACTACAGCGCGGCCCCGAGAAGGCCGTAGCAGATCGTAGCGACCCCCCCTGCGATGAGCGCGTAGGGCAGCTGCGTGCGAACATGGTCGATGTGGTCGGTTGCCGCGGCCATCGAGGAGATGATCGTGGTGTCGCTGATGGGCGACGAGTGGTCACCGAACACGCCACCGGAGAGCGAAGCGGCCACGAACGGCGCGAGCGGGAGACCGAGGGCTTCCGCCGCTGGAACCGCGATGGGCAGCATGATGGCGAACGTTCCCCAGCTGGTGCCGGTGGAGAACGCGATTCCAGAAGAAACCAGGAAGACCAGAGGAAGGAACAGGTACGGCGGCAGGACGCCCGCCGTGACGCGCGCCACGTAGATCCCGGTGCCCAGCCGAGAGGCGACGGCTCCCAGGGAGAGGGCGAGCAGAAGGATCAGGGCGAGCGGCACGAGCCCCCCGGCGCCTTTGAGGGCCGAGCGCGTCAGGCCGTCGATGGTGTCACCACGCTGCGCGAGCAGGAGAATCCATGCAGTCGCCAGCCCCGAGAGCACGGCCCAGAGAACGCTGGTGGACCCCGTTCCTTCCATGAGGTCTCCGTCTCCGGTGATGTACAGAGCCACAGGCATCATGACGACCATCACCCCGATGGGGAGCAACATGTTGACGGCACGAGGGGGGATTCGATCGTTGGGCGGCGGCGAGAGCACGTCCTCGTCGATCATGGGCTGGGCGTCCGGCCAGAGCAGCTCTCCCTGCCGGGTCCGCGCCTCGGCCTTCCTCATCGGTCCCAGGTCGATCCTCCACACGATGCTGGCTCCGGCCAGGAGGACGGCGGCCATGGGGTAGAAGGCGAAGGGAATCGAGCGAACGAAGGTGGCAAGGGGATTCTGCACGCCCAGCTCGGTGAGAATCCCCAGGTTGTACGCTCCCCAGGCGTTCAGCGGAATCAGGATGCAGATGGGAGCCGAGGTGGAGTCGATGAGGTAGGCCAGCTTCTCCCGGGAAGACCGAAAGCGGTCGAACAGAGGGCGGGCTACCGATCCCGCGACGAGAACGGTGATGTTCGACTCGATGAAGATGATGATGCCCACCAGCCAGGCCAGGAACTGAGCTCGGCGGGCCGAGTTCACCCAATGATTGTCCTCCAGCCAGCGTACGAATCCCTGGACTCCGCCGGACGACTCCACGGTGGCGATGAGCGCCCCGATCACCAGCGTGAAGAGGATCACACGCGTGTTTCCCGGATCTTCCAGCACTGCCACCGTGCCCTCGATCGCCTCGGCCAACCCCGAGAGGGGATTCCATCCGCTCAGGATGGTCCACCCCAACCAGACTCCGGCAGCGAGGGACAGGTAGACCTGACGGGTCCAGATGGCCAGCACGATCGCCAGGACAGGGGGAAGCACGGAAATCCAGGTGGGGTCGGTCATGGGCGTCTGAGCTCGATACTCACGGATTTCGGATTCCTGGTGATCCGTCGCATGCCAGGATAGGCCGCTCACCTGCAACCAGGCTCCGCGGGATCATCGGCTCCGAGACACGCACGGGTGTCCCTCCACGAAGAACCGACGGGGCCAATCGGCCGCCTGCCGAACCCCTACCCGGCCCGAGGCGGCGACTCGCGCGGGTGGAACCGGCCAGCCCGGAAGCAGCTTCAGTGGAGGGCGGGAGAGATCGTGACCATCCAGGTCGCCGGTGATATGCAGAGCCTGGCACAGCCGCGCGGGTCCGGAGCACAGCTCAACGGCTCCGCCCCGACGTTTCGTCATCTCATCCACTCCCACGAGCGGCTCCAACGCTCGAATCAGCACCGCCGACGGCTCGCCGGGTCGCCCCGTGACGACGTTGACGCACCAGTGCATCCCGTAGATGAGGTACACGTAGGCGGTGCCCGCCGGACCGAACATGGATTCGTTGCGCGCTGTGCGGCCGATTCGACGAGCTGCATGGGAGGCGGGATCGTCGGGGCCCGCGTACGCCTCGACCTCGACGATCACGCCGGAAGTGAGTACACCACCCACGGACGACACCAGACGGGCCCCCAGCAGACCCGGGGCCACCTCCTCCACGGGTCGACGCAGAAGGCCCCAAGGGAAACGGCGTCCGGGCCCGCCACGCGAACGCCACGCGCTGGGCGTGGCGTCGGACCGGTGCCGCTCGGGTCGCACGTACGGGCTAGCTTTTCGGCACACCATCGTCGCCGCGACCGCGACCTTTTCGTACGGTGCGGCGTGTCCGGCGACGAGTCGTGAATCGGCGACCTGAGCGGTTCTCTTCGCCCGCCGCGGGCCCCGCAGCAGGCAGCTCCGCTTTCGCGGCGGCCCCGGAGTGCTCCTCTCCTGAGCGCACTCGCCTCCGAAGGTCGGCTCTCCATTCCTCGAGCACCTTCTCCGCGCGGGCCGAGGGAATGATCTCTCGAACCCGGTCCGGATCCGTGTGCAACACCTGGAAGGTTGACGCGCCGAATGCTTCGACCAGTGTCTCCGCCGTTCTGCGGCCCACTCCCTTGTACCGGCTCGAGAGGTACCGGACCACCGAGTCGGGCTGTGAGGGCAGACCCAATGCCGCCGGATCGATGCGCTCGACCGAGGACACCTCCCTCGAGGCCTGGCCATCCCCTGGTGCGTACTCCTCGGACCATCGCGCCGTGCCGGCCGGAGCACCGATGGTCTGCCCATCGAGCACTGGCGGCGGTCCCTCGTCCGTGTGCCGACCCCGACGTGAGCCTCGCCTCGGGCCCAACCGCCTACCGGTCGCAACCACGGTCTGCTCGGGAGTCGTCGCTCGGGTCGGAGACGCGGCGGCGCTCTTCCCCTCCACCGGGCGAGTCTGGATCTCCTCGTCCCTCCCCTCCTCGGACGGACGAACCTCGGCCGCTTCTCGCCCTGGAGCCTCCTCCACGCGCGAGACGACCTCCTGGCGTTCATCCCTCTTTGTGAGCGAGACCTCGTAGTTCCCGGTATCCCGCTTCCTGAGATCGACGATCTCGTGGTCGTGAGCCTGGCGGAGAAAGCGGCTGAACTTGCCGAAGCCGAGCTCCGATTCATCGAAGGATGGATTCAGGGCCAACATGCGCCGTTTCACGTCGGAGTCGCGAACCGCCTCCTTCCCCGACCGCTCCACGAGCTCGCTCACGGTGGAGTGCAGCAGCACGTACGCGGCCTTGAGTGGGTCTTCGGCCAGATCCTCAGGTTCCTTGCCCCGAGGTTCCCTCTTTTCTTCTGCGACCTTCGACCCCGCTTCGTCACCCGGGCGGGCGTCCTTCTTGGCGCCTCTCTTCCCATCGTCCGCACGGGCCCGACGGCTGTCCTGACCCCTGGCGGCCTTCCTTTCCTTCGCGGGAGATTCCGGCCGGTCATCGCTTCTCCGTCCCTCGCGTCGATCCCTCTTCTCCCGGAGTCGAGGTGCGGCTGATCCGGACCCTTCCGCCCTGGGCTCGTCCGACTTGGACCGGTGCACTTCGTACTGGCCGTTCTCGAGGCGCTTCAGAACAACCAGACCTCGGCTGGACGCCTCGGAGAGGAAGCGGCTGAACTTGCTGAAGCCGTAGGTCCTCTCCTGGAAGCCCGGATCGATCTCCAGCATGACCTGCTTGAGTCGGTCGGAGCGCATGACATCGTCCCGTTCCTCCATCTGGTCGAGGGCTCTTTCGACAAGAACCCAGGGATCCACCTGCGCCCCGCCCGTCTCGACGGTCTTCCGCAGCCCAGCCAGCGCGGTGTAGGAGTAATACTCGTCGCAGTTCTGGACGAGGATATCGGAGCTGGACTCCTGGATTCCCACCCCGATCACGTATTTCCCGTATTCCTTGAGCTTGATCACGAGGCTGGAGAAGTCGCTGTCCCCGCTGAGAAGGATGTAGACTCCGATCTCCGGTCGCGTGAAGACGAGCTCCAGCGCGTCGATGGCGAGTCGGATGTCCGTCGCATTCTTCTTCGAGCTCCCGTATGCCGGCGCGAAGATCAGGTCGATGGACGCTTCGGAAAGGGGCACGATGTACTGGGGGTACCGACGCCAGTCGGCGTACGCTCTTTGTACGGCGACTTTTCCCTTGATGATATCCGAGTTGAGAAGCGACTTCAGCTCTTTGGAGAGGTCGCTGTGCATTCCCATCGTGACATTGTCGAAATCGATGAGAAGCGCGGCGTTGGGAGCCTCGGTCGCTAATGGACGGTGCGGGCCCTCGAAGTGAGGCGCCCGCGTGTACGGATTGTTCATTCTGTTTCGTCTTTCTCGTAGCTTTCGTTGCAACTGCGCGCCACGAGACCTCCCCGCCCACCCCAGTCCGGACTGCTCACCGGATCTGGGAAGGGCCGGGGGAGCCTCCCGGCCTAATGATCCCGTCGGCTCAGCTCTTCCGCCTCCATCATCCGGGCGAGCTCCACTCGCCGGATCTTTCCTGATCCTGAGAGGGGGAAAGCGTCAAGGAAGCGGACCAGATCCGGGATCTTGTAATCAGCCAACGTGACCCGGCACCATTCTTTGATCTCCTGGCCGGTCACGATCGCTCCCTCGACGGGCACGATGCAGGCGCAGAGGGCCTCCCCGAGCAGCTCGTCCGGGACCCCCACCGCCGCCGCATCCGCTACCGCCGGGTGGCCGTGGAGTCGATCCTCCACCTCCCGGGGGTAGACGCTGAAACCGCCTCGAATGATAACCTCCTTGCGGCGACCCACCAAATGGAGGTATCCCCCCTCGTCCAGAACCCCCAGATCGCCGGACAGGAAATAGCCGTCCTTGTCCAGACTCTTCGAGGTCTCCTGGGGCTGGCGGTAGTACCCCTTCATGACCCCGGGTCCCTTCACGGCGATCTCTCCCAGGCTTTCCACCGGGAGAATCCCACCCGCCCGTTCGAAGATGCGAACGGATGTGCCGGACAGCGGGCGGCCCACCGTGAAGTTCTGCTTCTCCGGAGGATCTTCCGGCCGGGTCACGCACACCGTAGATGACGTCTCGGTGATGGAATAGGCGATCTGCACCCGGGGACAGAGCTCCTCGCGGATGGCTCTGAGGACTTCCTCGCTCGCCGGAGCCCCGGCCACCAGCCCAGCCCGCAGGGAATCCAACTCACGTGGTCGCAGCCGCTGTTCATGGAGCTCCGTTCGAAAGAGCGTCGGGAGGCCGTAGTGCACGGTCGCCCGGTGGCGTTCGACGAGATCCAGGGTGGCGGACGCATCGAACTCGTCCTGCAGGATCAGCGACGCTCCGGAGAGAACGCAGCCCAGGATTCCCGGCCCGATCCCGAAGACATGGAAGAGCGCCGTCACTCCGATCACCCGGTCCGAATCACGCAGCGCGATGGCATCAGCGGTCCCCGCCGCTACCGAGATCAGATTCGAATGGCTGAGCTCTACCCCCTTCGGCTTGCCGGTCGTCCCCGGAGTGTACACGATGGCGAACGACGCATCCCCGGGGTCCAGCTCCGGGGACTCGAAATCCCGTCCCAGCCCCGCCGAGAGGAGGTCCTCGAACTGGAACACCCGGTCGTCGTACCAGAGGTCCTCCTCCCCGACGGTCACCAGATACCGGAAGTCGGGGAGTTGATCGCGAAGATCCTCGAACAGGTGCAGGAGGTCGACTCCCCGGAAGCTCTCCGCGGTGATCACGACACCGGCCTCGGAGTGCCTCAATCGGTAATGCAGCTCGGGACGTGTCAGAAGGGGATTGAGGGGTACGATGACGGCGCCCAGTTTGGCCGCCGCGAACATGGAGATCACGAACTCGGGCCAGCCCGGCAGGACGAGCGCAACGCGGTCTCCGGCCCTGACACCGCCCAGGTTGTACAGGGCGGCCGCCAGAGCTTCAGCCTGGCTCTCGACCTGGCCAAACGCAAAGATCCTCTCCTGGAAGAGGAGGAAATCCCTCTCCGGGTCGGTGGTAGCCCGATTCGCGAGCGCAGCCGCTACCGTGAATCCGTCCATCACCTTGAGGACACCTCATTCGCCCTCCAAGACCGCTCGCACCACCTCCGACGGCACCGCGAACGTCCAGTTCTCCCCCGCCGCCACCTCGCCGAGCCTGGAAAGCAGCACATAGCGGGGCCGCCCTTTTCGCCTCTTCTTGTCCTGGCGGAGGTGCTCGAGGGCGGGCCCGGGATCCACGTCCGAAGGAATCCGGGTCGGTAGCTCCAGCCGCTCCACCAGTGACTCCAGGGCGTCCGCGCTCCCGGCTTCGGTGATGCCCATTCGTTCCCCGATTCGCGCTTCGAGGATCATGCCGAGACCCACCGCGGATCCGTGTGGGAGCCGATAGCGGGCAGAGGCCTCCAGGGCATGCCCGATGGTGTGCCCGAAGTTCAGGATCGCGCGCAGGCCCGCCTCCCGCTCATCCCGGCTGACCACATCCGACTTGATCTCCACGGACCGCATGACCGCGTGCACGGCCGCCTCGGGAGCGCCGTCCAGCAGATCGGACAGCCGGGACTCCAGCGCATGGAGGTAGGACCGGTCGAGAATGGCTCCGTGCTTGACGGCCTCTACGAGGCCCTGAGACCGTTGCTCTCGCGGGAGCGTGGTCACGGTATCCGCATCCACGATGACCGCTCGCGGGGGGTGAAACGCGCCGACCAGGTTCTTCCCCCGCGGTGTGTTCACGCCCACCTTTCCTCCCACCGAGGCATCGATCATCGCCACGAGACTCGTGGGCACCTGGACCACCGGGATGCCACGCATGTAGGAGGCCGCCACGAAACCCGCCAGATCTCCCGTGACGCCGCCCCCCAGAGCGATGACCCCGCCGTCTCTTCCGAACCCGGCATCCAGGAGCGCATCGGTCAGGCGGGACCACTCCGCCCGGCTCTTGCTGGGCTCGCCCGCGGGGAACGTGAAGAGCTCGCAGTCGGTCCCCTGCTCCCGGAGTCGCCGAGCCGATCGCCGCCCGTACAGCTTGGCCACCCTCTCGTCCGAGATCATGGCGTAGCGATGCGCGGGGGCATGGGTCCGCACCAGCTCGGCGAGGGAGCCGAGCAAACCCCGTCCCACCAGGACCGTATAGCTCCCCGCGGGCCCACCGAAGCGGACGGGGATCGGCCGGCATTCCGAAACGGGATCAGGCATGGCTGGAGAGCGGGAGATCGCTGGGGCCGGGTGGCACGACAGGGCGAAACACAGGGCGCGGGCTGCTCACCCCTCGGGAAGTATGCGGACCGTCACGGACTCCGCGGCTACCGCACCACCGAGGGTCAGCTGGGCTCCCGGACGATCCTCGATCTCCAGGCGGGTCCACCGAGCCGATCCGCTGGTTATGAACTCCGCCCCCTGGAGCGCCTCGAAAAACCGGTCCCGGGCAGGGACGTCGTCCCACACCGACACCCAGATGAGACCCCGGCCCTCCTGGCTCTCCACGAGGGCGTACCGGTCGCCGTCCCAGCCGACGGCCGCGCCCCTGAGGGATTCACCCAGATGCTCGTGGAGGAGCACGCCCACCTCCAGCTGCCCCAGGGAGTTGCTGTACAGGACTCTTCCTTCCCCCGCCAACTGGATGGAGAGCTCGGTGGGCGCGTCGGGCGGGTCGGACAGTCGACGTCGAGGATCGATCACCTGCTCCGTCGACTGGGGGAGGAGCTCACCGAAGGGTGCCGCTCTGTTCTCTCGGTCCCTCCAGACAGCCCCTACGAATCCCGCGCCCTCCAGGTACGGGAACAGAAGCGACTCCTGAAGGAGGAGCGGCGCCTCGGCGAGAGCCGGGAACTGCCCCACCATGGTGGAGAGCGCCGGACGCATCTGTTCCGCCAGATCGGGGAGCGTAGCGAAGTCCACTGGGGCTCCCTGGAGCTGCTCGGTCATGTACTCCAGCATCACGAGGGTGGCGTGCCCTTCGATGACCGCCTGCGCGGCGGATTGACGATCGTTTCCCCGCTCCTTGGCCGTCAGGGAGTCCAGGTCCGTCGCCTGGTCCTGCACGGCATGGACCAGCTCGTGCACCAGGAGGGGCTGGAGGACTTCGGGAGGCTGATCATCGAGCACAAACAGAGCCGTGGAGTCCGGGTCGTAGAAGCCGGCTACCTGCTCGGTGTAGACCGACAGAAGGATCGAGCGGAGGTCCAGATCCGGCGGGAAGAGCCCCAGGCGCTCGTAGCTCTCCGCGATCCAAAGAGCCTCTTGCTCCGGCATTTCCTCGTCCAGCTTGAACCGCAGGTAGCTCTCCAACTGCTCCCGGCTGCGCCGTTCGACGCGCACCGGCTCGAGGAGCTCCAGGCCGGCTCGCTCCGCGAGATCGGGAAGCAGGCCCGCCACCAGCTCACGCAGCTCGGGATCGGAAGAGATGACCAGCGAAGTGTCGGGTGGCATCTGAGGACCGCACCCCGGGAGGAACGCCAGAGCAATGGTGAGGAAAGTCGAAGTCACAGATAGCCATCCATGGAGTGGGCCTCTCACGAAGCCGTCCCGCCCGCTCGTCCGTAGCGATCCTCCAGGCGGACCACATCCTCGGGGTGGAACGTCGAGGCTTCGAGCACCTGGCAATCCGTGACCGCCTCCATGCGGTGGATCGTTCCTGGACAGACCCGGATGCTGTCCCCCTCTTCGACGACCACCTCACAAAGCTCCTCCGCGGAGGGCCCCACGAGAAAGCGAATGCGGCCGGAAAGCAGGTGGAGGGTTTCGTCCTTGTTCTGGTGGAAGTGAACCGAGAGGGCTTCACCCGCCCTTACGTGGAGCAGCTTCCCCGTGTAGTCCGGAGTCTCCGCCCAGATCAGCTCGAAGCCCCAGGGCTTCTCCACCGTACGGCAGGGGGCCTTCACGAAGGGTCGGGAAGAAGAGTGGGTGGCCGGTCCCGCATGGGACGCACGTTCACGAGAATCAGCGGATGGGTCCGCCATCGGGCGGGACCCCACCCTCTCCACCTTCACCGCCTCCGAGAGCCTCCCAGCCCAGGACCGAGGTCACGACGGCCGCGGCCACCAACCCGGCCGTCCTCCACACGTCGAGCTTCTTCTGCTCCAGAAGCGAGATATTGCCCGTGGGGACCCGGACGGTCCACCCCTCCCCCGGATACCCTATACCCCGGGTGGAGGAGTCCAGCCAGAATGCGGAAAGCACCAGCTCCGAGTCGTCCTGGCGAACGAACTCCGCGTCCATGGAGATGATGTTATGGGCGGTGAGGTCACCGAGCGTGACGCTCTCTCCGTTCTCGAAGTGCGCCCGCACCGCGGTGCCACGCTCGAGATCGGTCGCCGGGCTTGGAACCGGTACGTACTTGTAACAGCCACCTGCTACGAGAAGACATGCAAACAAGAGTCCGCGCACGGCGCACCTCCTCTGAGCGGACAGTAGGCGAGGAACACTCCCCGACTCACTCGATTGATACCCCGAGTCCTGCGGTGTGATACCACCGGCTGGAGCCCCGGATCCGCCCCGCACCACGGTTGCCCCACCCACGGGCCTGTGCCAGGGGCAGCGGAACGCTCACGCCGGCCATCGCGTCGCGACCGGCGAGTCCTCCGGGCTCTCCGGATCCCTCCTCAAAGAAAGAGAGAGTGTGCAGGGCCCCGCTCTGGAGCCCCGCACACTCCGTGGCCTCGGCGGCCGGACCTGCCAATCCGTGGAGATCAGCAGGGGTTAGGGTCGTTGTCGTTCCTCCCGGCCCGGGCCCCCTGCTGAGCAGGCTCCGGGACGTTGGGATTCGTCTGCCGCTCGGACAGCCCGTAGTAGAACCGCCCGGGCACGCCCTGGGCATCCCTGGGCGCGAAGTCAGGCAGACAGGTTCGCTTGTAGTCGTTCCACGTCTCCGGGTTCAGGAACAGGGCCGTGTACTTTTGCTCCATGATCATCTCCAGAAGCGCCGCACCGGAAACCCCGTCAAAGTCATCCTTGAAGGCGGTCAGGTCCACCCCGTAGTACGCCTCCTGGCACGCCAGTGCGCTCTTGGCGGCGTCCCTGGCACCTCCCTCGTTCCCCGTCTGGTAGCTGGCCTCCGCGATGATGAAGTAGTTCTCCGCACAGGTCGCGATGGGGAAGTTGGCGCCTGGAGCGCCCCGGCCCGTCTCGCTCAGCTGCGACGCGTCTGCGGCGCCGGCCTCGAAGGGAGCGATGTAGGCTCCTCCCGCCTGGGTGAAGTAGGAGTCGATCCGGGGATCGTCCGAGTCCCTCATCAGAGGAAGCAGGAAGTCGCCCGAGGAGATGTACCCCGAGCGGTCCCGGGTGAACTGGTACCAAGCGTTGTTCTCGGTGGCGCTGGTCGAGTGGACGGCCTCCCAGTTGTGGGAGACACTCTTGATTCCGCTCTGAGCCTCCGAAAGCGCCTGGTTGTACCGTGAGCCGTCCGTCTCCGCCCAATGCATGTGGAAGCGAGCCTTCAGCGTATGCGCCACCGCCGTCCAGGCGGTCACGTCTCCACCGAAGCTCTGATCCACGGCCCCGGGTCCCGAGCCGCCAGCCAGGTCGGAGATGGCCTCGTCCAGCAGGCTCTGCACCGTGCTGTACACCGTGGCCTGATCGTCCAGCGCCGGCGTCGTGATCTCCGCGTTCGCCGCCTCGGAGTAGGGAATATCACCCCAGAGGCTGGCGCCCATGCCGAAGAGGTAGGCCTCGTGGATCTTCAGGATCCCGGCATAGGCCCGGCGCCCCCCTTCCTCAGCCAGGGCGATGGCCTCTTGCAGATCGATGAGCCCGCCCCCGGTGTAGAGGGCCTGGAACTCGCCGTCCGTGTCCTGCTCGTTGAAGATGTAGACGTCCAGGGACGTGAACTGCCGGTCCGTCCCGGTCATCTGCTGGGTCCACAGGGAGGAGAGCCGGGAAATCTGGCCCTCCCCGAAGAACCACGTGTTCACCTGGACGCCCGTGAAGAGCTGATCCGTGGTGGCTTCGGGAACCGCGTTGGGATCCGTCGTGATGGGATCGATGAAGTCGCATGCTCCCACAGCCGCCACCAGGAGAGCCGCACCCAGAGCGCGGCCGACCCGGTTCCATCTTGAGTACCGCATCATAGTCTCCGTGCTCGTGGGTTAGCGGGTCCGGTTCAGGGTCAGGCCGAAGACGAACGACCGGGTCTGGGGGTTGTTGAAGTATTCCAGGCCCCGCCCCAGGGTCTGACCGTTCAGGTTGCTCTCGGGGTCGATCCCCGTGTAGTCCGTGTCGGTCCACAGGTTACGACCGCTCACCGAGAGGATGGCGTTGGAGAAGCCGATCCGCTCCAGCCACTCCTGGTCCCGCACCGTGTACGAGACCGAGACGTCCCGCAGCTTGATGAAGCCTGCGTCCTCGATGAACTGGCTGAAGGGTCCGGTGAAGCCGCTTCCGATGTTGCCCCAGAAGTAGGACTCTTCCACCAGCACGCTCTGGCCCGCACCGGGGCCCCAGACGCTCTGACCCGGGATCGTGGCGTTGCTGTCGCAGCCCGGATTCTTCTGGCCGAACACCGCCATGCACCCGTCCCCGTGGTACGGCTCCGTATCCTTGTGGGCCCCGAAGTAGTAAAGAGCCCCCTTGGTGCCGTTCCACATGCTTCCGCCCTTCTTGATGTCGATGAGGCCGGAGATGGTCAGATTCTCGAACAGCGTGAAGGTGTTGCGGATGCTGGCCGTCCAGTCCGGGTTCGGATCGGCGGCCACGCGCTCCCGAGGATCGTACTGTGGATAGCCGTCGTCACCGATGTAGACGTCCCCCTCCTGCCAGCCGGGGAACTGGGTGTCGATGTTGTAGCCCTCGTCGCTCACGGCACTATTGCCGAAACGAATGAAGTCGTCGCCGAAGAGCGTGCCGATCTGGTAGCACTCCACGATGTTGCCCGCGTCGTCCAGCTTCGGCGCAACCACCGAGCTGGTGCTGCCAGTGAAGCCGGTGAGGCCGATCTCCTCGGTGCCCGCCAGGCTCAGGACGCAGCTCTCGTTGGTGGCCCACTGCCCCTCGATCCTCCACTGGAAGTTGGGCTGGTTGATGGCCGCGACAGCCGCGGTGATCTCGAAGCCGTCGTTCTCGAACTCCGCCGCGTTGGCGTACTTGGAGAAGAAGCCCGTGCTGGGCGGCACGTCGATCTGAAGGATCGCGTCCGTGGTCTTCTGAGTGTAGTACGTGAGGCCGAACGACAGCCGGTTGTCGAAGAATGCAATGTCAATCCCACCCTCGTACTCGGCGGTGCGCTCGGGCTTGATGTCGTTGTTTCCCAGGGTGCCCTCGGAAATGGTGCCTTCGTTCCCGCCATAGATGGTGTAGAGGCCGTTGGGGCTCAGCCAGCCGTCGGTGATGGTGGTGACCTCGTAGGCGTTCACGTTGGAGAAGACGGGCGGCTGCTTGCCCGCGACGCCGTAGGCGAAGCGCACCTTACCGAAGCTGAGCAGGCCGTCCGTGCTCTCGTTCACGTACTGGCTGAAGTCCCAGGCACCGCTGAACTTGGGATAGGCGAAACGCTGGTCCCCGCCGCCGAAAGTGGAGGACCCGTCATAGCGGACGCCTCCCGTGAGGTAGAATTGGTCCCACAGGTCCATGCTCGTCTGCACGAAGTACCCGTCGGTGCGGATCTTCTCCCGGTACTCGTTGGGGGTCTTGTCCACCGTGAAGTCCAGCTGGTCGGTCCCCAGGATCAGGTTGGCGCCGTTCACCTGGTAGCGCTTGAACTCCCGGTGGTTGAGGTTCTGCCCCAGGGAGATGCTGGTGGCGATGTTCTCGTTCACGTCGTAGTCCGCCGTGACCACCAGGTTGTGATCAATCTCCAGGTCCGTGAGGTCCGCCCGGATCATCCGGCCCTGCGGGAAGTCCGAGGAGCTCTTCGGGAAGACCGCCAGCCGGGCGTCCGTTGAGTAGTCGCTGCCCAGGGTGTAGTCCACCTTCAGCCAGTTGAACGGCGTGTATTCCAGGCGGATGTTGCCGAAGGTCCGGTCCACGTCGGAGGTGTTCGGCATCTCGTTGGCGATCCAGAAGGGGTTGTCGTATCCCCGTCCCTGCGTGACCGAGGTAGGGTCGGGGCGCCGGTAGGAGCGGTGCAGCCCCGACTCCGTCAGGTACGGCAGGTTGTTGAAGTCCGGCGGCGTGCGCAGGGCTCCCAACTGGATGCCGCTGATGTTGGATCCTCGCTGCACGAGCTCGGAGTAGGACGTGGCGTAGGCGAAGTTCGCGCTCAGGCGCAGGTCGTCCCGGAACGCGTGGCTTCCCTTCAGCCGCACCGTGGTGCGGTCGTACTCGGAGTTCCCCACGATCACGCCTTGGTGGTCCGTCCGACCCAGGGACAGGTAGTACGTGGTGCGGTCGCTACCCCCCGACCAAGTGAGATGCTGATCCAGCCGGTGCCCGGTCTGGTAGATCTCGTCCGCGTGGTCGTAAACGGGCGTCCCCGCCGAGAGCTCGGGGCCCCAGGAGAACGCGTTCCCCTCGCTGAACACGCCTCCGTCGCCCTGCCCATAGCGGGTGTTCAGCTCCTGGAGCTCGTTCACCTCGTCGTTGGAGTAGCCGATGGAGTAGGAGATGTTGTTCGTCCCCGCGCGGCCCGACTTGGTGGTGATGAGGATCACGCCGTTGGCGGCCCGGGACCCGTAGACGGCTGCTGCCGCCGCGCCCTTGAGGATCTGGATGTCCTCGATGTCCGCCGGGTTGATGTCGGCGGCCCGGTTGTTGATGGCAGTGCCGCCCACCGTGGTCTCGATGGTCCGGGAGCTGTTGTCGATGGGCTGGCCGTCCACCACGATCAGGGGTTGGTTGGACCCCTGCAGGGAGTTGGCCCCACGAATGCGGATGTAGGAGCCGCCGCCCGGATCGCCGGAGGACGTGGTGACCTCCACGTTGGGCGCCTTACCCGCCAGCGCCGCCACGATGTTGGTCTCCTGGCTCTGCATGATCTCCCCGGCCTCCACCTCGTTGATGGTCACGCCCAGCTTGGCGCGCTCCACCTCGAGGCCGACGCCTGTGACCACGATCTCTTCGAGCCTCAGGGGATCCTCGCTGAGCACGAAGTTCAGGTTTACGGTTCCGGGGTCCAAGGTGACCGTCTCGGTGGCCGCGCGGCGACCGATGATGCTCGCCGTGACCACCACCTCCTGCCCCATGGCCCTCGACGCCGGGATGATCAGCAGAAAACGACCAGCCTCGTTCGTGAGGGTCCCGACGTTCATGGCCTCGATATAGACCGAGGCAGACTGGATCGGCTGCCCCAGGTCCGTCGTGACCTGGCCGGTGATGGTCACCGGCTCCTGGGCGGCCGCGAACGCCGGCAAGAGAGCCAGGGCGGCCGCCACGATAAGGGTTTGTCGAACAAGTCTCATGTTTCCTCCGTTCTCGGTCCCGACTCGCGGCGGGACCACCGTTGAAGGACTGCCACACATCCTGGAGCGCGTTCCGACGCACGAACTGCGGAGAGCGTAGAGCCCACCTTCTCTGGTAGGACGCCGGAACGCACCCAACCCTGCAAGGCTCGGAGCCTCTCAGTGGGGGGATTTGGATGAGTTTTGGGGGGTAGGCTGACGTTGGTTCGCGTCATAGGCAAGCCTCCAGGGATGCCTTTGTGAGAACGATTGCCTGAGATGGCGATTAACGGTGCGGAGCCGCCCCGGCCACACGCCGCGAAGGGCCATCCAGGGGCCAATCGTCCATTCAAGTTGCAACGCGCCAGAGTCTCCTGTCAAGCAATGAGAAACAGATGAAGATGGGATCCTGGCGCCGGGCCCGAGTGCATCCTCTGGACCCGGACACCTTTGTGGGGTGTACGTCGGAGCAGCCTGAGGCTTTCAGCCGTCCGATTCGGGCCCTGTCGACTCTGTTCTCTCGGCTCCGGGAATGATCGCGCGCCCACCGCACAGAGTGTCACGGTACGTCTTCGCCCTGGGAGGTTTCTTCTCCCACACCGTCGTCTGGCTCCCCACGTCGTTTCTCGTCGCCGGGGTCCTGGGGGTCGCCGTGGGGTCGTGGAGGAACCTCTGTGCGGATTGCCCGTCCATTGCCCAGATCGCCACCTTCGAATACCAGCAGACCAGCAAGCTCTTCAGCCACGACGGGCGACTGCTGACGGAGCTGGGGGTCGAGCGCCGGACCCCGATCTCCCTCGAGGCCCTGCCGGTGCACGTTCCCCACGCCTTCCTGGCAATCGAGGACCGGCGTTTCTACCGGCACCACGGGGTCGACCCCCGGGGCATCGTACGCTCCGTGTTCCGGGTGGTGCGCAATCGCTCGTTCGCGGGCGGCGGGGGAAGCACCATTACCCAGCAGCTGGCCCGGAACATGTTCCCCGAGGAGCTGGGCTTCGAAAAGCGGGTCCTGCGAAAGCTCAAGGAGCTACAGGTGGCTCTCGAGCTGGAGCACAGCTACTCGAAGGACCAGATCCTCGAGGCATATATCAACCAGGTCAATTACGGGCACGGCGCGCGGGGGATCCAGACCGCCGCGCGCATCATCTTCGGAAAGGACGCCGTGGATCTCACCGTGGTGGAGGCGGCGCTCCTTGCGGCCCTTCCCAACGCTCCCAGCAGATACAGCCCGTTTCGCAATCCCGAGAACGCGCTGAGGAGGAGAAACCTCGTCCTGGACGCTATGGTCAGGGAGGACTTCCTGGCGCGGGAGGAGGCCGAACGCTGGAAGTCCCGCCCCCTCCCCGAGCCAGGCAGTGGAGTCGCCAACACCACGGCCCCCTACTTCGAGGAGTGGGTCCGACAGATCCTGGACGACCGCTTCGGGGACCAGCTCTACACGGCGGGGCTGAGAGTCTACACCACGCTGGATGTGGAGATGCAGCGGGCAGCCGAATCCGCCATGGCGAATGGGTGGACTGCCATCGAAGCCCGACCCGGATTCCAACACCCGAAGTACGAGCAGTTCCAGGACCGGGAGGAGCCTCTGGAGGAGCTCCAGACCCCCTACCTCCAGGGAGCGTTCATCGCCCTGGACCCATGGACGGGCGAGGTCCGAGCCATGATCGGAGGGCGGGACTTCCGACAGTCGAAGTTCAACCGGGCCACGCAGGCGCTGAGGCAGGCCGGCTCGTCGTTCAAGCCCTACGTATACGCGGCGGCTCTCGCCAGCCGGATTCCAGCCTCGCACGTCCTCGTGGACGCGCCCGTGGTGATGGAGCAGGTGGACGGGACCGAATGGAAGCCCCGCAACTACACCGGCGAGTTCCTCGGGCCCATGACCATCCGCGAGGGACTGAAGCGGTCCATCAACATGATCGCGATTCAGCTCGGACTGGAAGTGGGCCTCGAGAGCGTCGCGCAGACGGCGGACCGTCTGGGAATCCGCACCGAGATCGAGCGCTTCCCCTCCACTTCCATCGGGGCGGCCGAGGTGATCCCGCTCCAGATGGCCGAGGCCTATTCGGGATTCGCGACTCTCGGGACCAAGGTGACCCCCCATCCGATCCTCCGGGTGGAAAGTCCGGAGGGTGAAGTGCTGTGGGGGCCGCGGTACGAAGGGACCCGGGTGCTCCCGGCGGAAGAGGCGCGGATCATGGTGTCCATGCTTCAGGACGTCGTGAACGCGGGGACGGCCGCCGGGGCCCGGCCCATTCTCGGATGGGACGTTCCGGCCGCCGGCAAGACCGGGACCACCAACGACGCCACGGACGTCTGGTTCATCGGGTTCACCCCGAACCTGCTGGCCACCGTTTGGTTCGGCCTGGATCAGCCCCAGAAGCTGTTTCCTGGAGCGACGGGCGGTGGGTTCGCCGCGCCGGTCTGGGCCGAGTTCATGAAGCACGTGTACTACGGAACCGAGCCCGCGGAGGAGGTGGTGGACCGGGAGATGGAGGAGACAGACACGGAAGTCGGTGAGGAGGTGGGTGAGGCGGAGGGAGGAACGACAGCCGTCGGCGAAGTCGGGTTCCGTCCGCTCCTGCCCATCCCTCCCGATTGGGAGATTCCCGCAGGCCTCATCACCCGGAACGTGGACCGGATCACCGGCCTGCTGGCCTCCCGGTGGTGCCCCGCCGAGGACGCGTACACGGAGCTGTACCTTCCCGGAACGGAGCCCACCGAGCTGTGCGACCGGCTCGGGTCCAGCCTCTACGTCACGCCCCGGATCCGCCTACCCTGACCCGGGGGTCCAACCGAGGGGAACCACCCCCTCTCCGGTCACTCGATGCGAGATGAGGAGCCGAGGGCTGGCTGGCTTCTGGTCCTCGATCTGGACGGCTCCCTCCAGGATGCGTAATCCCCGGGCGAGTCCGGTCCGGTCCCGAGCGTGGACCCTGCCCAGAACCTGCCCCCCTTCGACCCTCTGCCCCGGAGAGACCTCGAGGACGAATCCCACCGCGGGATCCACGTCCTCGCCCAGCCGCTTCCTGCCTCCTCCGAGCTCCACCACCCCGTACCCCAGGGTCAGCGGGTCGACGCCCTGGACCAAGCCCGCGCGGCTCGCCATCGCGTCCGCCTGCTCGGGAGCCGTGGGCAGGCGGTCGGAATCGTGCACCACACGGGGATCGCCACCCTGCAGCTCCACCATGCGGCCGAAACGCTGCAGCGGACCTCCACCGTCCAGAGCCTCAGCCGCCCGGCGGCGCCCCTCTTCCGCGGTGGGGACCAGGCCGCCCACCTCAAGCATCTCCGCCGCCAACGCCAGGACCAGTTCGCGCAGGTCCGGAGGGGAGTCCCCGGCCAGGCACCGGATTGCCTCCCGGGTCTCCAGCCCGTTGCCAATCGCCCGTCCCAGCGGACGATCCATGGCCGTGATCAGCGCGGTGGTTCTCAACCCAGCGGTCGTGCCGATGCCCACCATCAGGCGGGCGAGGCGGAGGGCCCGATCCTCCTCGGGGATGAACGCGCCGGTGCCGACCTTCACGTCCAGGACCAGGCCGTCCAGACCCTCG
>JBDHKE010000265.1:0-3200 GCA_039586555.1 Gemmatimonadota bacterium | reverse complement strand
GTCCTCTGGGCCGAGGTGGACGATGAATCCAACCTACCCGATTATCCCTCGCAACGGGTGGTGGGGGCTAGCGGCGGGCAGACATTCCACTGGCGGGTGAGCACGGTCTGCAAGCGGCGGGGGGTGTTCACCACGGGGCCGTGGACGGTGCGCATGCAGGACCCCTTCGGGCTTTTCACCGTCACCCAGCGCTACGAGCAGATCCACAGCCTTCTGGTAGTCCCCCCGGTTATGGAACTGCCGTCGGTGGTCCTGCCCCGGGGCGTGGCGACGGGGCGAGCGGTAGCCCGACAACCGGCGTCATGACGCCCTGATGTCCAAAACCTTCGACGCAGAGGTGTCCGGTAACCTGTGGATCGTCCTGGATCTGGACGCCGGGGTACAGGCGGGGGAGGGGGAGGAGTCTACCGAGGAGTACGGGGTGATCTTGGCTGCCTCCCTGGCCGAGCGTATGTTGCGCCAGAACCGGGCGGTGGGGCTGGTGGCCTACGGGGCTCGGGAGGCCTATCTCGTGCCTGGCCGGGGGGAGGGGCAGTTGTGGCATTTGCTGCAGGTCCTGGCCCGGGTGCAGGCCGGGGAGAGTTCCCCTCTGGCCACGGTGCTCACCGAGATGCGCGCCCTGCTGGGGCGCCGGACGACGGTGGCGGTAATCACCCCTTCCGGTGATCCGGCCTGGGTGGAGGCTCTGTGGCCCCTGTTGCGCCGGGGGGTGGCACCTACGGCAATCCTGCTGGATCCGGCCTCCTTCGGGGGGCAGGGAGACCTCTCCCCGGTGCGCAGTATGCTGGCCGCGACGGGCATCCCTGCCCACGTCATCGCCCAGGGATATCCTTTCCGCCCCTCCCCCCGCACCCATCGGCAGGGTGGGACGTGGGAGTTCAGGGTCACTCCCCTGGGGCGGGTCATCGTGATGCAGCGCCCTCGGGAGGCGATGCCATGAGGCTGATGGTCTGGCTGTGGCGGCGTTTCCGTCCGGCGGAAGGGCGCTTTTTATTTCTCCTCCTCGTCCTGGCAGCGCTGAGCGCCGCTGTGGGGAGCATTTCCGCCGGATGGGTCCCCGGTGATGAGTTATTCTGGCATACAGCCCTGGTGGGGGTCCTGGTCGGGAGGAGGCTGGGGCGCACCCGGATGCGGGGGTGGTGGGCAGCGCTGCTTCTGGCGGTGGGCGGGGCAATCTACGTGGGATGGTGGGTGATCCACCTGACGCCCCCGCTGTGGGCGGTCCTGGGAGCAACGTGGCGCAAGGACTGGCCCCTGGCGTTGACCTGGCTGCAGGAGGTGGAGGCCCGGGTGGCGATGCTGGCGGGGGAGGTAGTCGCCTGGATCGGCTCTTGGGTCGGACGGGGAGGGACGCCCGGGTCGGTGGTCTCCCTTTTCTGGATGGCCCTGATCCTCTGGGGCGGCACGACCTTCGCCGGTTGGACGGTGGCCCGAGGGCGACATCCTCTTCTCGCCTTTCTCCCCCTGGGCGGCGCACTGACCCTGAGCGTGTACCTGGGCGACGCAGGGATGGTGTACTTGCTGCTTTTCATGGCCTGTGTGGTGACGATGACCCCGCCGATGATCCTGCGCCGGGAGGAGCAGGAGTGGGATTCCCGGCAGGTGGATTATTCGGAGGAATTCCGTACCGACGTTCTGATGGCCGCTTTGGCCGCTGGCACCATCTTCCTCGTCGTCGCTGTCGCCCTCCCCAACGTCCGGGTCTGGGCGGTGGTGGACTGGTTCTGGCGGCAGGTTCAAGGGCCGCAGCAGACGGCGGAGGCAGTGCTGGAACGGGCTTTCCCGGGTGCTCGCCCGGCGACGGGGGGCTGGCCTCGGGGCGGCGGGGTGGGAGCCATGTTGCCCCGGGAGCATCTCCTGGGCGGTAGCCCTGACCTGGAGCGGACGGTGGTGATGCAGGTCGTCACCGACGATCCGCCACCTGTCTCGGATGGATTCCCGGACGAGGAGGTGCGCCCGCGACAGACCTTTTACTGGCGGGGGGCGGTCTACAGCGAATACATGGGGATCGGATGGAGGCAGGGGCCGACGGAGGCCGTGTCGGAGCCGCCCTACGCGCCGCTGGGGCCGCCGGAGCGGCCAGGGCGGCGTCCCTTGCGGCAGGAGTTCACCCTGCTGGTCCTCCACGGCGAGACCCTCTACGCTGCCGGCGACCCCCACAGCGTGGACCGGGCGGTGACGGTGCGGCGTCTGCCGGAGAGTGGTGACCCGGTAGCCCTGGAGGGGCGGGCCGACAACTATCACGTTCTCTCCCTGGTCCCCCAGGTGACGGCGCGGGGACTGGCTGAAGCCTCGGCGACGTATCCGCCCCAGATTGAGGAGGTGTACCTGGCCCTGCCCAGCGGGCTGCCGCAGCGGGTGGTGGAGCTGGCGCGGGAGGTGACAGCAGAAGCGGAGACCCTCTATGCACGGGCGTTGGCCTTGGAAGCCTACCTGCGTTCCTTCCCTTACGACCTGGAGGTGACAAAGCCCCCAGAAGGGCGAGACGTGGCGGATTATTTCCTCTTCGACCTGCAGCGAGGGTACTGTGACTATTTCGCCTCGGCTATGGTGGTGATGGCCCGCTCGGTGGACATCCCGGCCCGTCTGGCGGTGGGCTACACTATGGGCCACTACGATCCTCAGCAAGGGGCCTACGTGGTCACCGAGAAGAATGCCCACGCCTGGCCGGAGCTATATTTCCCTGGTTACGGCTGGATCCCCTTCGAGCCGACCTCCGGGTTAGGGCCGCTGGAGCGGGCGGAGGAGGCAGAGGAGCTAGAGTTCGCCTCACCTGTGCTTGCCTCTTTGCCGGAGCGTCCCTGGTGGGTGCGGTTGCAAGTGGAGACCCGGCTAATCTGGCTGCGGTGGCGGTGGTGGGCGTTGGCCGGAGTCGGAGGGCTGATGGTGGTAGGGGCCGGGGGGCGGGCCTGGCGTCGGCGGCTGACCGGCCTGAGCGGGGAGGAGTGGGTGGCGCTGAGCTACGCCCGTCTGCGGGAGATGGCCTCCCGCCTGGGGGTGCCGGTGCATCCGTGGGACACACCTGCCGAGTTCACCGCTGCTCTGGAGCGGGAGTTGGTGCGCCGTCGTCCCCGGAGGACATGGCTGAGGAAGCCGGTGCGAACAGAGGTAGAACAGGCTCTGGCCGGGGTCTCCCTGGTGACGAAAGTGTATGAGCAGGTCAGCTACGCCCCGACTCCGCCGGATCCGGCCCTGATGCA
>JBDHKE010000114.1:0-11841 GCA_039586555.1 Gemmatimonadota bacterium | reverse complement strand
AGAGGGATGATCTCGACGAGGGGATCCGTGACCACGACCCAGGCCCCTTCCACGTCCAGGACCTCGACCAGCCTAGCCTTCTGCTCGGGTTCCAGGGCCTGGACCCGCTCCAGGAGAGGCGGAGTGGACCCTTCCGGCCCCTGGGGAAGAAAATGCACGAACACCTCGGAGCCTCTCGCGGTCCGACCCCTGTAGCTCCTCACATCACCCTCTTCTGCGAGGGCATCGCCGAGTTCGTATCTTGCGCGGAAGTCTTCGCCTGTCATGGTCGGAAGTACTCGGGTAGCGGTGGACCAACGCTTGGGTTGGCGGGAGCTCCGGTCGAGCCACCTGCGGTTGATGCCATGAAGTGGACCCCGGTATTATACTACCGGCCGCCCGATACAGGTGCAATCGAGCAAGACTCCCAGGTAGCCAGCCGGTACCGTGTGGCCCGATGCCGTAGGCGGCGCTGTCGGGCGCCCTACGAACCCGACTCGACTGCAAGAAGGGGACCCGGAAAGCGATGACGTCGTTGGCGAGAGTGGTCTGGAGCGAGGGGATGCACCTCGCTCAGCACCACTTCCAGGCGCAGGCCCGGTATTTCGAAGACTCTATTCGGTTCGCCGTCAGCAACCTTCAGTTCAAGCCGTATGGGCTGACCTCATTGGAGCTGGACCACGAGGCATTGCGAAACGGAACGGCGTCGCTGGTCTACGCCAGTGGGATCATGCCCGACGGGCTGCCGTTCCATTTCCCCGACGGCGATCCCTTGCCTGTCCCCCAGGCCATCGGCGACGACTTCCTACCCACTCAGGACAGTCATCTCCTGCTCCTCACGGTCCCCTCCTACAGGGTCGGCGGCGCGAATTGCTCCCTCGACGAGGAAGCCGGGGACGAGGCCCGGTATGTGGCGGAGGGGAGGGAGATCCTGGACGAGACCACGGGACGGGACACGAAGGCCGTGCACTTCGGACGGAAGAACTTCCGCCTGGTGCTGGACGCTGCCGCGCAAGAGCAGACGGTGTCCCTTCCACTGGCTCGCATCCGCCGGGACGGTAGTGGCAATTTCGTCTACGATCCCCTTTACGTGCCCCCCTGCACCCGGATCGGCGCCAGCAGCCGGATCATGGACCTCCTGGCGCGACTGGTCGATCTCCTGACCGTCAAGGCGGACTCCCTGGCGGCCGACCGCAGCAGCGACCGATCGTCCCTGGCCGAGTACTCCGCGAAGGAGGTTTCCAGCTACTGGCTGAACCACGCGATCCAATCGAGCCTGCCGCCCCTGCAGCACCACTTGCAGACCAAGCGCTCCCATCCGGAGGACCTCTATCGTGAGCTGGTCCGCCTCGGCGGAGCACTGTGCACCTTCTCTTTCGACTCGGACCCCAGGGCGCTGCCCGCATACGACCACGACCGTCTGGACGACTGTTTCAACGCCCTCGACCGGCACATCCGGGACCACCTGGAGGTGACTCTTCCCACGACTTGCGTCACCATCCCACTGCAACGTCATGCTAAGTACATCTTCCTGCACAGTGGTGAGGTCGTGGATCCTCGCTGTTTCGGATCCTCGGAGTGGATCCTCGGGGTGCGCTCCTCCGCCGGGCAGGCCCAGCTGATCTCAGACGTCCCGGAGCTGGTGAAGTTCTCCTCCCAGGAAGGCATTGCCGCGCGGGTCAAGCGCGGGACGGGAGGACTTTCCCTGGAACACCTGGCTTCACCTCCATCCGTCATCGCCCCGCGGATCGGGAGTCTCTATTTCCGCATCGCCAGGGGCGGTCCAGACTGGAAGGCCATCCAGGACACCAAGAAAGTGGCCGCCTACGTCCCCGAGGCGATCCCGGAACCAGAGTTGCAACTGTTGGTGGTGCTCCAGGCCTAGTGTGCCGTCTCGGACGGTACACCGGGACGTGGCCGCTCCCCGCCTGGGACGAGCCGTCTCCTCTTCGCTCGTGGACCCACCGGGGAGGCCGGCATATATTGCCACGTCGGAACCCCTTACCATCGAGCCCAGATGACATCACTCTCGGCAGCAGGCCACCCGGAGTCAGAGGCTCAGCAGCTTGAGCGACGCGGATTCCTTGCGCTGGCCTTTCAGGACGCGCTCACCGCGACGGTTCGACTCCGAGCTGGCAGACAGGCGGCGGCAGACGCGAGCTCCTTCCGGTCCCATCTCAAGCGCCTGCTCAATCAGGCCGATCAGGAGGCCAGAGCGGCCGGCTATCCCGGTCAGTACGCGAAGCTGGCCATGTTCGCCGTCATCGCCTTCATCGACGAGTCGGTTCTCGGGTCCGGGCAGCCGACCTTCGCCGATTGGCCGCGGCAGCCGCTGCAGGAGGAGGTCTTCGGAGAGCACATGGGGGGCGAAGTGTTCTTCGACAACCTCCGACGCCTTATGGGAAGCCAGGATTCGGAGGAGCTGGCAGATGTTCTGGAGGTCTATCTGCTCTGTCTCCTGCTCGGCTTCCAGGGTCGGTACAGCCGGGAGAGCGGCGGAGAGCTGGGAAGCCTCACGTCCGCGCTGTCGGACAAGATCGTGCGCATCCGGGGAGCGAGCGGCGAGCTATCGCCCCGGTGGTCCATTCCGCACGACGAAGTCGCGCCCGAGAGCCGTGATCCGTGGATCAACAGGCTGGGACTGGCTGCCCTGCTTCTGTTCGCGCTCGCCGCCGTGATGTGGATCATCTTCCGTCTCGCTCTCGGCTCGGGGGCGAACGACCTGCAGTCCCTTGTCGGTTGACCAAGGACCGGACCCCATATCGAGTCTATAGGCAATGAAGTTGAGCAAACTCAGAATCTGGCTCTTCGCGGTGCTGCCGGTGGCAATCCTCGTCCCGGTTGCCCTGGTCCTTGGGGTCCTCTTCCACCTTCAGGGGCGGGACCTCATGATGTTCAGGAGTATCCTGATGCTCCTGGGCTTCGGGGCGGGTGCAGCGATCCTGTGGTATCTCCTCCCCAGGGCCAAGGCCAAATCGGCTGCGGAAGCCGGCCCGTCCGCCCTGGATCAGATCAACGAGATCATCGCCGAGGCCAAGCGTCGACTGGCGGCCTCCAAGGTGACCGGCAAAGCCTCGTTCGCCGAGATCCCCATGGTTCTTCTGGTGGGACCCACCGGGGGCACCAAGACCAGCTCCATGGTCCACTCGGGACTCGAGCCGGAGCTTCTGGCGGGAGACGTGTACAAAGGGGATCAGGTGGCTCCCACCGACGGGGCAAACGTCTGGTACTCCAATGGCACGCTCTTCGTGGAGGCCGGTGGAACCCTGATGGAGGACGGCTCGCTCTGGTCACGGCTCCTGACCCTCGTCCAGCCCAAGCGCCTCGCGGCGGCGGTGTCCGGGGGAACCCAGGCGCCTCGAGCCGCGGTCGTCTTCTTTAGTTGCGAGGAGTTCTTGAGGTCCGGCGCCTCGCAGACCGTCCCCGCGGCCGCTCGGAACCTGCGCCAGCGACTGGTGGAGGCCTCCCAGGATCTGGGTATACGCCTTCCTGTCTATGTCGTGTTCACGAAGATGGACCGGGTCCCGTTCTTCGAGGACTATGTCCGCAACCTGTCCAACGAAGAAGCCCGACAGGTCCTGGGAGCCACGTTGCATCTACCGGATGCCAGGGGAGACGGGACCTACGCACAGCGGGAACGCCAGCGCCTGGAGGGCGCCCTCGAGGGGCTCTTCCGCTCCCTCGCCCTCAAGCGCCTGAAGTACCTTCCTCGGGAGACGGATCCCCACCGAGGTGCGGGTGCCTACGAGTTCCCGAGAGAGTTTCAAAAGATCATCTCGATCACGGTGGAGTTCCTCGTCGACCTGTGCCGGCCCAGTCAGCTTCAGGTGAGTCCCTTCCTTCGCGGCTTCTACTTCACGGGAGTCCGTCCCGTGGTCGTCAGCGATCCTCTTGCTGGCTCTCCGGTCCAGGCAATGCCCAGCGCCGGCGCGGGAAGGATCGACGCGACCAGGGTCTTCGATCCCTCTGCGCTGCAGCCGGCGCCTGCGGCACCGTCAACCGGAAGATCCACAGCCAGGCGCGTGCCGCAGTGGGTGTTCCTCGAGCGGCTCATGAGTGGCATCATCCTTCGGGATCGGGTCGCCATGGGCATCGCCGGTGGTGGGGTCCGGGTGAATCGGCTCAGGCGTCTCTTTCTCGGAGCGGCGGGTGCCCTGGCCGTCGTCATGCTCCTGGGCTTCATCACCTCCTTCTTCGCGAATCGGGGGCTGCAGTCGCGGGTTCGCGCGGCCACGGAGGCCGTGGCCGACGCCCCGTCCCCGGCGGGAATACCGGCCGGTATCCAGCAGCTGGCGCTGCTGGATACGCTCCGGGACCACGTGGAGCGCCTGAGTGAGTACGAGCGGGAGGGGATACCGTGGAGACTGCGCTGGTGGCTGTACTCCGGCTCCCGGATCTACCCCTCCCTGAGGCAGGCTTACTTCTCCCACTTCGATCGGCTTCTCTTCGAGAGGACGCGCTCGGCCCTCCTCCGTTCTCTCGTTTCCACTCCGAGCACGCCCGACGAGAACAGCGACTACGGGGCCACGTACGACCTCCTCAAGGCCCACCTGATCACGACGCTGCACCCGGAGAAGAGCACCCCCGAGTTCCTCGCCCCCCTGCTCTCGGCGCTGTGGGAAGGCAGTGATGTAGTCGGCGAGGAGGCAATGACTCTGGCCCGGAAGCAATTCGACTTCTACAGCGAGGAGCTCAGCAGAGGGGACCCTTACACCCGGGACGTGGATCAGGGGCTCGTGGAACGGGTCCGCCGGTTCCTGTGGGCCTTCGGGGAGGTGGACCCCTTCTACCGGTCGATGATATCCGACGCCGGACAGGGAATCCCCTCGATGCGCTTCGCGGAGCTCTTCCCGGGTTCGGCAGGAGTCGTCGCGGCCCGCGAGGACATCCCGGGCGCGTTCACGAGGGTGGGCTGGGACGAGGTCCAGAGCCGTCTCGCGAACCCTGAAGACCTCTTGCAGACCGAAGTGTGGGTGCTGGGTCAAGAGGCGCGAACGCCGGACCCGTCGGCCCTGGCGGTGGCGCTGCGTTCCCGATACGAGGCGGAGTACGCCTCCCGCTGGCTCGCTTTTCTGGCAGGTGCGTCGGTCGTGCCCTTCTCCAACGCCGCCGACGGTGCCGTGAAGCTGGGGGTGCTGAGCGGCAGTGAATCTCCGCTCCTCCGGCTCTTCTTCCTGACGGCTCGCAACACGTCCACGGGATCGCAGGCACTGGAAGCGATCTTCCAGCCCGTGCACTTCGTGACGCCCTCCGACTCCGTGACGGAAACGCCGTTCAACGAAACCAATCAGCCGTACCGACTGGCCCTCGGAATGCTCGGCTCCTCGCTGGAGGAGGCAGCGGGGGCGTCCGGTGCCGAGCTGAGATCCGCCCAGGACCAGGTTCGGGCCCAGGTCCGGCAGGCCCGCTCGGCCAGCCAACAGATCGCGACCGGCTTCGCCGGGGCCGCGGAGTCCAGCGCGGTGGCGAACGAGGTTCTTCGACTTCTGGAGAACCCCGTCGACGAGGCCGACAACTCCGTCGAGCGGACGGTGGTCGGCACCTTCGCCGACCAGGTACAGCCCTTCTGCAGGGATCTGAGCCGGACTCTCGGCCTCTACCCCTTCAGTGGAGATCCTTCGGCTCCCTCGGCGACCCTGGAGAACATGGCGGGCATGTTCCTGCCTGAGAATAGCACCTTGTGGGCCTTGTACAATGACTACCTGGAGCCTCTACTCGACCCCCGCGGCTCCGGGTTCGTGCCGAAGGTCGATGCGCCTTTCGAGCTTTCTCCCGCCTTCGTCGAGGCCTTCAACCGGGCCTGGCGGTTCTCACGCTCCCTGTACCGGACCTCGGAATCCGATCCGGAAATCTCATTCACGTTCCGGCCGCGCCTTCCGGAGTCCACGGAGAGCGTCACCCTGGTGTTTGCTGGTCAGACGTACCGGTTCACGCGCACTCAGAACGTCACGGCCACCATCGATTGGGATGGCCGACGCGCCGGTGAGGTCCGCCTCCTGGCACGGGTGAACGGGGTCGAACGAACGCTGGCCGGCCCGTGGTACGACGATCCCTGGGCGATCTTCAGGCTCTTCCAGGCCGCGAGCGGCTGGGAAGCCACCGGTAACCGACACGCGGTTCAATGGACCGTAGAGCGGGATGGCCAGGTGCTGAGCCTGGGCGCGGATGTGGAGCTGTTGGGGCTGCCCCCGATCTTCGGTCGCGACTACTTTGCAGGTATGCGCTGTCCACGGACCATCGTCCGGTGACGGCTCTGATCGTGACACCGACCTCGAAACGGAGAAGCATGCGAGGACACTCATTAGCTGCGTTGGGCGGTTTCCTCCTGGTGGCCTGCGGAGGCGGTCCCGTGGACACGGTGGCCCCGGTTCCCGACCGGGCGCGCGTGTATCAGACCGATCGCCTGGGTATCGCCGACTCGCTCCGGATTGCCGTCAGGGACGAGTTCACCTGGAGCGAGGTCTGGGCGGACGCCACGTCCGGAGACCCGGCGCCACCCCCGACCCCCCGCATCGACTTCGATCGCGACATGATTCTTCTCGTCGCAGCGGGACGCATGGATCCTGGAGACCGGATTCAGGTCGACAGCGTGGGAGTCCGTAACGAGGACCTGATGGTCATTGTGCGGACGGTGGTGGACTGCCGAGAGTTCACCTCGGACGTGTACCCTCTGGAGATCGTCCGAACCGGAAAGAGCGACCGCCGGATCCGTTGGGTCGAACGGCGCGAGGTGGCCGCTCACTGCCGGGGCTGAGCTGGGGATCCGGAGTCATCCGCGCCCGGGTCCGACCAGGGGCCGGGCCGTCCATGTATCGGAGCCGCGGGCGAGTCCCTTCACCAGCGGGACTCGATCCGGCCGGCGAAGTCCCACTTCATCCAACCCTCGTGAAGCGGCCCCGAGCCGCTGCGTGACGCCATGCCGAACGGTGACAGCCCCGAGCCAGCCCCGGTGAGCGGCGCGCCCGACCTGGTCGGTCGCACTTTCGCGCGCTACCGCGTCCTGAGCCGCCTCGGAGTGGGAGGCATGGGCACCGTGTACCTGGCCGAGCACACCACCCTTCATCGCAAGACCGCCCTCAAGGTCCTGAACCCGTCCATGGCGCGGGATCCGGACGCTCTGGCCCGGTTCCATCGGGAGGCCCGGAACGCCTCCACCATCGAGCATCCCAATGTCTGCGCGGTCTACGACTTCGGGGACACGGCGGAAGGCCTCAACTTCCTGGCCATGGAGTTCATCGACGGCCCGCCCCTCTCCGAGCTCCTGGAGCAGGAGGGAGGAACGCTGGATCCACCCCGGGCCGCCCTCATCATCAGCGGGGTCGCGGAAGCTCTGGAAGCCGCTCACGCCAAGGGGATCGTCCACCGCGACCTGAAGCCGGCGAACATCATGCTCACCGCTTCCCCCGACGGGTCCGAGATGGTGAAGGTGGTGGACTTCGGAATCGCCAAGGCGGCAGCGGGCGGAGAGGGTCAGGACGTCACCCGAGTGGGGCTCGTGGCCGGGACTCCGCAGTACATGAGCCCGGAGCACATATCCGGCGACGAACCGGATCCCCGCAGTGACATCTACTCGCTGGCAGTGGTGCTCTTCAGGGCTCTTACGGGCGCTCTGCCGTACGAGGCCGACACTCAGGCCCAGCTGCTCAGGAGCATACTGACCGAGCCCCCCCGGACCCTGAAGGGAGCCCGACCCGACCTGGAGTTTCCACCTGCCCTCCAAGCCGTCCTGGACCGGGCGTTCCAGAGGGATCCTGCCCAGCGCTGGAGGAGCGCCCGCGAGTTCGCGCGGGCGGTGTCGGAGGTCGTCTCCGGCGAGCTCCCGCCCACGAGAGTCTTCCAGCCGGAGCCGCGCCGAACGATCCCCGTCTGGGCCATGGCCGGGTTCGGCGGAGTCTTGGCGGTCGGCACAGTCGTGGCCTTCCTCATGGTCGTGCTGGGAGACAGGGGGCCCGGGCCCCCGTCGTCCATTCAGGTGGAGCCGGCCTTCACCCAGATCGCCTCCGGGACCACGGTCCAGCTCTCGGCTCGTGTGACCGATTCGGAAAACCAGCCCGTGGAGGATGCCGACGTCTACTGGGAGAGCGCGGACTCGACGGTTGCCTCGGTGGGAGCGGGAGGGCTCGTGACCGGCGTGCGTCCCGGGCGAACGGAGATTCTGGCAGGGGTCGCCTCGGTGGTGGGATCGGCCGAGATCACGGTGGGGCCGGGTGTGGCGACCTCCCTGGACGTGACGCCCACATCCTCGCGGCTGAGGCCTGGCCAGACCGTCACTCTGGAGGCCACCGTCCTCGACGCCGGGGGGAACACCCTGCATTCGCCGGAGATCGCCTGGTCCAGCGATCCTCGCTCCGTGGCGACGGTGGACTCCCTGGGCGTGGTGAGGGGCGTGGCCGAGGGGTCTGCCACGGTCACGGCACGAGCTGGAGCGGCCGAGGGAGTCGCCCTCGTGACGGTGATGGCATCCACACCTCCGGGGCCCGTCGTGACAGCGGATCAAGCTCCGGGACTGCTCCAGGCGCTTCTTGGAAACCTTAGCGCCCAGTCGTCCCGCCGTTGGCTGCTGGAATCCCGGGGCACCGCCCAGGCCGCATGGGATCTCGGGGAACGACTGGATAGCGAAACCCGCGCTCTGGCGGCCTATCTCATCGGATCGACCTCGGACCTGTTGGGTGATCGGTCCGGAACCGAGATCGAGCGCTGGCTTCAGACCGCCGTGGATCTGGACCCCGACCGGAACAGCTACCGACAGGTTCTCCAACGCTTCCGGGAGCGACGCCGATGAGCTTCCTGGGGTTCGGCAAGCGGACGGTTCGCATCTCGGTCTTCGGCAAGACCGACGTGGGCCGAGCCCGGGAGCACAACGAGGATCGATTCCTGGTGGCGGACCTCACCCGCCGGATCCCCTCCCTCGCCCAGGAAGTGCGAGAGCACGAGATTGGCGCCAAAGGAACGCTCATGGTGGTGGCGGATGGAATGGGGGGCGCAGCCGCCGGCGAGGTGGCCAGCGAGATGGCGACGGATGTCATCTATGACCACCTGGTTTCCACGTGGCTGGCCGAACGCCACGAAGGCTCACGACAGTTTGCCTTCCGGCTGAAGGAAGCGATCGAGATCGCGAACGCCCATATCCACGGTCATGCTCAGAGGCACACCCAGCTGCGGGGGATGGGCACGACGGTGACGGCGGCGGGGGTCCTGGGACCAGCCGTATTCCTGGCGCAGGTGGGTGATTCCAGGGCCTATCTGGTACGCAAGGGCGAGACGCGACAGCTCACCAAGGACCAGTCGCTCACGCGGCAGCTCGTGGAGAGCGGGCAGATCAGCGAGGCCGAGGCAGAGACGAGTCTGCGACGCAACATCATCCTTCAAGCTCTGGGACCCAGCCCCACTGTGGACGTGGACCTCACGCGGCAACAGATCCGCAAGGGGGATACTCTCGTCCTGTGTTCGGACGGCCTCTCGGGAGTGGTTTCTCCGGAGGAGATCGGAGAAACGGTCGCTCGCAGCCACGATTCCTCCATTGCGTGTGACGATCTGATCGAGCTGGCGAACTCGCGAGGCGGACCGGACAATATCACGGCGATCGTGGCTCGTTTCGACGGATCGGGTCTCAGGGAACCACGAACCGGAGACCAAGTGGGACATCGCAGGTTCCGCCTGCACCCCTGACGAATCGCTCCCTCGGGATTCGTCGATTCGGCCCCGGTACGTCCAGGCCGACGGAGGGGTGCGGAATCGCACCCGGATGCCAGCGTGATCCGCCTCGTGGTCCGTCACTTGCATCGACTCGCCACTGAGCAGCGGTTCCATTAGCGGATCGATTTCGGATCGACCGAGATTCTCGTGTACGCCAAGCTCTCCATTCTGAAGGGTTCCCGGGCGGGGACGACGCTGATCCTTTCGAGGCAGGAGGTCAGAGTCGGCCGTCATCCGGACAACGACATCCGCTTCGACCCTCAGTCGGAGCTCAAGGTGTCGGCGCGGCACGCCCTGATCTTCCGCCATGGTGAGGCGTGGTACGTGCAGGACCTCGGGAGCCGAAACGGCACGCTGATCAACGGTCGACCCATTGCGGACCCGACGGCTCTCCGGGACGGGGACCGCATCGAGTTCGGCCGTGGGGGACCGGTCGTCGACTTCCATTCGCTGCCGGCGCCGGCGCTCCGAGAAGCCCCCCGTTCCGCTCAGGGTCCTCCAGCCACGGAGACCGTTCCCGTTCCCGGCCCGGGCACCGACTCGACGGCACTGCCTCCTTCGGTCCAGGCCCAGGTCGAGAAGGAGACTCGACGGCTTCGTGCCCTGGTGGGACTCCTGGCCGCCGCGCTGATCGTCGTGGTCCTGGCGGCCCTGTGGGCCACCCGAGTCCAGCGCTCCCGCTGGGAGTCCGCCGCGGCCGAGATGGAGGAGCGCATCGACAGCATTCTAGAGGCCAGCACCGCCACTGCCAGAGCCCTGGAGGGCCGTCTTCAGGGTCTCAACGACGCCCTGGTGCAGTCCCAGCAGAATCTCCGCTCCCTCCGAGAGCAGCTCGAGGCGGCGGACGTCCGCGGTGACTCGGCGGAGATCGGCGCGCTCAGAGCCCAGCTTCTGGAAGCTCACGCCGCCCTGCTTCGGCACGAGCTGGCGGCGAACATCGACTACGATCGCGTCGAGGCTGCCAATCGGGCGGCGATCGCGAAGGTCTTCGTGGAGTACGACGGTGGCGAGGTGTTCACGGCCACCGCCTTCGCGGTGCGGCCCGATGCTACGCTCCTCACCAATCGGCACGTGGTGACCGGACAGGACGGGTCGAGGAGGCCACGGCGCCTGGCCGTGCAGTTCGCGGACTCCGATCAGGTCTGGCCCGCCCGCGTCGTGGCGACCTCCCGAACGGATGACCTTGCGGTGCTGAGGGTCCAGAATATTCTCGGAGAAACCCCTACGATTCAGGGCTTCAACACCCGTCCGGACACGATCCAGCCCGGAACCGCCGTCGCCGTCATCGGATTCCCCCTCGGGGCTGGAGACCCCGGGAGCGGCAGCGTGGCCCGCACCACGATGACCGCTGGAATCCTCAGCTCCATGGAGCCCGATCTGATTCGAATCGACGGGTACGGCGTCGAGGGGACCAGCGGGAGTCCCATCCTGGACGGGGACGGTCAGGTGATCGGCATCCTGTTCGGCGGCAGTGAGACCTCAGGCGGCCGGACTCTCGTCGCCGTGCCCGCCACCCGGGCGCTGGTTCTGCTTCGGGGCGCCGGTTAGCGCCGCGCCTCCACGTGGAATCCGAGCCGGAAGCCGGTCACGTCGACACTGTTCCCTTCATGCACCGTGCTTCCGACGAGCCCGCTGGCTTCCAGCACGACGTCCAGCTGTCTGCTCAGCGGTTGACGCAGATCGGCGCCGAAGCGAAGCGATGACCCCAAGCGCTCCAGATCATCCCCCTCCTGCTCCATCGCCCGATCCGACCGCCGGTACTCCGCTCTCGGAGTTAATCGCGTCTCCCGGGCCACCGGAATCGTCGCCTGGACGCCGAGGGCCAACACGTTGCCTCGCGGCAGGATGGCGCTTCCCAGTGCCGTCGGCTCAATCTGGGGATCCGCGCGGTAAGAGTCGAACGCGTACACCGTGAGTGAGGCCGGTCCCAGGCCCTGATCCAGAGAGATGTATCCGGAGATGCGGTCTCCCATTCCGTTGGCGTCGATCTCGTCGATCTGATCGTTCTGCCGAGCGGCGTAGATCCCCGCAACCCGGAAATAGGTGCGGTCTCCGAGGGGCCCCTCGATCCCCGCGCGGAGACGCAACTCCCCGCCGGGCTTGAGCTCCCGAGGTGACCCGAGCACGGGCTGGAAGGCGACGGAGTGGGTGTAGCTTCCCGCAAAT
>JBDHKE010000264.1:0-2903 GCA_039586555.1 Gemmatimonadota bacterium | reverse complement strand
CAGAGGGCGAAGTTGTCCCCGTTGAAGGTCAGAACGATGGGGTACTCGTCCAGGCCCCTGAAAACGTCCTCCACTAGGTCTCTCTCATCCTGGTAGAACACCACCTCGGCCCCGTCGATCTCGGGCAGCATCGCCTCCTCCCCCGTATCGTTCAGGAGGATCACCCGCTTCATCCCGTCGGAGGAGACGAAGGAGACAGCGGTGATGGGCTCCTGGGCCTCGTCGGGATTCGGTATCCTGTTGGCCACCGGGGTGTAGACCTCGATGTCCACGGCCACCCTCCTGAGCTCGGGGACAGGGCACTGGAGGAGCCTCGCCCACTCCATCATGTGCTCCCGGAACTCCGGCTCCACTTCCGCGAGCATCTCCTCCATCTCGGCCCTGATCGACTCCGGGAGCGCGTACTCCTCCTCAACCAGGTCGCCCCCCTCCACCCGGTAGGGCATCCCCGGGATGAGACCCCTGTCGTAGATGTAGTTCTGGTAGTACCGGATCCTACTCTCCCAGCTCTGGCCGATTATGTTCCTGATTCCGCCACCGGCCCTGCCGCCGATGGCCAGCGGGTTGGTCGCGACCACCTTGGTCACGCCGATCTCCTCGTCGGCCAGGGCGTCGAACTTATCGACCTGCTCCAAAGTCAGGAAGTCAGGATAGTTGACAAGCCTCTCGATCTTCCTCAGCTCGTCGGGAGCCTCCTTGGAGACAGCGTAGGATAGATGGCCAGTGTTGTCGTACCACAGGTAAACCTGCTGGGACTCGGGCTCGTAGAGTCGGAGGAACGCCTTCTCCCGCTTGCCGTCGTAGCCGGCAGACAGGAGGTAGGAGGCCGACAGGTCATCCGGCGCCGTCCTCCCCCTCGGGGTTGCGATCTCATCTTCGATCCTAAATCCCATAGATCCCAGACTCACGTAACTACTCGCCGAGGTCCCATATATTGCCTATCTTGGCTGGCGCCTAGACGCCGCCTCCAGGGCGTAGATGGCCTCCAGAGTCACGTAGGCAGCTTGGGTGGCGGTGAGGCCGGAGTCGTAGTGGGGTGCCACCTCAGTCAGGTCGAACCCCAAGGTGCGTTCATCCGCACAAGCATGGACGAGATCCAGGAGCAGGGTGATGCCTATGCCCTCGGGGGAGGGGTTGCCCACCGCGGGGGCCTGGGCGGGGTCGACCACGTCCATGTCGACGCTCACATAGGATGAGGAGGCTTCTCCCAGCCAGCCCTGGATCTTCTCCATGCCCCCCTCCGCCCCGCCTCTGAGCAGCTCGGCCGCCGTGACAAGCGCCACCCTATCTTCGTTCTCCTCCGCGAACCCCATTTCCTCCCCGGAGACGGCCCTGCAGCCGAGGATGACGAGCTTGAAGCCTAATTCCTCCATCGCCCTCCTCATGAAGGTCCTGTGGGAGAGGCTTAGCCCGAGGAGGCTGTCCCTCAGATCTATATGGGCGTCGAAATCCACGACCAGGTCCGGCTTCAGAGCCCGCAACGCCCCGAGGGTGACGGTGTGCTCCCCGCCCAGGATGACAGTCTTCTTCCCGGAGCCCCGGATGATTCCCGCGGCCTCCGAGATCCGTTCCAACGAGCCTTCCGGTGAGTCCAAGCCCCTGAGGTCGCCCACATCGGCTATAGAAATATCGGTGAGGTCGAGGCCTGTGCGTAGGCTGTAGGTCTCCATGTACAGGCTCGCCCGTCTAACCGCTTCTGGGGCGAACCTTGAACCAGAGCGATGGGAGGACGTAGCGTCTAGGGGTGCCCCGAAGACTACGTACCGGGCTTCGTCATATGGCGTCGCTGCGTCGAGGAAGGGCTGGAGCGTGGGCCTGAACACATTCTCCATTTTACCCTTCGACTCCCCTTCTTCTCCGCCTCGTTCCGGTCGGGCCAGACTCGGGTGGCTATTTCTTCTTCTCCACGACGACCTGGTCGACGCTGTGGATGACGGCCCCCTGCTTGCCCATGTGCTCCCTGAGGGCCTCGTAGTCGATATCGTGGCCGCTTATAACGATCTTGAGGCTCTCGGTCTTCTCGTCCATCTCGATCAGGGTCACGTCCACCTCTTCAACGCCGTCGAGCTCTGCGAGGAACGTGGCAAAAATGGGGAGTCCGGGGGAGTGGGGCTTCAAAACGTCAAGAACCATCGCTTTTATCGCTGGATCGTCCAAACTTTTCACATATCCTTCCTGAGAGGTTCGAACCGTTCAAGTTGTTATCTTTCCTTAGATTTATCTATTCTGTATCATATGATGCAGAAAATAGAGTTATTTTCGATTTTCGGCTCCAGAAAGTTTATTAATTCCCTTCCTGTGACTCAGATCGAGTGCCCACTGGAAAATGGGTAAAAGACAATTGAGACTTCTTGAAGGCTGCGTCGCAGCCCCGGGAGCGCAGTGATAGTTGAGTGATTCTTCCGACGACGATGAGCCAAACAGTAGTCCAGGTTTAGGCCAGCGGCTGTCCGAATATCTGGATGAGATCGGCACCTATCTCAGGGTCACAAGGGCCCAGAAGATCCTCCGGAGGTACTTCGCGATGAATGCCTTCGACGGGGCCATGACCAGCCTCGGGGTGGTGATAGGGGCCTACATCTCCAACATCTCGGATCCAAGGGCGATCATAGGGGTGATCATCGTGAGCGGCATCGCGATGGCGGTCTCAGGCTTCTCGGGGACCTACATGACCGAGAGCGCCGAGAGGAGCCGAAGCCTCAACGAGCTGGAGGACGCGATGCTCGTGGATCTCGATGACACCATCTACGGCCGAGCTTCGAGGTTCGTCTCCTTGTTCGCGGCGGTCGTGGACGGGTCGGCCCCCTTCGTCGCCTCGATTCCCACCGTGGTGCCGTTCTACCTCTCGCTCGTCGGCTTCCTGCCCATCGGAATCGCATTCTACGCCTCCATCGGGGCGGCCC
>JBDHKE010000263.1:0-2908 GCA_039586555.1 Gemmatimonadota bacterium | reverse complement strand
GCCTCCTTCCTCGGGACAGATACACTGACGTCCCTACGTACAAACACCGTCGAGGTGTCAGCTGTGGAGCCTGGGCAGCAGATTGTGATGTGAAAGGGCCGGAGTGTAGCACTGCACTCCGGCCCTTCATCGTCGTAAGTGGTGGGCGATACAGGACTTGAACCTATTGTCACCGGTCACTTGAAAACCGGCCAGGGGTGGACGGGTCAAAACCGGCCATCTCCTGAATCCATAGATACTCTCATTTCTTCGTTTTTCCAGCCCTGTCTTTCAGTCGGTAGCTCTTCCCCTGGATCGTGATCAGCTCGGCATGGTGAAGGAACCGGTCGAGGATGGCCGTCGCCGCGGGGACATCCCCGATGAGCTTGCCCCACTCCTCCAGGGGCCGGTTCGAGGTCATCATGGTCGACTTCGTCTCGTACCGACGCAGGATGATCTCGAAGAGGTACTCCCCGGACCGCTTCGGGAGCTGCTTGAGCCCCATGTCGTCGATGATCACCAGGTCCGGCTTGAGGTACCGCTGGAGGATCTTGTCCTGTCCCCCGAAGGCCTCGTCCTGCAGGAAGTCCCGGACCAGATCGAAGATGGAGCGGTAGAGCACCTTGTGGCCGTGCTTGATCACCTCGTAGCCGATGGCCTGGCAGAGGTGGCTCTTGCCGGTCCCGGGAGGCCCGAGCCAGAGGACATCCAAGGCCTCCGGGATGAACTTGCCCGTGGCGAGCTCGAAGACCTTCCGCTTGTCGATCTTCGGGTTGAACTTCCAGTCGAAGTCCTCCAGTCGCTTCGGGTCCCGGAAGCTCGCGGCCTTCACGCGCCGGGCAAAGAGCCGGTCGTCCCTCACGGCGATCTCGTCCTGGAGCACGAGCTCCAGGAACTCCTCGTGATTGAGCCGGCTGCTCGCGGCCTCCTGGAGCCGAACCTCCAGGGTCTGGGCCAGTCCCGATAATCGGAGCCGTTTGAGCCCCTGAGTCAGGGTGTTGTTCATCCTTCCTCCCTTGTCGCCAGCGCCCCCGACCCTTCGGTGGTCGGCGACGAACGGATACAGTCCGCCACGAACGCCCCGTACTCCCGGAGGTCCCGGATCAGGGGGTGCTCCTCCAGGAAGTCGAGTTGGTCTTCATCAACGGAGCTCTGGAGCAGCCGACGGATGCTCTTGAGTCGATAACTCTGGTGCTCTCGAGCGATGCGGCAGGCCCGCTCGATCTCAAAGGCCCGGTGCTTCTGGGAAAGAGCGAGCAGGCCCTGGATGACCCGGAGGGCCTGGACCCCTCGGTCCCGGAGGACCGCCTCGGCCCAGCGGGCGCTGTGGGGTCCCAGGGACCGAGCCCGGCGAAGGAGGTAGGTGGCCCCCCGCTCCACCGCGGAGATCTTCTTCGAGGGGATGTGCTGCCTCTGCGTGCTGAACTGGCCCGGCTCCTTGCGGGTGTGCACCGCGATGGCCTCGAGACGGTGGTTGAAGATACGCACGAGCCGGCTGTCCCACCGGACCCACACATCTCGGCCTACGTACTCCGGGGGGGCGGAGTAGTAGCTCTGCTGCACCGCGACGTGGCCATCCCGGTGGACCTTGCGCCGGCCCTCGTGGAAGAAGGGGAAGCGCTTGGCAGGCAGGGCGAGAAGATGAGGTCTCTCCTGCTCGAAGCGAGCCTTCACCTGCTCCCGGGTGGTCCCGTGGATCCGGTGGTCCGCGACCTGCTCCTCCCACTGGGCCAGGAAACGATTCTGCTCCTGGAGGCTCCCGAAGACGCGACCCTTGAGGGCGTTGTCCTGGGCGTAGCCCACGGAGCGCTCCGTCTTGCCCTTGTGGCGCGGGGTGTAGGGCTTCGTCGGGAGGATCGCGGTCCCGTAGTGCCGGCAGAAGTCCTCGATCTTCGGGTTAAGCTCCGGGTCGTACCAGTCCGCCCGGCTCACCGCGGCCCGGAGGTTGTCGATCACCAAGGTGCGGGTGACGCCGCCGAAGTAGAAGAAGGCGTTCTCCAGGCACCGGATGAACTCTTCCGTCGTCTGGCGCCAGACGACCTCGGAGTAGGCCTTCCGGGAGTAGGAGAGCACCATCCGGAAGAGGTGGGGACGTCGGCGCCTGCCCTCGGCGTCGATGATCGGGGCCCCCTTGCCGAAGTCGACCTGGATCTCCTGGCCCGGCTCGGACTCGATGCGGCGAAAGGGAACGGGAGAGGTCGCCTGCAGGCGTCGACAGTACCGCTTGACGCTCTGATACCCCCCTTCAAAGCTCTCCTCGGCCCCGAGGTCCTGCCAGATCCGCTGGGCGGAGAGCCCCTGGTCGAGCTTGGCGATGATGGTGTCCCGGAAGGGCTCGCAGAGACTTCCCCGGCCCGGGGAGCCGGGGGTCGAAATGGCCGGTTTTGGCTCCGCCGGAGGGTCAGTCCCGGGGGTCGAAATGGCCGGTTTTGACGGCTCCGCCTCGAGCCGGGCGTACCGGGAGACCGTCTCCCGGTGGACCCCCAGCTCCCGGGCGATCCTCCTGAAGGACCAACCCCGCCTTACAAGGGCAAGAATCGCTTGGACTTCGGCCATCTTGAGCTGGTTTGCCATACGCCACCCCCCCTTTCGGGAGTGTGGTGTACCGCACCTCTCCGTCGCTCAAAGTGGCCGGTTTTGAAGTGACCCATCTTGGCCGGTTTTGGGTGACCGATGACATCATGCGCGTCAACTACAACATCCTCCAAGTCGTTGGCTCCGAGACGAGAGAGAGAGACGCACGAGCGTTAACCGACGCTATCGCTACACTGCTTGAAGAGAACCCAGCGATCCCTATGGCCCGGTCCAGGTGATCCCGTTCCTTCGGACTGGGTGATCCACTTCAGCGGAATACGCACGGCACGTAGTATTTGACGAATCGCCCCAAGAATCGTGTCCAAGAAGGCACTGCTAGGGTGGCCCCTCTGGC
>JBDHKE010000262.1:0-2912 GCA_039586555.1 Gemmatimonadota bacterium | reverse complement strand
GGGCTGCACGCGGATCGGGATGAACCTCCATCACCTGCCGGATTCGGTCCAGGAGCTCCTGCCGGAATGGAAACCGGAGGGGATCGAGGTCGGGGTGTTCCGGGAGGAAACCCTGATGGGAACGGCCGGACCTCTCCGGGTGATGGAATCGATACTTTCCAGCGGCACTTTCTGGGTCCTCAACGCCGATTCCCTTCTCGAGATCGAACCCGCGCGGATGCTGGACCGGCACCGCTCCTCCGGGGCCATCGTGACGATGGCACTGAAACCCTATCGGAAAAGCTCCGGTTATGCCCCGGTGGAAATCGACCCGGACGGACGCATCGTCCGGATCAACGGCAAACCGGAGGGAGGGAAGCCCGGTACCCCCCACATCTTCGTCGGTGCCCAGCTGGCCGAACCGGCCATTTTGGCCTCGATCCCCCCCGATCGGCCCTGCGAGAGCACCTCCGAGGTCTACCCGCGCCTGATCAACCAGGGGGCCAGGCTGATCGGCTGGGTGACCGACGCTCCCTGGGTGGAAATCGGCAATCCGGCCGCATACCTCCGGGTGAGCCTGGAGCTGCTGAATTCGGGCCAGCGCGGGGATCAGGGGATGTCCCGGCAACCCTCCGGGGGTGGGTTCCAGGAGGACGTCAGCGGCCGGAAACCCGACCGGTCCACCGGGCCGGTACTGCTCGGAAAGGACGGCTCGTTCGGTCCCGGGACGGAGTTCGCCGGCGGTGTTGTGGCGGGCCGGAGGGTCCGGATCGGTGCCGGGGCCCGGATCCGGCGGTCGATCCTGTGGGACGGCGCGGCGATCGGTGCCGACGCGAACCTCGACGAATGCATCATTGCGGGTGGGTGGGTCGGTGAAGGAGAAGCGCTGCATCGGAAGATCGTCGTTCCCGAGGGCCCTGGCGGCCGGACGGTGACCGAGCTGCCGCCCGGTCCGACTCTGCCCGGGGAATAATCAGGGGGCCAGACCCATGCCCATGGCTGATCAGGCCCTGGCGGCCCGGATCGGGACAAGGATCGCCCGGGAGGTCCGCCTGGAGCGGCTTGCGGGCGATGCCTCGACCAGGTCCTTCTATCGGGTCCACCAGGGCTCCGACGGGCCGGCCCTGGTCCTGATGGTCCAGAACGAGCCGTTCGACCCGGCCGACTCACCGTTCTGCCAGATGCAGGGATTGCTCGAGCGGATCGGGGTTCCGGTTCCCCGGATAGAGGAGTTGTTCCCCCGGGAGGGCTGGATCCTGATGGCCGATGTCGGCGGCTCGACCCTGCAGGAGTACCTCCTCCGCAACGGCAGCGACTCGGCACGGGAGGCCTACGATCGGGCCCTCCAGATCCTCCTGGAGGTGCAGATCCGTGGAACCCGGGAGCTGCCATCGGACTTCCACGGCGCCCGTGTCCGGCTGGACCGGGAAAAGCTGGCCTGGGAGCTCCGGTTCACCTGGACCCACCTGCTGAAGGGCCTGTATCGGCGCCATCTTCCGGAGCGCGAGGAGAACCTGCTGGACCGGTGGGCCGAGGAGGTCGGAAGCCGCCTGGAGCGGATCGAGCCGGTCCTCTGCCACCGGGACTACCACTCCCGCAACCTGATGTGGGATGGTTCCACGATGGGGGTGGTCGATTTCCAGGACGCCCGGATGGGACCGGTCACCTATGACCTCGCCTCCCTCCTCCACGACCCTTATTACCATTTGCCGGAGGACCTGAAGGAGGAGATGGTCTGGAAGTTCCTGGAAGGGCGGGGGTTCGGAATTTCCCGTGAGGCGGAGATCCGCGACCAGCTCGATCTGACGGTCGTGCAGCGATGCCTCAAGGCGGCCGGCACCTACGCCTGCCAGGCGACCGCCCCCCGGAACCGCCGCGGCTATCTCGCCTACCTGGAGCCTGCCCTGGGCAGCGCCATGCAGGCCCTGCGCCGGTTTCCCGAGTACGACACGGAATTGCGGCTGCTCGAAAGGTACCGGGCGGAAGCAGCCCGGGCTTGACCTACTTCTTCAGGACCGCCTCGACATTCAGCTCGATCGGGACCTCGTTGCCTACCATCAGACCGCCTGCGTCCATGGTCTTGCTCCAGGACACCCCGAAGTTCTGGCGGTCGATCGACAGTCCGCCGCTGATCCCGATGCGGGTGTTCCCCCACGGATCGTTGATCTTCCCCAGGATCTCGAACGGGATCTCGACCCGGTTCGATTTGCCCCGGATGGTCAGGGTTCCGGCGGCAACGTACCCGTTCCCCTTCTTCCGGATCGAATCGCTCTTGAAGGTGATCGCACCGTGATTGGCCGTGTCGAAGAAATCCGGGTTGCGGAGGTGGTTGTCGCGGTCCTCGTTCCCGGTGTCGATGCTGTCGGCCTTGATCACGACCTCGACGCTGGAATTCCCGATGTTCTCCTCGTCGTAAAGGATGGTGCCGGAGAAATCGGAGAACACCCCCCTCACGTTGCTGATGACGAGGTGGCGGACCGAGAACCCCACCGAGGAATGACTCAGATCGATTTCGTAAGTGCCGGCCGCCACCGCCGGCGCCGCGAGGCTCAACGCCGCTGCCGCCGTCAGAACGGCCGTCCGGATTGGTTTTCCGACCCGGCCGGATCGGCGTGAGACTCCCTGAGAATGTCCGAACATGCTTCTGGCTCTCCTTTCCGTCAGTTTCAAATTGCCCGAGTTTAGCAGATGCCCGGCGGATCCGGCCAACCGGACCCCGGCGGGGCAGCCATACGGGAGAGGCCGTTGCGGGCGCCGGTTCCCCACCCCGGGCGCCCGGAACTCGCGGTTCGGCGCGGACCTCATCGCTTGCGGGGCGACTCCAGGTAACGCAGCAGGTCGGAATCGTGCCGCAGGACCACCGTCGCGTCCTTCTTCAGGATTTTCTCGTAGGTCTCCAGGCGGCGCAGGAACGCGTAGAACTCCGCATCCTG
>JBDHKE010000113.1:8636-20529 GCA_039586555.1 Gemmatimonadota bacterium | reverse complement strand
ACACCCGTTCCCCGAGTACAGCGCCCAGGACGGCGCCCGCGGCCATGCCGAGGAGGATCTGGGTGCCTAACCCCAGGCGCCTCCTGGCAGAGCGGGGCTCTTCGGGTGCGCTCATCGGGTCACCTCGCGATCGCCGGTCATCTCTGCCAGCCCTCGACGAGCTCCAGGACCCGATCGACCTCGTCCGCGGTGTTGTAGAGGTGCAGCGAGAAGCGGAGCACCCCCCTCCGGACCGAATGGCGGACCCCCTGGTCCAGCAGGTGGTGGTGGAGCTCCATCAGCTTCGGGTCGTCGGCCGTGTAGTGATCGCCGCCGCCCAACTCCCCCACGGTCACGATGTGGCCCAGGTGGGGACCCGGCTCGCCGCCGCACACGGGCATGCCGAGATCCAGGAACCCCTGGGCCAGACGGGCCGACAGCTCCCGGACGTGACGCTCGATGGCGGGCACGCCGACCTGGTGCAGGAGATCGAGGGAAGCGCCAGCGGCCGTCGCGCCCAGATAGTTGTAGTTCCCCAGGTCGAAGCGGCGAGCCCCCCGAGCGAGTCGAAGCGTTTTCGGCCCCACCGCGGTCTCGTGGGCGTCCTCGCCCAGGTCCACGCCGTAGCGCGCCAGCGCCACCGGTCGAAGCTCCTCCGCCAGCTCCCGCCTCACGAACAGGAACCCGAATCCGTACAGGGCCAGGAGGGCCTTCTGGGTTGCCACGGCCAGGGCGTCGACCTGGAGCTCGCGGACGTCGGTCTCCAGGACCCCGACCGACTGGGCCGCGTCCACGACCAGGAGAGCCCCCCGCTCCCGGCAGGCCCTTCCCAGCGTCTCCACCTCCGTGACGAACCCGGGCGCGAAGGAGGCGGTAGGGACGGTTACGAGCCGGGTGCTCCGGTCGGCGGCCTCCACCAGGCGCCCCACGGGAATCCGGCCGCCCTGGGAGGGAACCTCCCGGATCTCGACGCCCAGCCGGTCCCGGAGGTTGTACCAGGGATAGACGTTGTTGGGGTGCTCCACGCCACCGCAGAGGACGAGCGTGTCCCCCCGATTCCAGGGGAGGCTGGCCGCCATGGCGTTCAACCCCTCGGAGACGTTCTTGACGATGCCGATCTCGTCGGGTTCGGCGTTGATGAGCCTGGCGAAGCCGGTCCGGGCCCGCTCGATCTTCGCGAACTTCGACTCGCTCCCCTCCCTGCCCGCCACCTTCTCGTCCAGATAGCGGATGCAGGCGTCCCGAACCGGCCCGGGCAGAAGCCCCCGGACGGAGACGTTCAAGTAGATCCCCTCCCGGGTGCCTGGAAACAGGCGTCTGGCGTCCTCGATGGACAATGGGGAGGGAGTCTCGTTGACGGACGAATCGGGCATGTCGTGCCTCCGGACGGATAGCCGTTGTGGCGCTCACCGTGGCGGTGAGGGAACATACGCACGGGCTGGTGGTCGGGCGAACGGACGAGGCAGGCCAATCAGTCCATTCTCGTCTATGATGCAGCGGGCAGGAGTCTGCGCTTGTCGGGAACGGGACCCCGCTCCGCCAGCCTTGTTCGCGACTGCAACGAAACCTTTCTGTTCCGGTTGCCGTCTAATCGAATGGATAGTGTCAGTTTGACGGTATGCGGCCCATCCCATGAGGGTTCTCGTCGAGCCGAGCTGCTGAGCCGATCCGTCGAGCCGATTTCGCCCACGGCGCCGGAGACGGAAGATGCCGAACGATCCCACACCTCCCGGGAAGTTCCTCCCCCTCCACCCCCTGGAGCTCCGGATCCTCATGATTCTCCTCGGCGGCCCGTCCCACGGATACGCGGTCGTGCAGGAGATCGAGAGGAGGGAGGGGACGGCGGGAAAGATCTACCCTGCGAACCTCTACCGGCGCATGCGGGATCTTCTAGCGAAGGGGCTGGTGGAAGATGCACCAGCTCCAGCCAGAGAGTCCCCCGATCACCGCCGGCGGTACTTCCGGGTGACGGAGCTCGGGGCCGAAGTGGTGAGGGCCGAGACGGAGCGCCTGAAAGAGCTCCTGGCGGAAGCGCGGGAGCGAGGGCTCCTCTCCACGACGGGATGACGAAGGCCATGAAGACGAGGGCCGAGCGCGTGTATCGCCTACTCCTGATCCTCCTTCCCAGGAGCCTCCGGGCCGGGTTCGAGGACGAGATGACTCACCACTTCCTCAGGCGTCTTCGGGACGCCCGGGGCCCCATCCCGAGGGCTGGGGTCTGGCTCCGGGCTCTGGGGGATCTCCTCGGCCAGGGGGTCTCCGAGGTCGTCCTCCACAAGGTCTGGGTAAGGGCCGGGGGTTGGAAGGTGGGAGCTGAGAGAATCCGGGCGGGGAACAACGGAGGCGAAAGCGGCGAGGCCGGGGATGGCGGACCCGGAAGAGACCGGGCGGCGATCAAAAGCCCCTGGGATCCCGGACGGAGGCACCCCTTCGACGCCATGGCGCAGGACTTCCGATTCGCCGCCCGGATCCTTCGGCGGAGCCCTTCCTTCACCCTTGTGGCTGCGTTCACATTGGCCCTGGGCATCGGCTGTACCACCGTCGCCTTTGGCCTGGTGAGGGGGGTGCTCCTCCGGCCCCTCCCCTTCCCCGGGGATGGCGAGCTGGTGGTGATCCGGGAGCGCGGGCTCGAGGGACGAGCCCAGAGCCTCTCCTTCCCGAACTTCGAAGACTTCCGAGACCACTCCCGTGCCTTCTCCGGCATTGCCGCCCTCCGCTTTGCGGCCGCCGCCACCATCCTGGGTGGGGCAGAGCCCGTTCGCGGTACGGTCGTCCCGGTGTCCAGGGAGTTCTTCTCGGTCTTGGGCGTGATGCCGGCTCTGGGGCGGCCCATCCTCCCGGAGGAGAACCGGTCGGGCGGGGAGTCGGTGGCGGTGGTGAGCTTCGAGTTCTGGACCCGCGCCCTGGGGTCCGACGAGAGACTGGACGGCCTGGGGATCACCGTCTCCGGCACCTCGTACTCGGTGGTGGGGATCATGCCCCCGGGATTCAGGGTTCTGGAGGAGGCTGACGTCTACCTCCCTCTGGAGCAGAACCCCTTCAGGGTACGAAGCTCCAGCAACTACAGGGGCGTTGGCCGACTGGCGGAAGGGGTCACCCTGCCCCAGGCCCAGGTCGAGCTGGACGGGATCGCTGGCCGGATCCTGGCGGCCTATCCCGATGATGCCAGGATGGACGGGGTCCTCATGCGGCCACTTCGGGAGGAGATTCTTGGCAATCTCACCCGGCCGCTCTTTCTCCTCCTGAGCGCTTCCGGCCTTCTACTTCTCCTGGCCTGCTCCAACGTGGCCAGCACCCTCATGGCCCGAAGCATCCGCCGCCAGAGGGAGATGGCGATCCGCACGGCTGTCGGGGGTGGGAAGGGTGTCCTGGTGCGGCAGGTCTTCACCGAGAGCCTCCTGCTGGCGGGCTTTTCGGGGCTGCTGGGTGTAGGGATCACCCTGGGTAGCCTGGAGATCCTGAGGCTCTTCGGCACGGACTTCATTCCTCGCCTTGCGACCGTCTCGGTGGTCGCCGTATCATTAAAAAACGCCCTGGGTGCCACCCTCCTGACCTCCCTTGTCTTCGGCCTCCTCCCGGCCTTCCGTCTCCCAGAGCCGGCCTCGGCCCTCCGGAGCGGATCGGGGGGAAGCGGCCCCATCACGTGGGGACACAGTCCGAGGGGGAGAAGCCGCCGCCGCAGGAAGGGGGCCATGGGTTGGAGCTTCCTGGTAGGGTGTCAGGTCGCCCTGGCGGTTTCCCTGGTCGTGGTCTCCGCCCTGCTTTTGAGAAGCATGGGAGAGATTCTCTCGGCGGACACGAAATTCCGCCAGGAGGGGGTCCTCACCCTGGCCCTGGATTTCTCGGCAGCGGAGTTCGCTTCCATCGAGGATCGTGGCGCCAAGCTGCGGGAGCTGAAGGGGGAGCTGGCCTCTCTTCCGGGGGTGAGTGAGGTCGGGTTCGTGAGCCATCTCCCCAATGTCAGGCGGATGATGACCGGCGCGGTCTTCCGACCGCCCTTCCCCGTCGAGGGATACCCGGATTACCTGGCCCAGGAGGTGGGATGGCGGGTCGTGGATGAGGACTACTTCCGGGTCATGGGAATCCCCCTGCTGAAGGGTCGGACGTTTTCCGCCGAAGACGGTCCCGATTCGCGGCCCGTCATCGTCCTCAACGAAGCGCTGGAGTGGATCCTCTTCCCCGGTGAGGAGGCGGTGGGGGAAGTGGTCCAGTTCGTGCCCTTCTGGCAGGAGGTCGATCTGGAGGTCGTCGGCGTGGTGGCCGAGGCCAGGGATTGGCGGGTGCCCGCGGGGGAGCAGCTGGAGGGGTATGTCTTCTGGCCCCAGAGGTTGGGCTACACCCGGCAGCTGACGGCAGTCCTCCTCGCCCGGGGAGACCCCGCGGCCCTGGTGGCCCCGGCCAGGGAGCGTCTCCGGGCGGTGGCCCCGTCCATTCCCGGGACCTTCCGGACCCTGGAGGCCCTTGTGGCCGACAGCTTTCGTGACCGGAGCTTCACCCTGGGGGTCCTGGGGGTGTTCACCCTCCTTGCCCTCTTCCTGTCTGCCGTGGGAATCTACGGTGTGGTCAGCTACTCGATCTCGGCCCGGACCCGCGAGATCGGAATCATGCTGGCCCTGGGGGCAGACACCGGAAGGCTCCGCGCCCGGCTCTTCATCCGGGCGGCCCGGCCGGTGGCGGTGGGGCTGGCGGTGGGTGTCGCTCTGGCCCTCGTGACCGGGGGTGTCCTGGAAAGCGTCCTCTTCCAGGTGAGCCCTCGGGACCCTCAGGCCCTTGCCGCAGCTCCCCTGGTGCTTCTTTGCTCGGCGTCCCTGGCTATCCTTCTTCCGGTCTTCCGGTACACGCGGGTGGATCCGGCTGGGTCCATGAGGGAGGAGTAGGGATCCTCTCGGTCAGGTGGCCCTCTCCGCCGCCCGGGCGATGCCCTTCAGCATGCCGGAAAACACTAACTGGTGGAGAGGATAGAGCGCATACCAGTAGGCCAGGCCGGGCAATCCTACCGGATCGAAGATGGCGGTCTGCCGGATCCTCGACCGGCCTTCATGTTCGGAGACAGCGAACTCCAGCCACGCGCGCCCCGGGAGTCGCATCTCCGCGGCGAGGCGGAGCCGTCGCTCCGGCTCGAAGGCCTCCACCCTCCAGAAGTCGAGCGCGTCTCCCACCCGCACGTGGACGGGATCGCGACGTCCGCGACGCATCCCAACGCCGCCCACCAGCAGATCGAGGAATCCACGGACTCGCCAGAGCCAGTCCGCGCCGTACCAGCCCCTCTGGCCGCCGATCCTCTGGATGGGCTCGAATGCCGCATCGGCGGGCGCGTCCACGTCAACGACCCGTGAATCCACGATGCGGCTCCCGAACCGCTTTCCTCCCCACTGGGGCGGATCGCCGCCGGAAGAAAACGCGTCGGACCAGCGGGTTTCCACGAACTCGCGATCCTCGTTGAGCAGCGCACGCTGGATCGCCTCGCGCAGACCTCGCGGCCGGATGGAGAACGTCTCGAGCGCCGAGAAGTCGCGAACCAGCGTCGGGTTGCGCACACCCTCGATCAGCTTCCGACCTACCCGCGCGTAGACGGGCGTCACCAGTCCCAGCCACAGACTCGACAGACGGGGCGTCAACACGGGCACCGAGATCGTCAGCCGCCGAAGTCCACGTTGCTTCGCATATTCGCGCATGATGTCGCCATAGGAGACCTGGTCCGGTCCACCGATCTCGAACACCCGGCTCTCGCCGTCATCCAGATCCAGCGCGGCCAGCAGGTAATCCAGGACGTCCTCCACGGCGATGGGCTGAGCGGGGGTCGACACCCATCGGGGACAGATCATGACGGGCAGCCGTTCCACCAACGCCCGAATCAGCTCGAACGACAGGCTGCCTGAACCGATCACGATGGATGCCCGGAGCTCGATGACCTGTGCGCCGGAGGATCGCAGGATCTCGCCCACCTCATGGCGGCTGCGCAGGTGCGGGGAGAGCTCCTGGGTGGGATCACCAAGCCCGCCCATGTAGATGATCCGGCGAACGCCGTTCTCTCTCGCCGCCGACGCGAAGTTCGATGCGCCTTCGCGATCGTTTTCCTCGAAATCGCCTCCCGCGCCCATGGAGTGAACGAGGTAGTAGGCCCCCTCGACGCCCTCCAGCGCGGCGGTCAGAGAGTCCCGGTCGAGGACATCCGCTCGCACAACCTCTGTCGTCCTCGACACCTGGGTGTCCAGACTCTCGGGTCGCCGCGTCAGGCATCGCACGCGAACCCCACGATTCTCCAGGAGAGGCAGCAGGCGACCCCCGAGGTACCCGCTGCCGCCAGTCAAACAGACCAGCGAGTTAGCGCTTTTCATGCACGCAGCCTCGCACGTGCCTACCGAATCAGACCGCTCGCGGCGACGCTGATTCGCTCGCCGAGCTTGACGTCGTGTAGGACGGCACCCCCGCCCGTGATGATGTTCGGGTCGACGTAGGTGTCATCGTCACAGTCGATCAGACCGTCATCCACCACGGTGTTCTGGTTCCCAACCAGAATGTTGTCCCCGGTCAAGGGATCGAAGATTACCCCCCAGTCATCGTTGTTGCCGTTCAGGTTGTTACCGATGAGCGCGTTGCGACACGCTCCGTTCAGCCACAAGCCCGCCTGGCCCGCGCCGGTCATCCGGTTGCTCCTGATCACGTTGTCGAGCGCTCTACTCAGCAGGATCCCGCGCAGGTTCGCCCCTTCGAGTCGGTTGTTCCGGATCTCACTCTCGGACAACCACCACGGTGAGATGGAGTTCTGCCACGGTCCCAGCACATGGTTGTCGGCGATCAGGATGTTGCGACTCGTGAACGCCGGGTCGCGCCAAGGGATGGGCACGTCGTGGGTCAGCCCTCCCCAGATCCGGATGCCGCCGAAACTGGGATGCCCCGACGGCTCCGTCGCGACGATCGTGTTTCCTGTCACCCTCACCCCGTCGATAGCGCCGTATTCAAACTCGGGGGCAACACCACGGGCCGACTGAATCTGGACCCCGGTATTGGATCCGTGCGACTCAAGATAGTTGTCGCTCACCTCCGCGCCTGGAGTGATGATGAGCCAGGCGCACAGCCGGGAGCAGGTGAGGCGATTGCGCGTGAGGCGGAAACCCTCGATAGGATCGGAGGGTCCCCCGAAGGCCAAGATCGGAGACTGCTCGGCGTCGGTCGCGTCGAGCACGAGTCGTTCGAGCGTAACGCCATCGGCGAGGACAAGTAGCAGGTGCTTCACTCCGGCTCCTGGTTCGGCGTACAGGCCGGACCCCGGTGTCACGCATGTCAAGGTGAGACCCTGCTTGTCGATCACCACATCGGCTGTAACCGGGAAGTATCCGTCCAAGCCGATCACATCACCGCCACTCGCTGATGACAGTGCTTCCAGGAGCTCTGTCTTGTCGGTGGCGACGTGGTCGACAGGACTCGGACACTCCGGTACGCCATCCGCACTGAACACAGGGTCGGCGCTTTCGGCTTGGCCTGGTCCCACAGGCTGGTCGCTGCACGCCAAGGCGAGGACCGCAAGTGGAGCCAACGGCAGGATGGACAGGGGCCTAAGCATAATGCACCTCCGGCGTAGCGGGTACGGCGGAGTCACGTCGTGGGGGAATACGGCCTGGCTCGCCGGAGAGGAAGTCGCTTCCCTAGCCTGGAGCCCTCAGGACCTGCCGTCAACTGTTGCGCCTGGGCGACACATCCGCCCGCCGTGCCAGCAAGACTTAGCGCTTGGCGTGCGAATGCCTCCTCCCCGCCCATCCCGCCGTCACCAGGCACGGCTAGGCATAGGTTCCGGCGCATCACCGCCTTCTCCTCTTCAGCTCCGCACGAAGATCGTCGAGGGAGGTGCCGCCGGCCAGTATGGCGACCAGCACGTGGTACAACAGGTCCGCGGCCTCCTCGCTGATCTGCTCGGGGGCCGCGCGGCTGAGGGCCAGGATGAGCTCCGCCGACTCCTCCCCCAGCTTCTTCACCCTGTAATTCTCGTCCTCCAGAAGACGGACCGTGTAGCTGCCCTCGGGACGTTCTCGCTGGCGTGCCTCCAGGGTCGCCCACAGACTCGTGAAGACGTCGTCCGGCGCCGCCCCGTCGCCAAAGCAGGTGCGCTCGTCCGTGTGGCAGGCCGGACCCGTCTGCTCGACCCGGGCCAGCACCGCGTCTCCATCGCAGTCGGCGTGCAGTGACGTCACGTCCTGAACGTTCCCCGAGGTCACGCCCTTTCGCCACAGCTCGTTCCGCGAGCGGGACCAGTAGTGCATCTGGCCGGACGACAGCGTTCGCTCCAGTGACTCCCGGGTCCCGTACGCCACCATCAGAACCTCGCCGGTGCGGCTCTCCTGTGCCACCACCGGGATCAGGCCGTTCTGGTCAAAACGGAGATCGTCCAGGTCGCTCGGCTCCCGAATTTGTCGGTCGGTCATCGTACCTCCACGCCCCACGCAGCAAGACGGTCCTTGAGGTGGGCGACGGTCGTCACCTCGTCGTGAAGGATGCCGGCCACCAGCGCCGCCGAGGCGCCACCGCTGTGGAACGCGTCCCGGAGGTGCACGGGGCTCCCCGCTCCACCCGAGGCGATGACGGGCACGGACACGGCGTCAGAGACGGCCCGTGTCAGCTCGAGGTCGTATCCGGTGCGGGCCCCGTCCTGGTCGATGCTGCTGAGGAGGATCTCGCCGGCGCCGAGACGAGCGCACTCCCGGGCCCAACCGACGGCCTCCAGATCGGTGCGCGTGCGCCCTCCGTGGACGTAGCAGATCCAACCCCCGTCTTCCCGGGCCGCGTCGATGCTGGCCACCATGCACTGGCTGCCGAAGCGCGCCGCTCCCTCGCGGATTAGCTCCGGGCGCTTCACGGCGGCGGTATTGACACTGACCTTGTCCGCCCCGGCCCTGAGGAGCGCGCCCACGTCGTCCACGGTGCGGATGCCGCCGCCCACGGTGAGGGGGATGAACAGGACCTCCGCGGTCTCTCTCACCGTATCCAGCAGGGTCTGGCGGCCTTCGTGGGAGGCCGAGATGTCGAGGAACACGATCTCGTCAGCACCTTCCGCTTCGTAGCGAGCGGCAAGGTTGACGGGGTCGCCCACCGTCCGCAGCGCCTTGAAGGCCGTGCCCTTCACTACCTGGCCACGGTCCACGTCCAGACAGACGATCACCCGGTTCCTGAGCATGTCACGCGTCCTCGCTCGACCGGGTGATGCGCACCGATCCCTTGGTGCTGAAAACGGAGCCGCCCTCCACCATCGCCTGCCGCAACGACAAGCCGGTTGACTTCACCGCCGCCTCGACCATGTGATGACGGTCCCGGCCCCGCAGAACCCGCACGTGCAGGGTGGCACCCAGGTTCGTCGCGAAGCTGTGCAGGAACTGCTCGTACAGCCTGGAGGGGAGCCGCCCTACGTAATACGGCCGGCCTCCCACGTCGATGGCGGCCTGTACCAGGGCCTCGTCCATGGGGACCACGGCCGACCCGTAGCGGGCCGCGTCCTCCGGCACCTCGTCCGCCAGGGCGAGCCCGAGCGTGATCGCCACGTCCTCGACCAGGTGGTGGCGAAGGTCGCCCCGGGCCTCTACTTCGAGGTCTAGCCCAGCGTAGCGGGCCAGCGTGACCAGCATATGGTCCAGGAACCCGTCGCCGGTGTCGATGCGGGGGCTCGCGTCCCCTAGCTCCACAGCGACCCGTACCCGGGTCTCTCCGGTCTCCCGCTCCAGGGTCGTCATTCTCCAAACTCCCTCGCGACTTCCGGGCCATCGAGAAGCCCGGTGTAGAGTGCCATCCCCAGGACTGCGCCCGCGGCCCCGATTGCATTCAGTGCATCCAGATCCCTCATGCTGTGGATCCCTCCGGAGATCCAGACCGGGTGGGCCGAAGCCGTGATGATGCGATCGGCTCTGCCCACGTCGATGCCCTGGACTCTACCCTCCCGGGTCACGTCCGTGCAAAGGATCCCCGCCAGCGGCACATCTGCCAGGCCCCGGACGAAGTCCTCCGCCTCCAGCCCGCTCGATTCGGTCCACCCCCGGCGTAGGATCTCCCCGTGGGCCAGGTCGGCGGCGACCATGATGCGTTCCGGATGTCGCCTGGCCATCGCCTCGAGCCAGTCACGCTCGTCCACGGCCCGCGTTCCCACGATGACCCGGTCGGCGCCGGCGGAGAGCAGGTCCTCCACGTCGGCGACAGAGCGCACACCTCCGCCCACCTGCGTGGTGGCGTCCGTGGCGCGCATGACCCCGGCAATCAGCTCACGGTTGTGCCCGCTCTCGAGAGCGGCATCAAGATCGATGACGTGGAGCGTGCCGAATCCCATCTCCCGCCACTGCCTCGCCACGGCCACCGCGTCGGGGAGGGACACGGGCTCCTCTTCCGGCCGCCCTCCCACGAGCTGGACGCAGCGACCCTGTCGGACGTCCACCGCCGGCGCGACAATCATCGGGATTCCTCCAACCTCCGAGCCACCTCCTGCACGAAGTTCCGGATCACGCGGAGCCCCGAGCGCGAGCTCTTTTCGGGATGGAACTGAACACCCCACGAAAGCCCGGCCCGGACGGCGGCCGCGAAGCGCTCGCCCTCGTACTGCGACCAGGCGATCACCACGGAGGGATCGTCGGCCTCGCACACGTAGCTGTTCGCGTAATAGGCAATCAGCGGCGCCGCGCCGGCGAAGATCGAATCAGAGCCGGTCTCCACGTCATTCCATCCCATCTGGGGCACCCTGCGAGCCCGGAGGCGGCGAACCCGGCCCGCGATCAACCCGATCCCGCCTCCCTCCCCCTCCTCGCTCCGCTCGAACAGGAGCTGCATGCCCAGGCAGATGCCCAGGCAGGGCAGCCCTTCCGCCAGTGCTCGCCGCACCCTTGGCCCTTCGTCGCCCAGCGCGGCCACCGCCGCGCCGAAGGAGCCAACCCCTGGCAGCACCAGCGCGTCCGCCGACAGGGCCTCGTCCCAGTCGGCGGTCACCACTGGCTCCGCCCCGCCCCGCTCGACCGCCTTGGCCAGCGAATGAAGGTTGCCCGCTCCGTAGTCCAGCAACGCTGCCCTCATGAGGGTCGCACCTCGTCCAGCGCGCTCAGGAAGCGCTCCATGAGGGGCCAGGGACCGACGGTGACCCTGACCGCGTCGCCGATGTCGGGCAGGTCCGGGAACGGCCGCACCGCCACCCCCCGCTCCCGGAGGGACGCCGTGAGAGCCCGGGTGCTCAGGGGCGCCGCGGAGAACAGCAGGAAGTTCGCGTGAGAGGGGAGCGGACGAATGCCCCGGCGCTCCAGCTCCTCCGCCAGCCGCTGCCGATTCTCGATGGTTGACCGGACCACCCGCTCCACCCAGCCCTCCTCGTCGGTGAGCGCACGCACCGCGGCCGACTCGGCTGCGCGGCTCACCTTGTACGGCCCCCGCGACTTCTCCACCTGACCGATCACGTCGGGGGGGCCGACGGCCAATCCCACGCGCAGGCCCGCCAGCCCGTAGGCCTTCGACAGCGTACGGGTCACGATCAGCCGCCGGGAGGCCGCCGCCCGTGCCACCAACGACTCTTCCGCGAAGTCGGCGTACGCCTCGTCCACCAGAACGATCGGCCCGTCCGGTTCGGCCGCCTTCACCAGCCGCGAGACCCAGGACCGATCGACCTGCTCACCGGTCGGGTTGTTCGGCCTGCACAGGTACACCAGGGCGGGATTCCCCTCCAGCAGGCCCCGGGGATCCGTGTCGCCCAGGCGGGTGGCGGGGGGCAGGGGCGCGGGGACCAGGCCGTTCATGCGGGCCACCAGCCCGATCAGTCCGAACGTAGGGGTGGGAAAGCGAACGATTTCGCCCGGGTCGCCGGCCACCCGGAAGGTCGAGTCCAGGATATCGTCCGATCCGCAGCCCGTGGTCACGCACTCCACCGGGACGCCGAGCCTGGCCGCGCCAGCCTCTCTCA
>JBDHKE010000113.1:0-8614 GCA_039586555.1 Gemmatimonadota bacterium | reverse complement strand
CCGGTCGGCCGAGACGGCCGGGTAGCGGGCCAGGTCCTCGCCCGACACCTCGCGCATCGCGGCGTGGGCGGCGGGATGAGGGCCCCAGAGGTTGGTGTTGTCGCTCAGGTCCACGGGGACGGGCCGGCGGTCGGGGGCATAGACGGAAAGGGCCTCGTATCCGGCGCGAGGAAAGGGTGTCATGCATCGCTCCTGGCCAGTGCAGCCGCGCCGTGACCGGGCAGGCCTTCGGCCCGAGCCAGGACAGCCACCGTCTCGCTGAGGGTGGCGGCCCCCTCCGCCGTGAGCCTCTGGTAGGTGACGAAGCGGAGAAAGTCGAGGGTCGACAACCCCGAGAACGAGCGGGCCCGTCCGCCCGTGGGCAGGACATGGTTCGCCCCGGTGATGTAGTCGCCGAACGCCACGGCGGCGTGCTCGCCCAGGAAGACCGTTGCCGCCGCCGGAACCCGAGTCATGTGGTTCTCCGGATCGCTCGTGAAGAGCGCCAGGTGCTCAGGGGCGTAGTCGTCGGCGAAGGCCAGCGCCTCATCCAGATCAGTCGCGATCAGAAGCGCCCCTCGGGCGGAGAGCGCGGCCTCCACCACCTCCCGGCGCGGCGCCTCGACCACGACCTCTTCGAGTGCCGAGCGCACGGCGCTGGCATGAGCGGCGGACGTGGTCACCGCACACACCGCGGCGTCCGGGTCGTGCTCCGCCTGGGCCACGAGCTCCAGCGCCACGCGCCGGGGGTCCGCGCTCTCTTCTGCCACGACCAGGACCTCGGACGGACCCGCCGGCGAGTCGATGCGCACGTCGCCAGCCACCTGACGCTTCGCCTCCGTGACCCAGCGGTTGCCGGGGCCCACGATCACGTCCACCCGGGGAATCGACTCCGTCCCGAAGGCCAGGGCGGCGACGGCGCCCGCGCCACCGAGGGCGAACAGCCGCGAAGCGCCGGCGATGGCCGCCGCCGCCATGACCTCGTTCGGGGGCGTTCCGGAAGGTCCCGGCGGGGAACATACAAGTACATTCGGGACGCCGGCCGCCACCGCCGGAACGACCCCCATGAGCACGCTGCTGGGGTAGGCCGCCCGCCCGCCCGGAGCGTACACGCCCGCGCTCCGGACGGGGAGAGCCCGACGCCCGACCGTCACGCCCGGCGACGTCTCCACCTCCACGTCGGCCGGAATCTGAGCGCGGTGGAAGGCCGCGATGTGATTTGCCGCGACTCGTAGGCCCTGGCGCACGTCCCCGGGGAGACGGTCCAATGCCTCGCTCCAGAGCTCGCGGGGCACCTCCAGCGACGTCAACTGGACACCGTCGTAGCGGAGGGCCATGTCCCGCAGGGTCGAGTCGCCCCGCCTTCGTACCTCCTCCAACAGCGACTCCACCTGACGCCGCAGACCCTCCGCTTCGACGGGGGCGCGCTCCAGGAGCAGGGCGCGCTGCTCAGGAGTCAACTCCGAGATCCGTCCCTCCACCGCGACCCTCATGGCATCAGCCTCTCGATTCCGGTCACCAGGATCCCCTCGGCGCCCAGGGCTTTGAGACGGGCGATGGTCTGGTAGATGCGGTCGGCGTCCACCACGGCGTGGGCGGCCACCCACTCGTCGCCGTCCAGCAGCTCCACGATGGTCGGGCCCGAGATGCCGGGGATCACCTGCCGCACCTCGGGCAGCCGGCTCCGGGGCACATTGGCCATCAGGTAGCGTTTGCGGCGGGCGCGAAGAACCGACTCGACGGCCGTGACGAGCTCGTCGATGGATCGCCTCCGCTCTTCCGAACGGAGGGCATCGGGATTCACGACCAGCCGGGCCGTGGACTCCAGGATGGTGCCGATCTCGCGGAGGCCGTTCACCTGAAGCGTGGACCCCGTCGAGCTGAGGTCGACGATCACGTCCGCGACGCCCAGGTGCGGCGCGATCTCCGCGGCCCCGGACACGGGCGCCAGCTCGACGGGGATGGAGAGCGATTCGAAGAACGTGCGGGTCAGCCGCGGGAACGACGTCGCGATCCGGGTGCCCGGGGAGATGTCGTGGACGGACTGGGCGGTGCTGTCCTCCTTCACGGCTACAACCAGGCAGCACTTGCCGAAGCCGAGGTCCAGTAGCTCCTGTACGTCGCGTCCACTCTCGGCCACGAGATCGGCTCCCGTGACCCCCAGCTCGGCCGCGCCGTCGGCCACGAACTCGGGAATGTCGGACGCCCGCACGAAGATCGCCTGGAACTCGCCACCCAGCGAAGCGACCAGTGCCCGGTCCGCCCGGAACTGGGCGGGAAGCCCCGCCTGCTCGAAGAGCCCGAGTGCCCGTTCCGAAAGCCTCCCCTTGTTCGGTAGCGCGATGCGAAGCATCGATGCCCTCCCTCCTGGTCTCCTGCGGATGCAGAAAAAAACCGCGGCCCGTCCTTCTCGACGGGCCGCGGCTCGGGTCGGTTCGTTCGACTCTCGTCAGGCGCGAACCTCGATCGCCACGCAACCCGTGGTGGGGGCGTGATGATGATGGTGCCGAACGTGGGCCGTGTAAGTCATGGTCGGGAACCTAGCGCCTCGCGGCCAGTGGCGGTACCCCTTCCTCCTACCGGCCCCGCTCGATCCGGTACAGGAGATCCGCGCCCGTGCCCTCCCCGGTTTCGGCCTGGAGCAGCCATTTGCTGGAGAGGATATACCGCATGCGAAAGGTGCTGACGGGGTCGAACAGGCCGATGCCGTAGGATACGTAGAGCCGTGGAGAGAGGTACTTCCCGGCCACCAGGGATGCCTCCTCGAGAGGTCCCTGCGCCTCGATGCGGACCTCCTCCAGGCCGAACCGCTCGGCGATCCTCCTTGCCAGCAGGTTTCCGCCCTTGATCCCCAGGGCGGTGGCCGCGTTCGCCACGCGGTTTCCTTCGGATGCCGACGCCTGGCCCAGTGGATGGCCGAGGACGATGTATGCCAACGCCTCGCTCTGCGTCATGGGAGGCTCCGAGAAGATGGTCACGATGGGCGACCGGAGGGTGCCTCCGATTTCCAGGCCGGCGACCACGCCGTCGCTGGCTCGGCGGAAGGCGCGGAGGTCGAGGCCCGGATTGTCGATCGGCCCTCCGCCGAACAGGATCCTGCCCCGCTCCAGCGTCAGGTCCTGCCCGTACGCGCGGTAGCGTCCTCCCGTCAGGACGAGCTCGCCCGTCCCGGTGGTGACGCGGCCGGGCTCGTCGACCGCGAGGAGACTTCCCGACGGTTGGGCCTGGAACCCGAAGCCCCGGAAACTGACGCTGTCACCCAGGGAAATCCGGACACTCGCATGGACGTTCGGGCCGCGCCGGAAGACGGCTGCAGTGTCTCCCACGATGACGACATCGCGTGAAGGCTGGACCGCCGTCTCGGCGATCTCCGTGAGCTCGACACGAGCGCGGGGGATCCGCACCTGGCCGGTCACGTCCAGGCGCTCGGCTGTGGCCGTCACGTCCAGCTCCGGGCTGACCCAGAGGGTAACCTCCGGCGTGTCCATGGCGAGCACCCGGGTCCCCCGGATGTCGATCCGGACCGGCGCTTCCGTGGTGGGAGCGACGGGGGACTCGCCCCGTATGCGGACCGTGCCCGAGCCCGAGCGCAGCGCTCCGTCGAACTCGATCCAGTCGGTCCCCGTTCCCCTCGCCGTCAACGAGATCTCTCGCAGCTCGAGGCCCAGTCCCGGCAGGTCCGCGGCGCCCTCCGCGAGCCTGGCTTCGCCCACGATTTCCAGCTCCGCCGGCGTGCCGCCGACCTGGACATCCACCGCGATCTTACCCACCAGGTTCTCCATGTCCGGGAGCAGGCTCTCGAAGGGCGACAGGTCGGGGAAACTAGCTTCCATGTGGGCTTCGACGTTCTCCTGGAGGACCGCCTGATGGACGTTCTGGTAGCCGGGCATCGCGAACCGGCCATCGAGCCGTCCGAATTCCGCAGCGTCGGCTCGCTCCAGCCGAAGGCCGACTTCACCCCGGACCCCGTCCTCTCCCACGGTGGCCGAGAGGATCGATTCCGCGAGCCGGAGGGTGTCCGTGCCGTCGCGGAACGGATACTCGACCTCGACCGCCTCGGTGGAGAGCCTCAGGCTCGCTCGGACGGCTCCGTCGGGATCGACCCGCCCGGCCAGCTCCGTGTCGATGGTTCCTGTCAGGCGCCACCCCTCGGGAAGGGTTTCGCGGAAGCGGTCGAGCGGCAGCCCGGTGAGCGTGGCCTCCAGATCCGCGGCCCCTTCCGCCTCCCAGAGTCCGCGGAGGCAGAACCGGGCGGGGTCCGACGAAAAGCATGAGCCCTGGAGATCGGCTCGCTCGGCAGAAGCCGAGACCGCCGCCGGCTCCTCCAGGCTCCAATCTCCCAGGGCCTCGATGACGACGTCCAAGCGAAGCACCGATCCGGTCCAGGACCGGTCGGCGTACCCGCCATCGGCCGCCAGATCGACGATGGCCTCCGGAGACACCACATGGCCCGTCAAATGGTGACGGTCGGGTGTTCCTCGGATGTCCAGTGCCAGGCTGTCCAGTGTGCGCTCTCCGAGTTCGAGGGCTGCCGCGAAGGCTTCGAATCTCAGAACGCCGCCCGGAGACGCTTCGACGTCCGCGTCGATCCGTAGAATCCCGGCGCGTGCCGTCGCGACGGCCAGATCGCTTCCTCCGATCGTCGCCTGAGCTCGAAGGCCCGACCTTGGACCCCAGATCCTCCCCTCCATCGTGAGTGCGCCTTCCCCGTCTGGAACCGCCACCCCCAGGTCGGGGACGTCCAAGCCGAAGCTCACATCTACGTCAACCGCGACGGCACCCGCCGCCCGGGCCCGGATCGGGCCCCAGTCCAGGCGGAAGCCATCGAGGGCGATTTCGGGTGCGGGGCGTGGCGCCGCGCCCTCGGTCGGGATCACGAAGTCCATGGACGCGGATCCGGACAGGGCGTGATTGCGAAGAGTTCCCCCCACCTCGTCGAGTGCCAGTCGGCCCTCGGTTCTCCCGGCCAGGACGCGCCCGTCGGTCCGGGCCCGAAAGGAGACCTGGCCGTGCCAGGCGCTCAAATCCGGCACGAGAGCCGACGGATCGAGCCCCTCGCCGGTGACGGCCAGCCTCCAGGCCAGCGCGGGCCGCCACGCTACCGTGCCCGTGGCACGGACGCTGCCTTCGAGCGTCTCCCCCTGGAGCGCGTCGATGGTCAGCCGCTCCTTCGTCCCGCGGCCGCGCAGGGATAGCCGTACAGGTGGCGTGTTGGCCGGTCTGGCCACGCCGTCCACGCGCATCGAATACGACTCCGCGCTTCCTGTCACAGTGAGCCGGCCGCGCTCGCTCGTGAAAGCCGTGGGGCCGTCGAGTGGCCAGCGCAGGCTCTTCCATTCGGCATCGAGGTCGAGCTGCGGTGTGCCCTCGCCCAGCACGACGCTCCCGTGGGCGGCGAGCCGCGAGCGGCGTCCCGACAGCTCCGCGTCGAGTCGGTGGATCCGGAGGATGCGGCCCTGAAGGGTCAGAGCGAGATCGGCTCGGATCGGTCCGGTCTGTGGGAGGTCCACGTCTACGGATCCCGACACATCCAGCGAGTCTTGGGTTCCTCCAGCTGTGACGCGCGCGGCCACGCGGGCTGGAGGCAGCGCCGCCCGAACCGACTGGAGCTCCGCGGCAGGCAGATCCAGGTCGGCCCTCAGGAGTCGACGGTCCAGGAGGTCGTGAACTTGCAGAGTGACGTCCGCCGGTACGGGTGCCAGGACCTCGGTGCGCGCATCGACCCGCTCCACGGATCCGGACAGGTGAGTCCGTCCCTCGAGGGCCGCCGTTTCAGGGAGCCTGAGGCGCCAGGCCAGCTCTGCCTCCAGAGGGTAATCGCCTCGGGGATGGAGCGTGCCGACCAGAGAGACCCCCACGTCCGGCCCGTCGAGCCGGAGACGCTGGACCTCCAGGGTATCGTCGAAGCGCAGATTCGCGACGCGAAGGCTGTCGAGGGTGAACGGCTCGGACTCCGGATCAACGGGCGTCACGGTGATGCCGTCGACCCGCGCCCGGGCGAGAGTCAGCCGCACCGGGAGCTGGATCTCGGGTAGGGGACCGGGAGGCGCGGGCGGCGACGTGTCGGGCTCGGAGGGGAGCATGCGCGCGCCGACCGTCGTAATCTCGAGGTCGCGGACGCGAAACTCCCGCGCGAGCAGGCCCCACAAGCTCCATTCGATCCGGACGCGGTCGACCGTCAGCAGTGTTGCCGCCGTCTCGACCTCGATCCCGGTCAGATGAAGCGGGCTGCGGAGCCGCCCCCTGATCTCACCCACGCGTACGCCGCTCGGAAGGAGGGGACGGACTCTGGACGTGACGCGATCGACGCCCCACTGGGTCGAGAGAACGATCCAGGCAAATGCGAGCGCCAGCCCGGCGCAGGCGATGAGGCTCCCGCCCACGATCCACCAGACCCTCCGCACGCGCCGGCTCACAGGTCCGGTCCGATGATGACATGGAGCCGGAAGGGCGAGCCGTCTCGGCTGATGGCGAACGCGCCGTCCAGTCGGATCAGCCCGATGGGGGACCGCCAACGAACTCCGCCCCCCACGCCCCGCTCCAGCCGACCGGAGAGCGACCGCAGGGCGTTCCCGGCGTCGAAGAAGGCGGCCACGCTCCACTTGTCGCGGACCCTTCCCTCGAGCTCCAGGCTAACCACCACGAGGCGGTCTCCCCCGGTCGCGTTGCCCGCGGGATCGCGAGGCGTGAGCGACTCGTATCCGAAGCCGCGCACGCTCTGGTCACCTCCTGTGAAGTACCGAATCGACGGGGGTAGCGCGTGAAAGTCCGAGGTGCGGAGGTATCCAAGCTCACTCCGAGCGATGAGTCTCAGGTGGTCCACCGGAGTCCGCACCCACTTCGCCCGCGCCTCGAGTTGCAGGAAGCTCGCGTCGGCCAGAAGCTGGTCGTGCGCTCCGCGGATTCCGAACCCGACCCGGCTCCCCCGGGTGGGATAGACACGATCGTCGGCCCGGACGCGGGACCATCCGGCGCCTGGAATAAGCAATGTGGAGGTTCCCTCGTCGATCCCGACCTCGTAGCGTTCCCGCTGAAACGTCAGCGAGACGGTCTGCCGCCAGCCGCCCATGAGGCGGGCGAGGCTGGTGCCCACCAGGTAGGTGCGGCTCTCGCTGGTCTTCGGGTCGAGATCCGCGAACGCCCCGGTAAACGTAAGCAGGCCCGAGTGGGGTCGGCCCCACGGGAGCAGGTATCGCGCGGTCGCCCGTCGTTCGATGGCCGACCCACGGATCTCCCCTTCCGCGCGGTGCCCCTGCCGGTTCACGCGCCGGAGCTCGAATCCAAACGTGCCCCGGGGGCCTGTGTCCGTACCGTAGCCGCCCCCCACCGCGAACCGCTGGGGCTTTCGGGGTGACAGCGTCACTTCGATCGGCACCAGCGGTCCGTCGGCCTGGTCCCGGCGCGGTCGGATCTCCACGCTCCCGAAGTAGGGGCCCTCCGCGAGAGCGGTCTGAAGCTGCAGAAGAAGCGCGGCGTCGTACGGGTCACCCGGCCGGAAGGGGACGAGGCTTTCGAGAAGGGCGGGATCCAGCACGTCCTGGAGGAAGATCACGTCACCGAGAAGATAGCGCGGCCCCGTCCGGTAGCGGATCAGGATCTCGGCTATGCCACGCTCCAGGTCCACGCGGATCTCGTTCTGCGTGAACGCAGCGTCCAGGTAGCCGCGCTCGGCCGCGACGGTTTCGAGCGCCAGCTTGCCCGCCTCGTACCGCGGGTGGGAGAGATCGTTGCCTGGCGACAGGGGAAAGGCGGCCAAAGCGTCCGCGAAGCCAGAATCCGCCTCGCCCGGCCCTTCCACGCGGACGTCGACCCGCACCACCTGGATGGCGGGACCGGGGTCCACCACGTAGCGGGCGACCCAGCGCCTCCCGTCGAAGGCGAGCGAGGGCTCAACCCGCAGCGAGTAGCGCCCGTACGGCTGGAGCGCCAGCTCGATCTCCCTGGGCGCCCGGGCGTGGAGGCTGCGCACACGTGCCTCAGGCAGCGGCCCGCCGCCCGCCGCCGCTGCCATGCCCATGGCAGCAAGGGCGTTCCTCCGGAGGTCGCCCTGGAGGCCCTGCAGGTCGATTCGCACCCGGGCCTCCTGGGCAGTGAGCCGGGCGGCGGTGCAGGAAGCCATCGCCAGCAGAAGCGCCACGAACACGGGGGCTCCAGCCCTCACCGTGTGTCCCGGCTGCTGTGCCCGCTCCGCCAGCGTCGCCATCATAGACCGACTCTCCGCGGCTTCGCTTTTCCATCAAGCGAGCGGATGTCGGAGTCGGCCTTCGTGGTTTGGCTCATCGGGGGCGCACCTCGGCGGCGTGGCGCCGACGGACCTCGTGAGTTTCCCGGACGCTGGACGTTGAAGTGACCAGGCGGAACGGGGGAGGATCAAAAACGGCACTGTGGGCCTAAAGGATTCTAACATCCTCGCGAGGCAGGTGAAAAGGAAGATGAGGTGCCCGGGGGCGTCCCATCCGGCTCACCGTCCTTGCTTGCTCAGGGGACCGCCGTCCTGACCCCTCGAGGAGCTCCTCACAGAGATCCTGGTTGACAGGGAAGTTCGAAACGCCTAGATATGGTTGTATGATCGAATCATTACAGAATAGCCTCGCCTCAATAGGTTCGTGAAAGGTTCATATTACTCATTATGATC
>JBDHKE010000019.1:0-46976 GCA_039586555.1 Gemmatimonadota bacterium | reverse complement strand
CAGCAGCCTTCCGGATGCGTCGCCACCATCCAAACGCCGCCAACACGACGATGAGAACGCCAAGAATCGCGACGGGGGATCCCCGGTATCCGGTGATCCCCGCCGGGATGTGCAACCCGACGTAGTGCCAGAGGTTCATGCCCGCGCGTAGCCCTAACCCTACGATCCCCACGGAGCCTCGAGAGGGATCGTAAGGATCCACCAGCCAGAACTCCGCGAGGTACCGGCCTCCCCCGGCGAAGCGGGACCGGACCCACCAGAGCAGTGCCGGAGCGGCGAAGGCAGCGACGAATCCCACGGCCGCCTTCCGTCTCCGGCGCATTACCAGCCAGAGGCCCACCGCCACGACCAGGGGCAGGCCCGCGGAACGGGTGAAGTAGGCCAGGATCGCCGCAGCGCATCCAAGGACGATGTGGAGGTTCTCCTGGTTTGTGCTCTCGCCGCGCTCGAGCACCCAGAGGGCCAGAAGCGTGAGAACGACGAAGAGGGGATCGGACAGAATCCAGCGGCTGGACCAGAGGAAGGCATCCGAGAACCCCAGGACCAGGGCCACCGCCCCGGCGAACACCGCTCCTCGGCGAGCCGCAGCCCACGCGTACCCCAGGAGGACACCCACCACGACCAGGAGACCCGACAGGGCCTTGAAGGCGGTCCAGCTCCGTGCGCCCGCAAGCATGGCGACGGCAAGAACGGCGGGGTACCCCGGCGGATACTTCGTGTGCACCGGCAGCCCCGGGTCATGAAGATCCAGGTAGGCGCCGTGCTGGAGGATGGAATAGGCCAGGCTCAGGTATCCCGCGTTGTCTCCCCCGCTGTGGGGAGTCGCGGTCCGGATGCTCGCGACCAGGATGATCTGCACGACGAGAAGAGCCGCACCGACCGCCAGGACCCGTCGCGCTCGACTCTTCGGGGACAAGAAGACCCCTTCGCCCGAGGACTTCACGAATCGGAATGGGTAAGCGCTCGATCCGGAGACGATCCTGAAGCCGGGGTCAGCGAGCCCAGAACCCTGGCCTCCCGCGCGCCTGTCGCCTGTGGGATGTTCGCCGGGATACTCTCCAGATGGGCCCACATGGCTGCGATCGTTCCGGGATCGACTCCCGCATCACCGCAAGGGGCCAGGACCTCCCAGGCGAACCACTCGCCAAGGTGGGCGTGAAGGCGACAGAGGTCCCCTGCCCCACCCCCGCCTATCGCTCGGGATATGCTCTCGCGGCGTGCCCGGTCGTAGGGGCGAATTCGGAAGTGCAAGAGCGACCAATCAAGGACTCCCACCGCCGTCCTCGCCACCTCCACCGGCGCGACGTCGATCCCATCCAGGGAGGTTCCGGACACCACTCCCACCACCAGAGCCCGACCCCCGTCCCTGGTTCGATCGCCCGGGAGCATCGCGACTACCCGAGATCCCCCAGCACGCGGGCGATCACCCCGCCCGCCTCATCGAGGAGGCTTCGAGCGTGGTCCGCTGGAACACCGAGCTTCCCCATGACGATCGCCGCCTTCACGTGGCCATCCGCATCCTCCAGCAGTGCCGCGGCCTCCTCCCGGCTCAGATGGAGCGTCTCCACGAGGATGCGCTCGCCCCGGTCTCGCAACTTCTCGCACGTGACCTGCAGATCGACCATAAGGTTCCCCCAAACCTTGCCGAGCCGAACCATCGCGCCGGTGGTGATGGAGTTGAGCACCAGCTTCGTGGCCGTCCCGGCCTTCATGCGGGTAGAGCCAGTGATGACCTCAGGCCCCACGAGGGGGGCGATCACTACGTCGTGTGTCTCGAGAAGCTGACGCGTCGGAAAGGTACATAGGAGGAAGCCGGTTCGGGCCCCCCTTTCCCGAGCCCGGGCCAGGGCCCCGTGTACGTATGGGGTCGTGCCGGAGCTGGCGATTCCCAGGACGAAGTCGCTCGGACCGACTTCTCTCTCGTCCATCTCGGTCTCTCCGTCGCGCGGATGGTCTTCCGCTCCCTCCTGTGCCTGTACCAGGGCTGCGTAGCCCCCGGCGATCACCCCCTGCACCATTTCCGGGTCCGTTCCGTACGTGGGCGGCATCTCGGCGGCGTCGAGGACTCCCAGCCGCCCGGAGGTCCCGGCTCCCACGTAGATCAGTCTCCCTCCACGTCGGAACGCGTCCACCGCCAACTCCGTGGCTCGGGAGATGGCCTCGCGCTCCTCGTGCACGGCCTGGGCCACCATCCGGTCCTCGGCATTGATGAGGTCCGCAATCTCCAGAGGCGTGAGAACATCGATTCGCTGGGACCGGGGGTTTCGCTGTTCAGTCAGCCGGTCGTCGAGCATGAGCCACCTCGTCTCCGGTCAGATCTCGAAGTCTATCCCCGGCCAGATGCGGGAAGCAACGGAGGGGTGTCAGGAGGGCGCGGCCCCAGCCGGAGCATCGGCTGGGGCAAGATCGTCTATTGCACGATCAGGGGGACCGATTCTTCGAGCCGCACGACCACCATGGCACCTCTCTCCATGGTGGCGTGTCCTCCGCGACTCGCCATGGCTACGGCGGTACCGGCGGCCGCACCCGCGGCGGCGCCCTTGAGGGCATCCTTGGTGTCCCTGCCCAGAATCTTCCCGAGGATCGCGCCAGCCACGGTACCCGTCGCGATCTTCGCCGCAGTACTCGCATCGCTATCGCGGGTCTCGGCCTCAACATCGGCCTCCACCATCGTGGCCACCACGGAGATCTCACGGCCCTCGATGATCAGCCGTTCGAAGTCGAGGAGCAGGGTGGCCGGGTCCTCGGGTCCATCGCTCTCCTGACTCTCGGCCACGACGCCCCCCATCCGTGCCCCCACCGGGATGAGAACCATGCCGTCAGGGGCCAGAACGTCCTCCATCACCGTGGCGGAGAAGACGTCGCCAGCGTTATGAGTGCGCGTGGACAGCGCCATGTCCAGGGTCAGGAAGATCTCGGTCCCCCGTGGAACGACCGGCGGTTCCAGAGATGGCCGGGGCTCGGGCTCTTCCGGAAGCGAGCCCGGATCGGTCCGCATCAACCGAGGTTCTCCCTCCAGAGGTCTCTCTCCGCTCGCTTCGGCGGCGGCCTCCGTGGCTGGCCCTTGTTCTCTGGGAGCCAGGCGGGGAACCGTCTGGGGTTCTCTGGTCTCGACCACCCCCAGCCTGTCTGACAGCTCCTGCGCCCGCGGCTCCTCTCGGCCCACTTCCGCGGTTCCCTGAGCTCGCTGCGGACTGGACGGATCACGATCCACCTCAGCGGTCTCCTCGATCACCGGCTCCGACGGTTCCACAGGCCTATCTCCTCGCGCCTTCGAGGAGAGCTCGGCTTGCGAGACCACGCGCTCACTGTCCATGTCCCCAACAGACTCGGCCTCCCTGCCACAGCCGGACCACGCCAGTGCCCCCGCGATGGCAAGGATCGAGGGAACCTTCCACGTTCCCATCACCATCATAGTCCTCGCGTCCTGTTGAACAAGCCGGGCCGCCCCCGTAAACTCCCCGCTGCCGAGGATTCGAGGTCGCACGACGCGGATCCTTCGTCTCGGCCGGGCGGGACCGGCCCTGGGCGTTCCTACACCCGCTGAACCCATAATGAGCCATCTGAAGGCGATCCTTCCGTATGCACGCCCCTACCGGGCGGGCATCGCGTTCGGCCTCCTCTTGGTCGTGCTGGCCAACCTCTTCACGGTCGTGGGCCCCTACCTGATGAAATTGGCCATCGACGCCCTGGACGATCCCGATGTGACGCACCGAACCGTGCTCGGATGGGCCGGTTTGATCGTGACCGCGGCCGTGGTGGGAGGGGCCGCGCGCTTCGGAATGCGCCAAGTGCTCAACGGAATCAGTCGCCGAATCGAATGCGACCTCAGGAATGACTTCTTCCTCCACCTTCTCAGCCTCGACGCCGCGTTCTTCAGCGAGACCCGCACCGGGGATCTGATGAGTCGGGCCACCAACGACACGGTGGCCGTGCGTATGGCGGTGGGACCCGCGGTCATGTATTCGGTGAACACGGCCGTGTCGTTCACCGGCGCTCTCGCGCTCATGGTCTGGATCAGCCCCCGCCTGACGCTCTTCGCGCTGATCCCCATGGTGCTGCTTCCACCGGTGGTGTTGAGGTTCGGACGGGCCATTCACCGCCGTTTCGAGAAGATCCAGGAGCAGTTCTCCACCCTTTCAACGATGGTTCAGGAGAACCTCACTGGCGTGCGCATCGTGCGGGCCTATGGCCAGGAACGCGCCCAGGCCCGGGACTTCGACGCTCTGAGCGCCGAGTACATGGAGAGAAACATGAACCTGGTGAGGGCGGCGGGACTGTTCCGTCCCGTACTGACCCTCTTCACCGGTGCAGCCATGGTGGTGGTTCTGTGGTTGGGTGGACGAGAGGTCATCGCCAACCGGATCAGCATCGGCGACTTCGTCGCGTTCGGCTTCTACCTGAACTTCCTTACCTGGCCGATGATCGCCCTGGGATGGGTGGTCAATCTCTACCAGCGGGGGGCCGCATCCATGGCCCGCCTCAGCCGGATCCTGGACACGGAACCGACGATCCGAGCGCCCCGTCCTCCCCTCCGTGGCACCGTTCCTCGTGGGGAGATCGAGTTCCAAGGCGTCTCGTTCCGATACCCAGGCACCCAGCGGGAGGTGCTCCGAAACGTGTCCTTCCGGGCGGACGTGGGGGAGACCGTGGCGATCGTTGGCCCCACGGGCTCGGGGAAGACGACTCTCGTTTCACTCATCCCCAGGCTGTACGACCCTTCCGCCGGGGAGATCCTCCTGGACGGCCAGCCGCTCCGCCAACTTGACCCCCACGAGCTGCGGTCAATCATCGGCGTCGTTCCACAGGACCCTTTCCTCTTCTCCGAGTCCATCGAAGCGAACATCGGTCTGGGTATTCCAGGGAACGCGCCGGAGAACGGTGGAAGCGGGGAGTTCGGAGTCGCGGCGAGGGTAATTCGCGCGGCGCGGGTCGCGCAGCTTCATGATTCCATCGAGGCGTTCCCCGGAGGGTACCGGACCCGCCTCGGCGAGCGGGGGATCAACCTGTCAGGAGGTCAGAAGCAGCGTGCTACACTGGCCCGCGCCATTGCCCGGGACCCCACGGTGATGATCCTGGACGACGCCCTCAGCGCCGTGGACACGGACACCGAGGCCCGGATTCTCTCGGACCTCCGGGGGGTGATGAGGGGAAGGACCTCCTTCATCATCAGCCACCGCGTTTCCGCGGTCATGCACGCAGACAAGATCCTGGTCCTGGACGATGGCAGACTCGTGGAGTCGGGAACTCACGCGCAACTGGTCGCCAGTGCGGGAACTTACGCCGGCTTGCTCCGTCGCCAGCTCCTGGAGGAGGATCTGGAGTCGGATCTCGTGGCCGCCTTCGACCCCCACTGATCCACCCCCCCCCCCGAGAAGCGGACCCAGTGAGCCGTCTCAGAAGTCCGGTAGCCACGGAAAGCTTCGAGGCGCCCGATCGAACGAGGCAGGACAAGCCGAGCGGGCCGCACCCCAGTGCACCGGATCCAGTGCACTGCAGTCAGATGCGCTCGAGAATGAACTCGGGTGTGAAGCGAATGAGATAGGTGCTGAGAACGGTGAAGGTCCCGGTGAGAAGCAAAACGCCGAGCCCCACGAGGAGCACACCCGAAGCCATCTGCACGGCGGGCAGCAGACGACGGAACCGCCCGAACGCCTCCAGAAAGAGTTCCAGAGCAAGAGCCGACAACAGGAACGGGATCGCCAGGCCCACGGAGTATACGAGGAGAAGAAGGACGCCAGACCAGAACTGGTCTTGAGAAGCTGCGAAGGTGAGAATCGCTCCGAGAACGGGCCCGATGCAGGGGGTCCAGCCAGCCCCGAACGCGGCTCCGACGCCGAGGGTCCCGAGGTACCCCGCGGGCTTGTCGCTAAGGTGGACTCTTTTCTCCCGCAGGAGCGGAGTCAGCCTGAACGCCCCGGCGAGGTGAAGCCCCAGCACGATGATGACGGCTCCACCAATGCGGGCGATCCAGACCTCGTAGGCGCGCAGAAACTGACCCAGGAAGGACGCCGAAGCCCCCAGAGCCAGGAAGATCGCCGTGAAGCCGGCGACGAAGAGCAGCGAGTGCGTGAGGGCAGCCCGGCGGTCCACCCCCCGCTGGAGATCTTCCAGACTCATCCCGGTGACGAAGGACAGATACGAGGGCACCAGGGGAAGAACGCAGGGGGACAGAAACGACAGAACTCCTGCGCCGAAAGCGATTGCCACCCCGACGGACTCCGTCATTGGCCTCCCTCGATCCGACCCTCGTTCCCGTCCGCCCTACTCGACTCGTATTCCCGCTCCTTCTTTCGTCCCTGACGCGCCTGCACCAGCGCCCGCACTCCTCCGATCATGCCGAGCCACGCCAGCAGGAAGGCGATGGCCCAGGCGAAGGCCCTGGGGAACACGGCCCCGAGCACGGCCACGACGATGGCGATCGCAGAAACCGTCCCGAGCACGGTCCGGTCTTCCCGACCAAGGATCCGGTGGCCGGCAATGGCGTCTCCCAGAGCGGAGCCCGCCCGGACTACGTCCGCGATGCGCCAGCCCGTCCGCCCACCGCTCCTGAGCGCTTCCAGGCGTTCCTGTAGCGTTCGGCCAGGCTCGAGAGACGCCGTTCTGGGCGCGGATCCTGCACCGACATCCGAACCCGGGCCAACGGCGGGAGGACGTCCCGGCAGCTCGATCTCGACGGACGAAGCCAGATCCGCCACGAAGAGCCCCTCCAGCTGCCCGGCGATCTCCGCGTCGAAAACGCCCACGTCGATCTCCCAGTTCCCGAGAAGACTTGCGGCGTTCAGGTTGCTCGAGCCGATTCGGCACCACACCCCGTCGGCCACGGAGGTCTTGGCGTGAATCATCGGACCCTGCCACTCGAAGATCCGCACGCCCCCAGACAGGAGGGCCCTGTAGCCCCCGCGTGACAGGCTCCCGACCAACGGCCAGTTGTTCCGGCCCGGGACCAGGATTCGGACGTCCACTCCGCCCCGGGCAGCGGCGACGAGGGCGTCCGAGACCGGCCGCGGGGCGACGAAATAGGGGTCGGTGATCCAGATCCGCTTCTGGGCAACGGACGCGACCAGTTGGGACACCCGGTACACCCTGGTCCGCCAGGGAACGCCCTCGATCAGCCACACCGGGGTTCGACCGACGTGGGGCGCCCGGTCCAGCTCCGCGTGCAGAGCCTCCGGCACCGGCGCCCCGATCTCCTCCCAGATGCGCTCGAACGCCCTCGCGCCCGCAGCGGCTGCGGGCCCCCGAAGCTCCACGCCCGTATCCCGCCACGGAGGCCGATCTCCGCTTCCCGCCCACTCCACTCCCACGCACAGCCCACCCACGTACGCCACCTTCCCGTCAACGCACACGAGCTTCCGATGGTCTCGCTGCAAGACGCCGAAGGGGTCACGCAACGAAGGGCGGTTGAAGGCCCGCACTTCCACGCCAGCCTGACGATAGGGCTTCCAATAGCGCCGAGGGGTGGCCCAACACCCCACCCAGTCGAAGATCAGGCGAACCTCCACACCTTCCCGGGCTTTCGCGCACAGCGCCTCCCGAAACGCCCTCCCCACCGGGTCGTTCCTAACAATGTAGTTTTCGAAGTGGACGAATCGCTCCGCGGAATCGATGGCCTCGAGCCAACTCTCGAACGTCAGGGAACCCTCGAACTGGAGCGTCAGAGCGTTTCCGTCGGTCCTGGGGCATCCGGCGGCGCGATCCATGGCCCGTTCCAGATAGGGAACCACTCCGGGCCCCACGCCCCTGTCATCACCCTGCAGGGGCATTGGAGGCGAGTCGGAATGGCCGATCATCCGTCAGCCCGAGACCGAGAAACGGTAGGAGAACAGCTTGTACACGAGCTTGGCCACGAGGAAGTCCGGGGCGGTGAAACCTGGAATGGGGGCGAGCTCGACCACATCCGCCCCTATTACGTCCCGCTCCGCGAAGACACGCCTCAGGAATCGAAGCGTCCGGTACCAGTCACCGCCCCCCGGCTCCGGTGTGCCGGTGGAGGGAACCAGCGCCGGGTCGAAGTAATCCACGTCGAACGTCAGATAGACGGGATCCTCTAGGAGCTGCAGAGCCTCCTCCATCCAAGCATCCGACTCCCACATACGGTCCGCGTAGATGAGGCTCACCCGGTCCGTCGACCGAGCCAGCTCGACCTCCTCCTGACTGATCCCTCGTACTCCCACCGCAACGACGCGCGCGTGCTCGATCGCTCGGGCCATCGCACAGGCGTGAGAGTGCCTGGAGCCCTCGTATTCGTCCCGGAGGTCGGCATGAGCGTCGAGCTGGAGCACCGTAGGCGCCGACCGGGAACGGGCCGCATGGGCGCGGATCACCGGCGCGGAGATCGAGTGCTCGCCTCCGAGGATGACCATGAAACGGTCGCCCGCCACTTCCAGTAGGGTGGCCACCGCAGACTCGAGCTCGGCCATGGCCTCCTCGGCGCCGGCCCGAGTCAATTCGAGAGCGGGGACGGTGCAGATGCCCAGATGAGCCGGCTCGGAGTCCAGCTCCTGATCGTACAGCTCTACGTATCGGGAGGCCTCGAGGACCGCGCGGGGACCCAACCGGGTGCCCGACCCCCAGGACGTCGTGGATTCATAGGGGACGGGAAGAACCAGGCCCCCGGCAGAGCGAAAGTCGGCCGTGCCGCCCCGCAGGCCCAGGAAGGTGTGGGGTAGCTCCCAGGGGAGCTGGGGAAAGCGTGACGAAAGCTCGTTGGCTCCGCCCGGTGCCGCCACCGAGAGATCCCCTCTGCCTTCGGATGGTCGATTCGGCACGAGCTCCCCTCTTTCCGCCTGTGCAGCCCCTCTCTAGACAGTCTCGATCGGACAGCTCAACCCTTCGTACGGAATCCTCACCCCGGCGTCCGTGCACGCCTTACACAGACCGTAGATCTCCAGCCGGTGCCGGGTGGGCTGAAAGCCGTACTGATCAGCCACCCTCGCTTCGATGCGTGAGAGCTCCTGGCTTCGGAATTCGATGACCTCGCCGCACTCCAGGCAAATGAGGTGTTCGTGAATCGGCTGCTGCGACAGCCGGTGCTCGTAGCGCTTGAAGCCTTCGCCAAAGTCATGCTCTTCGACGAGCTGGCTTCTCACGAGAAGGTCCATCGTCCGATAGATCGTGGCCTTCCCGATCCTCCTCCCTTCTCCGCGGAGCTCGCGTTCGATGTCGTCCACGGACAGGTGGCCTGTCGACGAGAACACCACACGAGCGACGGCCGAGCGCTGTTGGGTCACGGGGAGCCCTTGTTCCCGGAGATACCGGCCAAAGAGGCCGACGAACGATCCGGCGTCAGTTCCGGGACTCAACTCGAGCAGCCTCCAGTTGCTCAGGGTCGAACTCGGACAGGAGCCCCCGAAGGGACTCCAACTTGCCACCGATGCAGACTTCTCTGGGGTCGCCCAGGCCCATCCGGGTCCTCCGCACGACCCCAGACATCACCCGGGGCATCCGATCGGGTGGCGCCACCCCCTCGTCCACGATCTCGGCGTCGAACTCCATCCCGAGACCCGTCTGCACCGCGGAGTAGGCCGCCGTGACCAGCCGCCGCCGCTTCACTTCGCCCAGATAGCAGCTCGCCGCGATCAGACCCCACTCCTTTCTTCCCCGCACCAGGGGTGGGAAGATCCAAAGCCGGTCCATGGCCTCGGCCCCCACCCTCTCCTGCAGCAGGAGCAAGAGCCTCGGCACCGCGGCGGGCACTCCCGTGCCCGGGGATTCACTCACCGTAACACCGCCTCGCTCTGCAGTCGCGTGAGGATCACCCTCACTGCCTCTCCCGCCTTCCTCGTTGGTCACGAATGACTTCGCGAGTGAAAGCCACCACTTTCGCCCTGACCTCTTCCACCGGCCCTCCGACCACGGCCCCCGCCGCCTTGGCGTGTCCGCCGCCGCCGAACCGCCGAGCCAGGACATTCACGTCCACCCGCCCCGTAGAGCGGAAGGAGACCTTCGTGGACCCGTCCCTGGTGGTCCTGAACAGAAGGGCTACCTCGACGCCCCGCAGCGCACGGGGGTATTCCACGAACCCATCGAGGTCTTCGGACTCGGCCCGGAGGGACTCGAATGCACCCTGGGGCACGGTCATCCACGCCACGCCCCCGTCCGAATCGACCTCCAGCTCCCTCAACGAGGCCTCGAGCAGCTGGAATCGCCTCGGGGAGTAGCTGGCGAACACCTTCCGGGAGATCCGCCCGGGGTCCACCCCGAAGGCGAGAAGATCCGCAGCGATCCGGTGGGATTCCGGTGATGCGTTACTGTACCGAAACGAACCCGTATCCGTCATGATCGCCACGTATACACCGTTGGCCATGGGAAGGGACCACGGCCCGTCGGCGAGGAGGAAAAGGTCGTACACCAGCTCGCCCGCTGCACACGCGGACGGATCGCGGAGTGAGATGCCTTCGATGGGACGGCCCCCGGGCGGGTGATGGTCGATGACGAGCTTGGGAACGGGGTCGATGAGGCTCTTGACCCGACCCAGGCGCGGGCTCTCTCCAGTGTCCAGAACCAACGCCAGGTCCGCGCCCTGGCAGATCGTAGACGCCCGGGCCGACCCGGGGTCGACGAGCCAGTCCCGGTCCTCCAGGAGGAACTCGAAGGTCTCAGGAAAGGGTGTGGGGTTGAGGATCGATGCCACCTTCTTCCTGGAACGAAGCCAGCTGGCAAGCGCAGCCTGGCACCCCGCGCCGTCGCCATCCGCGTTGACGTGCGTCGTCAGGATCACCTCATGCGCCCCCTCCAGAGCGGCAAGGGCCTTCCTCAGTGGAGGGACACGGTGGACAGGAATGTGATATCCCTGCCCCCACGGTGGGTGCTGCGTGGTGGTGGACGAGTGCTTTTCCATGTCGGAAGTCGAAGCGTCGCTCTTCTCGTGAGGCGATGACCGAGGCTCCGCAAGGTTATCCCAGCCGCCAGGAGGGATCAAGGACCGCCGGGGAGCTTCCTTCGGATCTTCGCCCAAGTGGAGATCAGGTGAACCGCCCAGGGGGCGCTCCGACCCTGAACCGACCCGTCTTTCAGGGCACGGACCAGGGCAAGCGGATCGTTCGGGTGATCCGGCAACTCCACGTAGGCTCCCGCCACCTCCCAGAGGCTGTGCGCGTCGGATCCCGCACCGGAGGGGCGATCCCATCTGGAAGCCAGATCCGCCGCTGGCGTGTTGAGCGAGGTGGGATGGAGCCGTGCGTTGAACACCTCGACGATGTCCACCAGTGGGGTCAGCGCCTCGGCCAGTCTGCCCGAGCCCCCCTTCCCCCGCGCAAAGGGGTGAGGGAGGTACGCAAGGCCACCCATGGAATGGACGCGTTCACACGCCTCCTCAGCAGACGTGCCCTCGGGAATCCGATCCGACAGGTAGAGGCCGATCACGTCAACCCCTTCGGCGGTCCTGACCTCCTCTCCCGGAATCACCCGATCGGGATAGCGCCGAGCCATCTCGAGGGCCACGTCGACTTCATTGTGATCTGTGATGGCGATGCGCCGAACACCCCGCTCCGCCGCGCGCTCCAGAACCCTCTCGGGATCGGAGAGGCAATCCCAGGACCCCCATGTGTGAACGTGCAGGTCGATTCGCAGGAGATCGGTGGAACTCATGGAGTCTTCTCGTTTCCGGGAGCGAATCCGCGACCTCGTGATTCGGCCGCCTTCCGCCTCAGATCGTCGAGGATTCGGAGTGCCGCGTCCTCCAGGTCGTCGAGGGTACCCTCGTTCACGATCACATGGTCGGCCCGGGTCAGCTTCTCCAGAGAGTCGCCCTGAGCGGCCATGATCGCGCGGGCAGCGTCCTCGTCCAGGTTTCGATCCTCCATCAACCGCCTCAGGCGGAGGGCTTCCGGGGCGTGAACGACCACGATCGCGTCGAACTCTCCGTCCAGGCCCGTTTCGAAGAGGAGTGGGATCTCAGCCACGACCAGGTCGCGTCCTTCCATTTCCTGGAGGGATGTCCATCTCTCACGGAGCTCCCGGATGCGAGGATGAAGAATTCCCTCCAGCCGCCGGCGGGCCGCCGAGTCCTGGAACACTCGAGCTCGTAAGGCAGCACGGTCCAGGGCCCCGTCTCCGGCGAGGACGCCGGGTCCGAACGCTACAACCACCTCATGGAGACCCTCGCTGCCGGGCTTCACGGCCTCTCTTGCGAGTTGGTCGGCGCTGAGGACCGGAACTCCCGCCTCCGTCCAGATGCGGGCCACCCTCGACTTCCCGGACGCGACGTTGCCCGTGAGCGCGACGGTGATCATCGGCGCCTTCTCCACCAGGTCGTGATCCAGATCACCAACCCGACCACGGCAAATACCGCAGCCCAGCCAGTGCCCACCGCTTTCGACACCTGCTCCCAGCTCTCTCCAGCGAGATACCCGATCGCCACGTACCCAACTGCGTACCCCAGCGCCCCCGGGAGCTCGTACGCCAGGAACCGCAGGTAGGTGAGCTCGCTCGACCCGGCCATCAAGGGCATGAGAGTCCGAACGAAGGACACCAAGCGCGCCAGCGTGACGGCGAACAGTGGCCGTCGCCCGAAGAGGCGAGCCGCTCGCTCCCAGTGCCGTTGCGCCAGACGCGATGGGAGCCCGTGGCCCCCGATCAGACTGCGGCTTCCTCGGCGCCCGAGCCAGAAGCCCACCGAATCCCCGAGCGCACCCCCGGTGGCTGAAGCTACGAGAACGCTCCATAGCTCCAGTTGCCCATCCGCGGCGAGAAACGCGCCCATGGCCGTCATGACCCCCGCTGGGACCACCAGGCCGGTGAGGAAGGCGGTCTCGGCGAAAGTGGCGGCCAGAATGATCCACGGGCCTAGCTGCGGTAGCAGATCCCCCAGGGCTTGGACGGTTACTTCCACGGCAATGCGTGCGGATTAGGGAATTCGGCACCGGCGGGAAACGGGCAAGGGCTCTACGAGACCCTACCGCCGTCCCGACCCCCCGGACCGATGGCCTTCGACCTGGAGATCGTCGTCCGTGCCGAACTGCTCGTCCGGCCCCGCGGATACCAGGGTGAACGAGGCCCCAGAACGCTTGAAGGCGTAAGGGCTGCCCCAGGAGTCGGTCATGGCGTCATCGGCCTGATACTGCTCGGTCAGCCAGTTGAGGAAGTCCTCCGCGGACTCGGGGAACTCGTTGAAGGCGTCCTCGTACGCGACGAGATCGTGCGCGATTCGCTCCATCTCATCAGTGGTGGCCCACGTGAACACGCGGTCCAGCACCGGCCTCGTGCGCTCGACAATGAGCGGTCGGGTCTGCGGGAAGTAGAGAAGCGCCGCAACGGCGATCACCAGAAGCAGCAGGAGCTTCGCCACGTTCTATCTCCTTCTCGCGAGCTTACGCATCCTTCGGGCCCATCGGAGGTACCGACCGAAGTCCTCAGGCGGCGGTACCACGTCCGCGTCGCCATACGCGGTCTCCATCCTCCACCGCAAGTAGGAGGCTGGGGGCAGGGCAAGGAGCGGGGGCCGACGGTACCAATCCTTCGCTCGGAAGGCCCAGGCCGAGCTCAACGCGTCGCGCCACAGGGTGGGGTGGGCCAGGATCATCCGAGCCAATGCGAGGTAGACCCCTCTGTTCGATGAACTGCGCTCCATCAGCCTCGTCCGATCGAGGAGTGATCGATCCCGGTTGAATCTACCGAGCGTCCGACGGCGCCGACAGCGCTTCCTCGACCTCCGCTGCCGCACCGACCTTCAGCGCACCGCGTTGAGCTTTCACCAGAGCCCTCCCGACCCGGGGCGAAGGGGGCCTCCCCTGGAAACCTACGACGGCGGAGGGGGTCTCGGTTTCGCTGGAGCCTATCGTCCAGGGGGGATCCGGGGACGCCCGAGGCTTCTCCCGGACGCTTCCTGAATACGAAGGAGTGACGCTGTGCCAAACCGCCTCGCGAACGAGACGAGTCCCTACCTGCTACAGCACGCCGACAACCCCGTGGAGTGGTATCCCTGGGGTGAGGAAGCTCTTTCCCGGGCGCGTGAGGAGAACCGTCCGATCCTGCTATCCATCGGCTACTCCGCGTGCCATTGGTGCCACGTCATGGAGCGGGAGTCCTTCCAGGACCCCGAGACGGCCCGCTTCATGAACGAGGGTTTCGTGAACATCAAGGTGGACCGGGAGGAAAGGCCGGACATCGACTCCATCTACATGCGGGCGGTCCAGGCCATGACGGGGCATGGAGGTTGGCCCCTAACCGCGTTCCTCACCCCGGAGGGAGCGCCCTTCTACGGAGGGACATATTTCCCTCCCTCCCCGAGGCACGGAATCCCCTCGTTCCGTCAGGTCCTGGAGGCGGCCAGGAGCGCCTACGCCAGCCGCCGGGACGCGGTCCGATCCGCCGCCGGCCGTATGACGGCCCTGCTGGAGCGCTCCATGGCCGAGAGACCCGATGGAATCCCCGTTGCCGTGCCCGAAATCCCCGGGGCGCAGCTGCCTGACGCGGTATTCACCTTGGCGTCCGCCCAGTTCGACCGGGAGCACGGAGGGTTCGCGGGTGCACCCAAGTTCCCTCAACCCGTGTTTCTGGACTTCCTCCTCCGGTATTACGACCGGACCGGGCGGGACGAGGCTCTGGAGCTCACCACGCTCACCCTCCGACGCATGGCCCGAGGGGGCATCTACGATCACCTGGGGGGCGGGTTCCATCGGTACTCGGTCGACGCCAGCTGGCTGGTGCCTCATTTCGAGAAGATGCTCTACGACAACGCTCTTCTCGCCCGCCTGTACGCCAATGCCCATCAACTGACGGGGGACCCCGGGTTCCGCAGGACCAGCGAAGGGGTTCTGGATTACCTGCTCACGGATCTGCGCGATCCCGGGGGTGGGTTCTACTCCGCCCGCGATGCCGACTCCGAAGGCGTGGAGGGCCAATTCTACCTCTGGTCGCCTTCCGAGGTTGAGGAGCTTCTTCCCCCAGAAGAGGCCCGCCTCTTCCGACGGTGCTATGACGTGAACCTCGGCGGGAACTTCGAAGGACGAAGCATTCTGCACTTGCCACACGAAGTGGAAGCGGTGGCTCGGTCGGAGGGCATGGACCTCGAGGATCTGGAAGGCGTTCTGGACAAGTCCCGGGAGGTTCTGAGAGAGGCGCGGTCCCGGCGCATTCCACCTCTGCGGGACGAGAAGATCATCGCGAGTTGGAACGGTCTCACGATCCGAGCCTTGGCGGAGGCGGGTGGGGCCCTCGCCCGGGAGAGCTACATCGGGGTCGCTCGTGGGGCGGCAGGATTCGTTCTGGACCAGTTGCGGAGGGACCACCGACTGCTCCGCTCCGTCAAGGACGGGGTCGCCCGGATTCCGGGATTCCTGGAGGATTACGCATCCGTCGGAAACGCGCTCCTCACTTTGCACGAGGCGACTCTCGAGCCGTGCTGGCTCGACGAGGCGGTGTGGATGGCGGACCGGATCCTTGAGAGCTTCTGGAGCGAGGAGACCAGCACCCTCTACGACACCCCGGAAGACGGGGAGCCCCTGTTGGTGAGGCCCAGGGATGTCGCCGACAGCGCCACACCCTCCGGAAACTCCCTGGCCATCGAGCTCCTGGTCCGCCTGGCCCGCGTCCTGGATTCGAGCCGATACCGGGAGGTCGGGGAGAGGGCTCTGGCCAGCGAACGGGCGTCCATGGAGCGGTACCCTCTCGCCTTCGGGCGCCTTCTCTCGGTGCTGGAGGCCCTCCTGGCGAGCCCACTGGAGATCGCCATCATCGGAGACCGAAGCGACCCCCGGACCGTCGAGTTGAGGAAAGCTGCCCTCAGGCCCTTCATCGCCAACCGGGTCCTGAGCGGCCGAGACCCGGCGGAGCCGTCGGCGGTGTCCATGTCCACCCCCTTGCTGGATGCACGGGAGCTCGTGGACGGCGCGCCGGCCGCCTACGTGTGCAGGGAGTACGCCTGTGAGGCCCCTGTAACCCGTCCCCACGAGCTGGCTCGGCTCCTGGAGCCGCAGGCGACCTCATCCTGACACGGGAGGGCGGGTCCGTCTTGGCCGCTGGCCGAAGCCCTGACTATCTTTGGCGCGCTCTTTCTTGAGCCGGGCAGAATCGCCGGCGGAGGGATGATGGAGACAAGGACGGACACGAGTCACGTGGAAGCCGACATGGAGGGCCTCGCACCGGAGCGCCTCCTACACTTCTACCGGGTCATGCTGACGGCCCGCGCCGTGGACGACCGGGAGATCAGGCTCAAGCGGCAGAACAAGATCTTCTTCCAGATCTCCGGGGCAGGTCACGAAGCGATCCAGGTGGCGATGGCGGATCACCTCCGACCGGGGCGCGACTGGTTCTACTTCTACTACAGGGACCGGGCGTTCGCCCTCGCGCTTGGGCAGACTCCGCTGGACCACCTCCTCCAGGCGGTGGGAGCGGCGGACGATCCCTCCAGCGGCGGCCGGATGATGCCGGCCCACTTCGGAGATCGACGTCTGAACATCGTCAGCACCTCCTCTCCCACCGGAACTCAGTTCCTCCACGCCGTGGGAACCGCGGAGGCCGGCTACCGCGCCGGATTGATCCCGGAGATGCGGGAACGCGTAGCCGAGTTCGACGAAGACGAGGTCGTGGTTTGCTGCGCAGGAGAGGGCGCCACCTCGGAGGGCGAGTTCTGGGAGGCTCTGAACACCGCCAGCAACCTTCGACTTCCGGTCGTCTTCCTGGTGGAGGACAATGGGTATGCCATCTCGGTGCCCGTCGAGGTGCAGACTCCCGGAGGCAGCATCTCGAAACTGGTCACGCAGTTCCCCGACCTCCACGTCGTGCAGTGTGACGGAACGGACGTGCTCGACAGCTATCGAGCAGCAGGGGAAGCGATCCGGCACTGCCGAGAGCGAAGGGGTCCCGCACTGGTGCACGCCCACACCGTCCGCCCCTACTCCCACTCCATGTCCGACGACGAGCGGGCCTACCGGCCGGCCGCCGAGCGGGAGGTTCAAGCGGAGCGGGACCCGCTGAGACGCACGAGGGCACTACTCCTGGACCGGGCCGTCGCCTCGGCCGAGGAGCTGGACCGCATGGAGGCCGAGGTGCAGGAGGCCGTTGCGGCCGCGGCGGAAGAGGCGCTCCGACACCCTCAACCCGATCCCAGCACGGCACTGCGGCATCTCTACTCGGAGGAGGTGGATCCCACCGGGCCCGAATTCGACACCGAGGACGAGCCCCGGATCGAGGCGGACGGTCGTCTCCTCACGATGGTGGATCTGCTCAACGCTTGTGTCGGGGACGAGATGGAGCGGGATGCCCGCATCGTGGTCTTTGGAGAAGACGTCGCCGATGCCTCGCGGTCGGAGGTCCTGGAGGAGGTGAAGGGCAAGGGCGGGGTGTTCAAGGTCACTCACGGGCTCCAGCAGCGCTTCGGGGACCTGAGGGTCTTCAACACGCCTCTGGCGGAGGCGAACATCGTAGGGCGGGCCGTGGGGATGGCGCTCCGAGGGCTGCGGCCCGTCGTCGAGATTCAGTTCTTCGACTACATCTGGCCGGCGTTCATGCAGATTCGCAACGAACTCGCCATCATGCGGTACCGTTCGAACGGTCACTACGCCTGCCCGGTGGTCGTGCGCGTCACCTACGGAGGATACCTGAAGGGTGGGGCCATCTATCACTCACAGACCGGCGCGTCGCTGTTCGCTCACACACCCGGTCTCCGGGTGGTGCTCCCCTCCAACGCGCAGGACGCCAACGGGCTCCTCCGGACGGCGATACGGTGTGAGGATCCGGTCATCTTCCTGGAGCACAAGCACCTGTACCGCCAGGTGCACAACAAGGGGCCGAACCCGGGGAAGGAGTTCATGATCCCCTTCGGGAAGGCCAAGGTAATCCGGAAAGGATCGGATGTGACTGTGGTCACGTGCGGGGCGTTGGTGAAACGTGCTCTGGACGCCGCAAGCCTGGCCGCCGAGCAGCAGGCGGTGGAGAGCGAGATCATCGACCTCCGCACCCTGTCGCCGCTGGACATGGAGACGGTCGGTCGGTCGGTGCGGAAGACCGGGAAGGTGATCGTGGCCCACGAGGACGCGCTATCCTTTGGAATCGGGGCCGAGATCGCGGCTCGGGTCGCCGACGAGCTGTTCCCCTGGCTCGACGGGCCCGTGCGGAGGGTCGCGTCTCTCGACACCTGGGTGGCCTACGCCCCACAGCTCGAGGAGGCGATTCTGCCCCAGACGACGGATATCCTGGACGAGATTCTCTCTCTCGCTGGTTTTTGACGCCCTGAGATTGCGGAAATGCGCCTATCATGCCACTTTTCTCGGGTCGATTGGTCGACACCGGTGGCTTGGGTGGCCCGAGCGGGAAGAGTGGCGTTCAAAAATGTGACGTTTCCAGTCGTTGGGCTGTCCGCTCTATTTGCTGGAATCTGATGTCTCACCCCACACGCAAGAGGAGTGCTCGATGAACAAGAAGGAAATGGTGGCGAAGCTCGCGAAGAAGACAGGTCTCTCCCAGGCGAAGTCCGCCGAAGTGGTCGACGCGCTCTTCGACGCGGGCCCTGGGAAGGGGATCATCGCCGTGGAGCTGGACGGCGGTCGCAAGGTAACGATTCCTGGATTCGGAACGTTCGGCACCAAGAGCCGTGCCGCCCGCACCGGAACGAACCCTGCCACGGGTCAGAAGATCACGATCCCGGCGAAGTCCTACGCCTACTTCAAGCCGGGCAAGACCCTGCGGGATCGCGTGGCGTCCTAATCGTCGAGCCTCCGAGGGTTTCAACGAGGGCCCGCCTCCGGGGCGGGCCCTCGTTGCATCTCGTCACGCGCCTTCAGCCCGGTGAGGTCCCGCCTCTCTGCGCATCCCGGAGTGCCAGCCCCCCCGGCAGGGTCCACCGAACCGCCTGTTCGGGGCGATGCGCTCGCCATGGAGCCAGATCAGGCGCTTCGGTTGGACGGGTCGGGGTTGGACGGGTCGTGGCGCCGCCCGGTGTTCAATACCTGGGCATGGCGGGATCCACCTCTGAGCTCCACGCCAGCAACCCGCCCCGGAGATTGTAGGTTCGCCCGAATCCGGCCCGTCGGAGCGCCGCCACGGCGTCCGCGCTCCGCTCGCCTGATCGGCAGTACACCACGATATCGCGGTCTCGGGGAAGCTCGTCGCTGCGTGCCTCCAGCTCCCGGATGGGGATGAGTCGCGCACCCCGCTCGGCGAGGTTGGCGATGTACCACTCGTAAGGTTCCCGAACATCCAGAAGAAGCGGTGGGTCCTCTGCGAGGAGGGCCTGATTCACTTCGGCGGCCCCCCGCTCCGGGATGCCGGTCCGTCGCCCCTGCGTCAGCCCCAGGGCGGGGGAGTCCCCCTCCAGGAGTGAGGAGCCGTCAACACCGCAGAACCTCTCGTAGTCGATCAGGCCCTCCTGGGTCGGCCGGTCTCCGCAGATCGGGCAATCGGGATTCCTCCGGAGCTTGAGCTCCCGCCAGCGGTGCTCGAGAGCATCGAAGATCAGCAGGCGCCCGATCAGGGGATGCCCGACCCCCAGTATCAACTTGAGGGTCTCCACCGCCTGGAGGGACCCGATGACACCGGGAAGGACCCCCAGGACCCCACCTTCGGCGCAGCTCGGCACCAGCCCGGGTGGGGGCGGCTCCCGAAAGAGGCACCGGTAGCAGGGGCCCTGCCCCGCCGCGAAGACCGACACCTGGCCCTCCCAACGGAAGATGGATCCGTAGACATTTGGCTTGTCGAGGAGCACGCAGGCGTCATTCACCAGGTAGCGGGTCGGAAAATTGTCCGTACCGTCCACCACGACGTCGTATGCGGCCAGGATCTCCAGGGCGTTGTCGCTGTCGAGCCGCACCGAATGAGGCACCACGGTGACGTGCGGGTTGATCTCGGCAAGGCGCTCCAGGGCGGAATCCAGCTTGGATCGACCGACGTCGGAGGTGCCGTGCAGAATCTGCCTCTGGAGGTTGCTGGCGTCCACGATGTCGAAGTCCACCAGGCCAAGAGTCCCGACCCCGGCGGCCGCAAGATACATGGACGCGGGAGAGCCGAGCCCCCCTGCCCCAACCAGAAGAACCTTCGAGTTCTTGAGGAGCTCCTGCCCCGGGATCCCCACCTCTGGCAGAACCAGGTGTCGGGCATATCGGATCAGCTCCGGTCGAGTCAGATCCGGAGCCGGACCGTACTCGTCCGTTCCGGGAGGCCGCTCTCGTGCCTCGGGCTTCGAGCTGGTGGAATGCGTGCTCATCTTCGGATCGGGTCCGTTCTCCCACCCCACGTTCACGTCCCCTTTGACCCCTTCCCCATGGGGCGGTTCCGAGGGTTCAAACGCTCAGGAGGGGGTCCCGAGGCGTCCTCCCTGCGCTACGATCCGGAAGGCCTCGGCAGCCTGTCCAAGCTCCTGGATCAGATCCTCGCTCAACCCGGACCGGCGCGCCGCGTCCTGCAGCTGAAGGTGAAGCGCGTAGAAGTGCCACGGGATGTTGAGCGTCGCCCGGTCGGTCCAGACATCCCGATCTCGAAGGCCGCGATAGCTGTACACATCGCGGGCCAGCGTCAGGGAGCGATCCACGTCAACCCAATCTCCCCCGAGAGCGGGATCGATCTGGACCACGCCCGCCACCTCAGAGGGATCTCTCAGGTGCAGGCTAGTGGTGATGCCGTGCCGGATTCCCCTCTGGGTCAGCCCGAGGTCGGACATGAGACCCGCCCGGCTCGCGAAGTGAATAGGGCGCTCGCCCACGCTATCCCGGATGATGGCGAGGGCCAGCAACTGGGCCCGTCCGATGCTCGTTCCCGCCGGATAGACGACAACCACGTCCCCGAGGGTGACGGTGAACTCCTCGTCGAACCGTCCTCCGAAGACCGCATCCAACTCCTCGTGGGTGAGGGAGGTGATGGGGGCCGAGGGCACGCGGGATGGCGGCCGGTGAGGGGAAGCGGCCGAGGCGGGAACGAACTCCCTTTGATTCTCCGGCCGGGTCAGCTCCTGAAGCTGCTTGGGATACCAATCCGTCCAGAGATATTGGACCACTACCACCGTCACGTCTCTCCTGATCCCCTCCACCTCTTGGAGATACCACAGGGGGAACGTGTCGTTGTCTCCATTCGTGAAGAGAACGCCGTAGGGCTCGACGCTGGTCAGCAGGTTGTACGCCCAATCGCGGGCGGCGAAGTCGTTCGCCCGGCTCGCCCACCGCCAGTTGAGCCCCAGGGGAACGAAGGCCAGGATCAGGATCGGAGCCGTGAGAAGACGGCGCCGGGGAGACTGCAGTCGTTCATTCAGCTCTCCCCAGAGCGCCCCCAGCCCGATACCGGACAGCCAACCCCAGAACAGGAAGCCCGCGACGAAGAAGTAGTCCCGTTCCCGGACCTCGTGGAGGCCTCGATCCACCACCTCCGGAGCCAGGGAGAATCCGAACCTGAAATTGAGGTAGAACACCAGCCCCACCGTCAATGTCAGCATGAGGACGGCGACGTACGAGAACACCGCCCTATCCTTGTGGAATACCACCCACAGACCCCCGGCTCCCAATCCTATGAACAGGAGAGTGAAGAGGAGGCGCGCATTCCCGGGTCGCTCGTCCGGGTCCACTCCCCGTGACCACTGCCAATCGAAGTACTGGAAGTAGTTGAGCAGCTGGTGGCCAAGAGGGGCCTGCCGAAGGGTTACCGAGGGCTTGGCGTATTGCCTCCGTACGAGGACGTCTCCCAGGGCCTCGCAGCCCGTGCGTCCCTGAGTGTAGACGGCCACCACGGCCCCGGCCGCCGTCTCGCACACGGGGTCACCTTCATTGATGACCGGATCCAGCTCCGCCCGGATGGGCAAGAACAGGTTGAACGAGATTCCGATGATCAGGGCCAGAATGGCCCGACCCCACACATCCACCCTCAGCAGGACGCGTGGCTGCACCATGAGCACGTAGAGCGCCAGTGCGGGGAGCGGGAGGATCGACATGAGATGATTGGTGGAACCCAGGACCAACAGGTAGATGCCCAGGACCAGGGTTCTCGCGCTCCCCGGCTCCGCGCGACGATCCCTCCACCGAATCGCCAACCAGCTGACCACCGCGATGATCAACACGCTGAGCGTGTAGACCTTCTCGTTGACGGTGGACTGGTTCCATACGGTGAACGCCGTTGCGCCGAGCAGCGTCGCCGCCGCCGCGCCCACCAGCGGGACCCGTCGTCCCGGAGCGTAGCCCACAAGAATCCGATGAGCGACAAGGAAGAGGAAGCCGCTGGCCGCGGCGCTGGTCACCGCCGCCAGAAGGTTGACCCGGACAGCGACTGGCAGTCCAAGGGGTGCCGATAGAAGGATCCAGGTGCGGGACAGGACGACGAAGAGTGGATTACCAGGAGGGTGCGGAATCCCGAGAATCTGGGCGGTAGTGATGTATTCGCTCGCGTCCCACAGCGCCGTGGAGGGTGCGAGGGTCACGACATAGAGCGTCAGGACCGCCAGGAAGGCGAGAGCGGCCGCCCGGTAGGGAGGTCTGTAATCGTCCATGTACCCTCAGCAGGACTCGCTTCGCGCGCGCCTCCGCCCACCCATGCGCAAGCGGTGTTTCGGCCAGGCGCCCGTGGCCGTGCCAATATCGTGTCCCACCCGCGATTCGTTCCGATCCCTCAGTGCGCCGCCCACCTGCGACGCTTCTGCCAGGTCATGGCAAGGACCTCCCCCGTGACCCCGACCTTATCCGCTGGGTCGCAGGGCTCCGCCCCATTGGTGACCCCAATCGAGCTATGGACGTCGGCATCATGGCCCTTCAGCGAGGGCCCGGCAAGCGTTGCGAGAGGGCGCTATCCATCCCTGAGTCTCGTGTGGCGATCACCTGTCCGCTCCGCGCGCAGCGTCGTGCTCTGAGAGATGCCTCCTGGCCCGCGGAAATCATCCGCGAGTAGCTTGAAACATGATCTCGGGAACTCTGCGGGCTCTTCGCTTCGGACGGAGCTGGGTCGCGGGACGTACTTTAGTGGTGGAGCGGGAGGTCGAATTCCACCGTCGAGAGGTCCCGATTCCCGCTTCCCTTTTCCTCCCCGCCGGGCGCGGCCGGAACCTCCCAGGCTGGGTAGTGCTTCATGGGATTACCCGACCCGGACGGCGTCACCGGTCACTCCTTCGCTTCGCCCGTGCGCTGGCTTCCACCCCCGCGGCCGTACTGGTCCCGGAGGTACCGGAATGGACGGAGCTGAGACTGGACCCCGAGCTCTCACTGCCCACGATCAAGACCGCTGTCCTGGCCCTCGACGCCCGGCCGGAAACGGCGCCCGGCCGAGTGGGGCTCATCGGATTCTCGTTCGGCGCCCCTCAGGGCGTGATCGCCTCCACAGCCCGGGAGCTCCAGGGTCATCTCAGCGGAGTGGTAGGGTTCGGAGGCTACTGTGACCTTGAGCGGACCCTACACTTCCAGTTCACGGGAGAGCACGAGTGGGAGGGTCGTTCGTATCACGCCGAACCTGACCCCTACGGCCGGTGGGTCGTGGGCGCCAACTTCCTGGCGGAGGTCCCCGAGCTGTCGGATGCGGGCGATGTGGCGGAGGCGCTTCGACGTCTGGCTTCAGAAGCCGGTGACCTCCAGATCGACGCGAGGGCTCCGGTCCTGGATCCCCTGAAAGCGCGTCTGCGCCACTCCGTCGCCGCGGACCGGAGGCGACTGTTCGATCTGTTCGCACCCGAGACCGGAAGGAGGCCGGATCCTCACGGAGTGAAGGAGATCATCGAGGTGCTCGGTCCCGCCGTTCGGCGGACCGCCCCCCTCATGGACCCGCTTCCTCACCTCGCGCCCCTCACCGTGCCCGTACGTTTGATCCACGGACGGCAAGACGTTCTCATTCCGTGGAGCGAGTCCGCCCGACTTCGTGCAGCGCTTCCGCGGGACGCCGATGTCGGGCTGCGGCTCACAGGGCTCTTCGCCCACTCCACGGGGAACCGGCCGCCGAGCGTCCTGCTCCAGACTCGAGAGAGCCTCCAGTTCCTCGGGGCCCTGCGAGAGGTGCTGGAGCTGGTGTGAGGGTGGCCTCCACGCTCCCGGGAGCTCACCCGCCTCACCCGCCCTGTGACAGGGTGCGGACCGCATACCGCACCTCCGGGTCCCGGTCGTGCTCCGCTTCCTCGATCACGCGCAGAGCGTACGGGGTGCCGATCGCCGCGAGCGCCTGGTAGGCGGCGATACGGACCTCCCGGTTCGACCGCTTCAGGAGCCCTCCCACCGTCTTTCTCTCGATAGCTGGAACGGCGCCGGGATCGCCCAGCCGTCCGAGGGCGTTCAGGACCTCGATCTGAAGCCTCTCCTCGTCTTCCTCCTCCAGCCGTTCGAGGAGAGGACGGAGAGCTCCCTCGACCTTGAGGGCCCCCACCGTGAGGATCGCGGAGGACCTCACGTTGGCGTCCGGATCCTCCAGCATCCCCAGGGCCAGGAGCCCCGCGGCTTCTCCGCCTTGCCTGGCGAGGGCCCGGACCGCCTCACGCCGTACCCGGAAATCGCCGTGCGCAAGCGCAGAGATCAGCGGCGCCATCGCCTACTGCCCGCCGATCCCTCCCAGGAGGGCCACTCCGTTCCGGGCTACGTGCCACCTCTCGTCTCCAGCCATGGAACGGGCCAGTTGCCACCCCGGCTCACCCAGGCCGATGACAGCCTCCTGCAGAAAGAGCCGGACTCCTCGATCCTCCGCTTCGCCCAGGGCCTCGACGATCGCCGGCCCCATCTCCGCCATCAGCCTCATGGCGATGTCCCTGTACAGCGCCCGGTGGACCGCGTCCCCCTCGGAACCCAGCCGGGACACGAGACAGCGAGCAACGGCCGGAGTGGTGAGCGATATGGCGAGGTCGAGCCCCGGAGCCGTGCCGGAGGCGCTCCCCCCCAGGGCCAGGATCTCCACCGCGTCGGCCAGCTCCTCCGCTGTTTCCGACTCGGTATGCTCGGCCACCCACGAACCAATGGCCCGGGTGATCGCCTCGCGACCCTCCGAGCGGGCCACGATGTAGGCGCGTGCCAGCTCCACGGGTGACGATGCCGGCGTCCAAGAAAGCTCGTCGCTACCCATGGGACGCGCCGATTCATCTCCGGCCTCCTTGTCTTCGTCCGACAGGGGAGAATCGAAGTCGTCGGACGTATCCCCTTCCGACTGCTGCAGGAGCGGACGGTCGAACGACTCGCCCCCCGTCGTGTGCTCCAGAACGTCCTCCATCCCAGGAGGCCAGAGGGTCATGTCGGCACGGGAAACGGGATCTCCTGCGGGCTCCTCCGCGATCTCGTCCTCCTTCAGGCCTGGCTCGTCCAGCTCGGGCCAGACCTCTCCGCGAGGCCACCCCTCGCCGTGCCCGCTCAGGCCACAGGAGTCACTCAAGGCCTCAGCGGACGGCACTTGCGGAACCGCTGAACCAGGGCCGGCCCGGTCGGGCGGACCTAGATCCAATGGCTCCAGTTCGCACGGCAGCTCCTTCTCCAGGGAGCTTCCCCCCGGGGTCATCCAGCCGCCAGCAGGTGCTACCGCTTCCTCTTCCGAAGCATCGAAGGGCCCGTGGAGGGTTGCGGGCTCCCTCTCCTCTTCCGAAGCATCGAAGGGCCCGGGGAGGGTTGCGGGCTCCCTCTCCTCCTCGGCCGTCAGAGGTTCCTCCTGGTGAGACGCGGGAGCGGACCCGACCCCAGCCGCATGCCCCGGCACGCGGCCTCCATTGTGCCCGGTGTACGGGTCTTTGAGCGCCGGCAAGCGACCCCAGTCCGGTGCGAGGTCCTCGATGCCGACGGGGGAGGTCGGGTCCTCCGAAGAAAGGAACGGAGCCTCGATGTCCGTGTCCTCGGGCATCGCCAAGCTCACGTCCTCACTCGACCCTTCACGCACCGGACTTCCTCGAGCGGGTTCGGCAGCCTCTGCACCGGCCTCGACCACGGAGGGCTCGAAATCCATCGAGCCTCCTCCGGGCTTCTCCTCGCACGCCGGCTCCCAATCCTCGGCCAGACCCATCGGAGCGGACGCGAGATCCACTGAATCCCACCGGGATTCCGGCACGGACCCTTCCGAGCCCTCCTCCTGGGTTTGGAACGTCTGCACGTCGTCGAAATCCCCATCACTCCACGGGGCGGGCGGGACTTCATCCCGGTCACCCTCTGGCGAGCTCTCCCACAGCGAGGCCGAGACAACCTCCCACGCCCTCGACTCCGGATCGTCGACGTGGGGACGGTATTCGTCCCACACCTGGCGCAGCTCTCCTGCTCGGGCACCCGGAACACCGTCCTCGAAGGCAGGGGGGTCGCCCGGCTCCCAACCGGTCTCTTCCTCACCTTCGCGTGCCTCGTCCCACTCCCCCACCCCAATCTCCAGGGGTGGTACCGGGTCAGGGACATCCTCCGCTCCGTCAAGGCCTTCGGGATCCGGAAACGCCTCCAACGGAGGAAGAAGGGGCTCCTCTTGAGGAGGAGGGTCTTCAGGGTCTCCCTCGGCTGCCGGGTCGGGGTCGCCCTCGGAGGCGGGCTCCACCTCCAGCGCAAGAGGCAAGGTCGTCGCGGAGCCCTCGTGAAGGTTGTCGAGCACCACCCGGACCCGCGTGCGGCAGTCGGCTAGCCGTTCGCTGAGGTAACCCGGCCCGCCACGGATTGACTCTCGCAGCAGGGTCGCGAACAGCCGGACCTCCACGGCGAGGGCGTCGTCCGGAAAAGTCAGCTCGCGCACCCCCGCCCGCCGCAGGCCGTTGGCGAGGGCAACCACCTCGGGGCGGTGGTAGGCTTGCAGTTCGCTCACTCTCAGGGTGCCGCCCGGCGCGGGTTCCGCCAGCCGGGCCAGAGTCCCGGTCTCGAGATCCTTTGCTTGTGCCCCCAGGGCTTCGGACGCAGGACTCGCTCCGGCATACGCCTTCGAGACGATCGAGATCAGATCAGCTGGAAAGACCATCGTCTTCCTCGGGTCGGGCAATTGCGAGCGATGTTGGCAATGCTCTCGATCCGGCGGGCGTCGCCCCGCCGGCTTGGCGACCCCGGAACAACCGCCTATTCTCAGGTCCGATCCGGACCTTCTTGGGTCGCCACCAACCTCCGAGACTGCAACTACCTTGCCATGGGATGTATGAACCTGAATCGACACTTCCTGCCGTTCCGCGCGCTTCCGCCACACGCGAAGCTCGTCCTCTTCCCTGCCCTCTTGTTGTTGGGGGAGGCTCTGCACGGTGGAACGCAGATGAGCGCAGTGGCCCGGGCAGACGAAGCTCCCATGCGGCGCGTCTCCCGGATCCAAGGCCCGGTGACCCAGCTGGTCCTGCTGGGAACGGGCACACCGAATGCGGAGCCTGATCGATGGGGTCCAAGCCTGGCTGTGGTCGTGAACGGAACGCCGTACCTGGTCGATGCCGGGGCCGGAGTCGTGCGGCGAGCGGCGGCGGCTCACGAGGCCGGAGTCGAAGGGATGAAGGTCAGCCGGCTTTCGACGGTATTCCTGACGCACCTGCACACGGACCACACGGTGGGGCTCCCGGATCTGATGTTCACCCCGTGGGTCCTGGAGCGGGGCCAGCCACTGCGGGTGTTCGGCCCGCCGGGAACTGAGAGGATGGCGGGCCATCTGAGGGAGGCGTACCGGGAGGACATCGCCGTCCGGCTCGACGGGCTGGAGCCCGCCAACCACAGGGGTCACCAGGTGGTGGCGCGGGACGTTTCACCAGGCGTGATCCACGAGGATGAGAACGTCCGCGTGACGGCATTCCCTGTGCTCCACGGCTCGTGGCCTCTGGCTCTCGGCTACCGCTTCGAGACCCCCGACCGAACGATCGTGATTTCTGGAGATGCCCGCCCGAGCCCCGAGATCGCGCGCCAATGCCAGGGATGTGACATCCTCGTGCACGAGGTTTACGCCGAGGCCGGATGGCGGGAGAGGGAGCCGGTCTGGCGGCGCTATCACCGGGACTCTCACACGTCCGGGCCGGAACTCGGTCGGATCGCGGCCCAAGCGCAACCTCGCCTGCTGGTCCTGACTCACCAGCTCCTCTGGAGCGCCACTCCGGAGGAGCTCCTGGCGGAGATTCGTGCCGGGTTCGGCGGTACGGTGGCCTACGGTAAGGATCTCGACACCTTCTGATTGGCCCCACGGAGATGCGGGATCCGGAGAAAGCCCCTCCGCCGCGGTGGGAGGGAAGTACGCTGGAGCCGAGGTGGGCGAGTTCGGAAGGCGCCGATGGTCGACACATCGCCGCCAGCATTGAGTCCCATCCGACCGCTGCAGTGCAACCGTAAGGGGCCTCAGCCGAGTCAGGTACCATGAGACCTTCATGCACCTCGGAAGGTGTTGCCATGCACACGCACCGCATGAGAGCAGTCCTAATGGCCCCGGTTCGGCGCCGACGGCGCTCTGCGGCCCGGAGATGATGCCCTGGTTCGCCAACCTCGCCAGCGACGCGAGCGGGAACCTCCGGGGCGAAGAGTACAGACGGCCCGGTGACGAAACCCCTCGATGGACCGTTTTCGATCCGGAGGGGGCGGTGTTGGGCCGCGTCACCGGGCCACCCCGTTTCCAGCTTCTGGACGTGGGTGCCGACTACGTCCTGGGCCGAAGGTGGGACGATCTGGACGTCGAGCACGTCGAGCTGTACCCCATGACCGTCCCGAACCGAGACCCGCGCCGCCTCTAGTGTACCGTCCTCCTCCCGGGAGCCATTCCCGACACCCGCTGAGGAAGAGCCGGCCGCATCCTGCGCCATCCATGGAACCTGAGCCGGGAGGTTCCGGCGCTTGCCATCCCAAAGCGGCGAAAGGCATTATCCCGCTCGATCAGGCCTCCCACAGCCGGCTGGCCCGTCCACCCGGATCAACGAGGCCTCTGGCGCATGCTCGCGTTCCCGGAATTCTGAGAGGAAGCGAACCGATGAATTCGATCCGGTGTGCTCCGTGGGCACTCGCTCTCGGGCTCGTAACAGCCGTCCTGGTGAGCATGCCTCTCTCCGCGCTGACCCAGGAGGCTCCGAGGACGGTCGCCGAAGCGAGCGGATTCAGGGCTACGTCTCGCCACGCCGATGTCATGGGCTTCATCAGGGACCTTCAGCGGCTGAGCTCGCTGGTCCGCGTCGAGACCCTTGCCACGAGCGCAGAGGGGCGACAGGTGCCTCTCCTGATCATCGGGGATCCGCTGCCGGCCTCTCCCGCCGATCTGAGGCATGACGACCGGGCCGTCGTCTACTTCCAGGCGAACATCCACGCCGGCGAGGTGGAGGGTAAGGAGGCGGCCCAGATGCTCGCCCGGGACCTGCTGACCGGCCGGACCCGGATATACCTGGACCGGCTGGTGATTCTCATCACGCGCATCTTCAACGCCGACGGCAACGAGAAGATCAGCACGGACAACCGGGCCAACCAGGACGGTCCGGAAGAGGGTGTGGGCATCCGGTACAACGGGCAGAACCTGGACCTGAACCGGGACGGTGTGAAACTGGAGTCCCCCGAGGTCCGCGGCCTCGTGCGGAACGTTCTGCGCCGCTGGGATCCGGTCTTCTTCCTGGACAGTCACACCCACAACGGCTCGTACCATCAGGAGCCCGTGACGTGGACCTGGGGTCTCAATCCCAACGGGGACCCGGCGATCCTGGACTACATGGCGAATACGCTGCTCCCCGCCGTTACGACGCGTACGCGAGAGGTCTACGGCACGCTGAGCATCCCCCATGGCGATTTTCTGGATGTCACGGACCCCGAGCGAGGATGGATACCTCTGGGTCCGGAGCCCCGATACCTCAGCAACTACGTGGGCCTGCGGAACCGGTTCTCGATCCTGAACGAGCAATACCCGTACGTGGACTTCGAGACCCGGGTACGGGGCGCATACAGCCTGTTTCTCACCTTCCTGGACTACCTCCACGAGAACAAGGACGAGATCGTCGGGCTCGTCCGGGAGGCCGATCGGCGGGCTGTGGGCCGAGGGCTCGATCCCGCCGGCCGCGACGTCCACGTCGTGGAGGTCGGCCGGGAGCCAATCGCGGAACGGCTCACCATACTCGGATGGGAGATGGAGCTCAGCCAGACCGCGGGCGGGCGTCGACGAGTCGTGTTATCCGATCAGGAGAGGATCTACGAGGAGGTGCCCTACCTGGCGAAGTACACACCCCAGCGCACGGTTCCGCTACCCCGGGGGTACCTCATCCCGGCAGCCGACACACGCGTGCTGGATAACCTCCTCACGCACGGGATCACGGTGGAGCGCCTGGTCGAGCCCGTGACCCTGACGGTGGAGGCCTTTACAGTCACGGAGCTCACGGGCTCCCAGCGCCCCAACCAGGGTCATTACCTGAGCTCGGTAACGGGAGAGTATTCGACCGAGAACCATGCGTTCCCGACGGGCACCCTCTATGTGAGCAGCTCCCAGGTTCTCGGAGCTCTGGCCGCACATCTTCTGGAGCCCGAGAGCGAAGACGGACTCCTGATCTGGAACTTCTTCGACCGCTACCTGACCCGTCAGTTCGGTGGGGGCGCTGCGACCTTTCCGGTGTACAAGCTGCACGAACGGGTGAACCTGGTGACGGAGACGGTCCCGGGAGGCTGAGTCCGCACCGACAACGCGGTCCACCAGCGGGCTCGGGCCCACGCTTCGCGACACGGTCTCCCTCCCCGGGGATCACGGAACGTCGCCGAGCACGGATGGTTGCGCCACCAGGCGGCGGATCGTCACGTTTGAGTGAGGGCTGGTTGCGCGCCGCTCCGTCCCATCAGGGCGCTTCTTCCGCCCCTGCCTGATGCACGCCTTGGAGAAGAGATGAGATTGTCCGCTCCCCCTCGCTCCATCCGTACCGCCGGCCTGGTCTTAGGGCTCGCTGCGACCGCTCCCGCCTTGGCCCACCGCGTCTCCAGCCTCCAAGCCCAGGAGGCCACGGACACAGCCATCGATGTCCTGAGCGAGGTCATCGAAGCCGAGACCGGCGAGCGATACCTGCGTCAAGAGCTCATTGTCAGCGCGTCGCTCGCGGATGTCTGGGCAGCGTTCACCACCGAGGAGGGGCTCCAGACCTGGGCGGCGCCCGTGGTCGAAGTGGACCTGCGCATGGGGGGCTCGTTCAAGAGCAACTACGATCCCGAGGCCGAGATCGGAGACCCCGGAACCATCTCGGTCACGTTCGTCAACTACGTGCCCCTGAAGCTCCTGACCCTGCAGGCCGAACTGGGCGACCCCTTCCCGGAGGAGATCAGGCAGGCTCAGCAGCGGCTCTACAACATCCTGGAGTTCGAGGAAGTGGATCCGGAACGCACGCGCATTGTGTCCTGGGGGGTGGGGTACGGCAAAGGGGGATCCTGGGACGAGTTCATGAGCTTCTTCATCGAGGGCAACGAGTGGTCGTTCTCGATGCTCCTCAAGCGGTTTCGAGACGGCCCCATCGACTGGACGAAGGTGGAGCCTTGAGGGGCTCATCGGGAAGCAACGAGGACGCTGACGAGGGAGGCTACCCCGTTCTCAGTCCATCGGGGGTTCCCAGCCCCGAATCTCGTCTTTCGCCGAGCGGGGCGGTGGCTGAGCTCGTTCTTGCCGCCGAGCTGGACGACCTGCGTACCGAGTTGGACCGCCTTCGCCGGAAGGAGAAAAGACACCTCGTGTATGCTTTCCTCGGCTTCTCCCCCTCAGCCATCATACCGCTCATCGGCATCCTGCTGGGCGAATCGGTTCTCATGATCGCCCTACTCCTCCTGGCGGTTCCTGCCGTGGAGGGATGGCGCTGGTTTCGCACCGCCAGAGAGGCTCTCCACCTTGAGAAGTCCATTGAGGTGCTCCTGGCAAAGGAGGAATCGACCGGCGAGGCTTCAGCCTGATGCAGGAGGGGTTTCCGTCACTGGCGCGGCACCGGCGGTGGAATCCCCTGCGGCAGCCGGTGGTACTCAAGGCAATCGCTCACCCCTGCCCGCCTGATTCGGGCTCACGGACTACAGGAGGAGCCGAGATGCACTGGTCCCGAACACTCGCGCTGGCGTCGGCTGTAGCCCTGCTGGTCGCCTGCGAAGACTCGTTGGTGCCGCGGGAGCCCCCGCCGGGGCACACCGTGCTGAGGGATGGAGTCGCCCACGCTCCGGGCCTGGGGAATCCCGTCGGGACCTGCACGATCTGCCACGGCGCCGACCTGACCGGAGGCTCCAACGGTGAGCCCTCGTGCTTCTCGTGCCACGGGAAGAAATGGCCTTAGGCGGGCCAACCGGCTCCATTGGTCGGAGCGGTTCACATTGTTCGTGCTCCAGAACGCGGATCAGAGTCGGGGCTGGGGAGAACGTAAGAGGCCGGCCATTGACCGCGACCCCTCGGAGATATATTCTTTTGTAGAATAACCAGCCTGCGGCAGCCTATTGGCCTGCAGGCGATTCTCTGCCCCTTATCTATTCTATTGTAGAGGAAATACCGTGCCCGGCAAGTTCCTGGCGGAGTTCGAGCTCTATGTCATGCTGGCGATCGCGCGGCTGGGGGATGAGGCCTACGGCGTCACGATCCGCCGAGAGATCGAGAAGCGGACGGGCCGACCGGTCTCGGTCGGGGCCCTGTACGCGACCCTGGGCAGACTGGGGGAGAAGGGCTTCCTGGATTTCGAGATCTCCGATCCTCAGCCGGTCCCGGGGGGCCGAGCTCGAAAGTATTGTTCGCTCACTCCTCCGGGAGAGGAGGCCCTTCGTCACTCCACGGAGATGCTCGGTCGCATGTTGGAGGGGCTCAAGCTGGCGTCAGCCTCGGAGCCCAGCGGATGAGCTCCTTCCCGTTGCATCCCGGGGGACCGGGCGAGGACCGGACGCCGGAAGAAGGCGTCCCCCCCCTCCTCAGGCTGTGGATGGCCGTACTCTGCACCCCGGCTGACCGCCGCTTCGTGCTGTCCGACCTCGCCGAGGAGTTTGAACGAATGCTCCAGGCGCGAGGGAAGACGAGCGCCCGCCGCTGGTACCGCCGTCAGGTCGTCCGCTCCACCCTGCCGCTCCTCGGGCAGCGCCTGGGACGGCTCGGCACCGCCCTCCCGGGAAGGATCCCCTGGCGCTCCACCCGCGCCCGAAGGGGGGACTTCAGGGAGCCAGCAAACGTGCCCGACCTCTTCCGAGAGGTCGGCTTCGCTCTTCGAACCCTCAGGCGCACGCCCCTGGCCATCCTTATCACCGTGGCTTCCCTGGCAATCGGGATCGGCGCCTCCACTTCCGTGTTCACGATCGCCAACGCCTTCCTGTTCCAGGAGTCCACCGGCCTCGCGGACACGGACGACCTGATGGCCGTCTACACGAGTGACGAGAGGGGAAACCTCTACGACGAGACATCCTTCCAGGACTACCTGAGCGTCGCCGAAGAGGTGGAGGCCTTCGACGGGGCCGCTGCCTACCGGGCCGGGGTCCTCAGCCTCGGTGAGGGCGAGGGCGCGGAGCGCGTCATCGTGGAGATCGTCACCGGCAACTACTTCGACATCCTGGGCATTCGCCCTCCCCTGGGGCGGGGATTCCTGCCGGATGAGACACAGCTGGGAGGCGCGCAGCGCGTCATCGTGCTCAGCCACGAAGCGTGGCAGCAGCGGCTCGCTGGCAGCCGGTCGGCCATTGGTCGCACCGTCACGCTGGACGGAGAGGAGTTCACCGTCGTCGGAGTGGCCCCTGAGGGACTGCTCAGTCGCCTGTGGCGGTTGAAGGTGTACGGCTGGGTCCCGGTCGGGATCCCCGGGGGGACCTACCATTCCACCCCGCGCGAGCTCGAGGACCGGGAGGATAGGGACTACCTGGTCATGGCCCACCTGGCCCCTGGAGCCACGCCCCAACAAGCGGAGACGCAGCTGGCTTCGCTGGCGAATCGGCTGCGGCAGGAGTATCCCGACGCCTGGGAGGACGATCGCGGACAGGGCCGGGTCTTCACACTCCTCTCCGAACGGGATTCCCGGGCGCCTCCGAATATGAGGGCGGCTCTGGCGGGCGCCAGTGCCTTTCTCCTTGCCGGCGCCCTGCTCATCCTGCTCATCGCCTGCTCGAACGTGGCGAGCCTCTTCCTGGCTCGGGCCCAACGCCGACGCCGCGAAATGGCCGTTCGCCTGTCCCTGGGCGCGACTCGCGGGCGCCTGGTGCGAATGCTCCTCCTAGAGTGCCTAGTCGTGGCCCTCGCCGGAGGGGCGCTGGGGGTCCTTCTGGCCCATGCGACCACGGGACTCGTGGACTCCCTTCCCCTCCCCATCGACGTGGCGGTGAGCTTTGACGTGGGCCTGGACTACCGGGTGGTCGTCTTCGCCCTTCTGGTCTCCGTGGGTGCGGCCGGCCTGTTCGGCCTGGCTCCCGCCATGCGAGGCTCCCGGCCGGACCTGGTGCCGGCCCTGAAGGGAGAGCCCGGGAGCGAGGGCGGCCGACGACCTGGACGACTGAGCCTCAGGAGCCTCCTGGTCATGGCGCAGGTCGCTGCATCGTTGATCCTCCTGGTGACCGCCGGACTCTTCCTGCGCAGCCTCCGGGCGAGCGCGTCGATGGATATCGGGCTCGACCCCGACCGCGTGGCGGTGATGTCGAAGGAGTTCGATCCGGAGGTGCACGGACCGGACGAGGGGCAACAGCTGTTCCTGAACCTGGCCGCGCGCCTTGAGGGTTTCCCTGGCGTGGAGGCCGTCGCCCTCGCCGGCAACGCCGAGGCGTCTCTCTGGGGGGTGACCACCCGGGCCGTGATAGAGGTTCCGGGTTTCGAGTCCGCGGAAGGCGGGCTCGAAGTGGTGCCGTACAATCCGGTCACCCCGGGATACCTGGAGATGCTGGACATGACCCTGCTCCGGGGACGCACGTTCGACGAGGGAGACCGGTTCGGCGCACCGTTGGTGGCAGTGGTCAACGAGACCTTCGCCAAACGCTATTGGGCCGGGATGGACCCCTTGGGAAGGTGGTTCACGGTGGCTCGCACCCGGCAGATGGACACGCCCACCGAGACCCCCAGCCGCTCCTTCGAGGTCGTCGGCGTGATCAGGGACTTCACGATTCCTGAAGAGGGCGACAGCCCGCCGCCCCTCTTCTGGACGTCCTTCCTCCAGGACTACAGCCCCATGATGGTGATCCACCTGAAGGGGCGCACCTCGGCGGAGGCTATGGTTCCCATACTCCGAAGGGAAGTGGAGCGGGCCCACGGAGAGGTCGGGCTCATCGAACCCACGCCGTACCGGCAGCTGGCGGAGCTCCGATTCATCGGGTACCGACTGGGGTGGCGGCTCCTGTCCTACGCTGGCGCCTTCGCGCTGATCCTGGCCCTGATCGGCATCTACGGAATCGTGTCTTTCGCCGTAACCCAGCGACTCCGCGAAATGGCTATCCGGCAAGCCATGGGTGCCCACAAGAAGCAGGTGGTCATCACCATCGTCCGGGACGGGATGACCTTGACGCTGCTCGGCATGCTCGCCGGAGCGGCCGTGGTCATTCCTCTGTCGATCCTCATCCGGAGCACTCTTTACGGGGTGGGAGCCCTGGATCTGCCCTCCCTCGGTGGGGCGTTCCTGCTCCTCCTCTGCTCCGCCTTGGCTGCCACCCTGGTCCCCGCGCTGCGGACCATCCGAGTGGATCCCATGCTCATCCTCAGGGAGGAGTAGCCCTCGGGCGCCGCCGGGGTGGGCGCCAGTAGCCCGGCCATCGACCGGGGCCCGGTTGCTGGAGCGGCTGTGCAAGTCGCAGGGGCTCCGTCGTCCTCCTGTATGACTGGCTCACACCCAACGCCTTGCAGGAGACAACCCATGCGCGCCCACGTCTGGAGTCCGCCGTTGCTCATCGCCGTCGCCGTCGTGATTGCCCTCGTCGCTACGGCCCCCTTCCTCTCCCTGAATCGTGCGACAGCACTGGACCGTTACGGTTGGGAAGTGCTGGTCCAGGGTGAATCCCCATTCCAGATCCACGCCTCTCGGCTAGCATACAACCAGAATGGCATCGTGACTCTGGAGACAGGGGAACGGAAGGTCGCCGCATTCATGGGATACCAGGTGGTCTATGCCGTGCGGACCGGCGTTGACGGCACCAGGGAGTTCGACCTCCGAACCAGCGATGGCTCCAGCCGGCGCCTCGTGGCGGATCGCTTCGTGCTGGATCCAGCCGGCACGATCCGCTTCGAAGCGGACGGGCAGCTCGTCGGAATCGTCTCTAACAACTATCTCCGGTACGTCGTGGACGTGGAAGGCAGGCCGTAAGGCGAGAGCCGACTTCCGGTCCGGCAGCCCACGGGCGAGATTGGAGTTCGAGGTACCGACACGGGAGTCAGCCACAAGTGGCTTCGGAATCCAGTCTCGATCCGATCCAGCCGGACGAGCGTCCTCAGGAGGATCGCACCCTGGGGGGCCTCCGACGGGCGTGGAGGGGCATCACTCAAGCCGCTCGAGTGCGGCTCGGTGGAGAGGTCCGGCCGGACCTGCCTCGGGCAGACCTTGCTCGGGTGAGAGAGCGCATCCACGAATGTCTGAGCGGGCGAGGCGGCGAGGTCACCGCCCGGGCCCGGGCCGCCGAGCTAGGCCAACTCTACCTCGGCCTCAGCCCGGACGGCCGGGAGCGCTTCCTACGCCTGCTCGCAGGGGAGTTCGGTGTGGACCGGGAGACGCTCACTCAGCGGATGCACGAGTGGGCGACTCTCCTCCGGCAAGAGGAGGGTGACCCCGAACCAGCGCTCCTGGAGGCCGAAGAAGCCCTGAGGGATAACCTGACCGCTCCCCGGGTCCGACTGCTGAGGCGCTTCAATGCCCTCCCACAAGGGGTCAAGTTCCTCGTGGATCTTCGGGCGGAGTTGATGCCCCTGGCCAGAGACGACGCCGTCCTCCGAGGGCTGGAGGACGATCTGGCGAGGCTCCTGGAATCGTGGTTCGACGTGGGCTTCCTAGAGCTTCGTTCCATCACGTGGGACGCGCCTGCTTCCCTTCTGGAGAAGCTGGCGGAGCACGAGGCGGTCCATGAGGTGAAGTCCTGGGCGGACATCAAGAACCGCCTCGCTATCGACCGCCGATGCTATGCCTTCTTCCATCCTCAGATGCCGGAAGAGCCACTGATCTACGTCTGGGTCGCCCTGGTGAGGGGGATGGCGAGCAGCGTGCAGGCCCTTCTGGACGTGGGCGCTCCCACGGGGGAGCCGGACGACGCGGACACGGCCATCTTCTACTCCATCTCCAACGCACAGGAAGGGCTTCGGGGAATCCGCTTCGGCAGTTTCCTCATCAAGCAGGTGGTAGACGACCTGTCCAAGGATCTTCCCAACCTCAAGACCTTCGCCACCCTCTCTCCCATTCCCGGGTTCCGGCCCTGGTTGAAGGAACGGATCGGAGAAGGGGTCGGCGGACTGCTCCTCGCCAGCGAGGTAGAGGCGATCGCCGTGTCCGCGCCGACGTCTGAACCCGCTGATCGGGTGAGCTGGCTGACCGATCCCGCGAGGTGGCTCGGCAAGGAGGATCTCGAGGAGCTCGCGCGAGGACCCCTCACGCGCCTGAGCGCCTGGTACCTGGCCACGGTGAAGCGAGACGGCCAGGCCCACGATCGAGTCGCCCACTTCCACCTCACCAACGGGGCCAGGGTGGAGCGTATCAACTGGATGGGTGATCGCTCGGAGCGGGGCCTTCGCCAGTCCCTTGGACTCATGGTCAACTACCTGTACCGGTCCGGGGATATCGAGTCCAACCACGAGGCGTATGCGGCCGACGGTGAGATCCGCATGTCCGGTGGTATCCGGGCCCTTCTGAAGGGCAAGGGATAGCTCCACGGTCCGGATCGCCGAGGGACGGCGTCTCCCGGCGCATGACCCCTCCAGCGCCGTCCGCTTGCCGTATCGCCCCGCCTGACGCAAGCTTCCCGCGACCCGAGACCGACACCCGTCCGAGCCTGCACGAGCCACGGCGCACCCGGCGGGACCTGGAGCGATGTCAGCATGAACAACCTGGCCATGGCCGCGGGCCTTATCCTGGGGCTCCTCTTCGGATTGATCGCCTCTCTCTCCGGATCGGACACCCTCATGGCCATCGCCACGGGGGTCGCGCCCCTGGGCACCCTCTTCATCAACGCCGTTCGCATGGTGGTGATCCCGCTGGTTGCCGCCATCATTTTCGTGGGGGTGGCGAAGCTCGGGGATCCCAGGAAACTGGGAAAGCTGGGCGGCACCGCGCTCGGGTTCATCTGGGCAACGACTATTCCGGCGATCCTGCTGGGAATGGGCCTCATGAAGCTCGCTCTGCTCTTCGCTCCCCCCGTCCAGCCTCCAGCGGTGGGCGAGGAAGTCGCGGCGGAGCTGCCGGGCATGCTGGACTTCGTCCTGCACCTGATCCCCGCCAACCCCTTCCAGGCCGCCGCCGAGGGCGCCCTGCTTCCGCTCATCGTGTTCGTGATTCTCTTCTCGGCGGCCGCATCGACCCTTCCGGACGAGAAACGGGAGGAGCTGGTCTCCATCGCGGACAGCATCAGCGAATCTCTGATCCGCCTGGTCCACTGGATTCTCTGGACAGCCCCGGTAGGCATCTTCGGCCTCTCGGCCCCGGCCACGGCTCAGGCGGGCCTCGCGCTGCTGCAGACAATGGGCCTGTTCATCCTGGTGGTCATGGTGGGAACCTTCCTGTTCATGGCCGCGGTCTACCTACCCCTGGTCCGGTTTCTCGGGGGCATCCGGCCTCTGGACTTCATTCGAGGGTCGGTGGCCACCTACACCATCGGGTTCACCACCACCAGCTCCGTCGCCTCCCTTCCCGTTCTGTTCGAGGACGCGGAGAAGATGGGGATCTCCACCCCGGTAGCCTCCCTCGTCCTTCCCTTGGCGGCCTCACTGAACCGGGCGGGCACGGCTCTCTTCCAGGGCGCTTCCATCCTCTTCCTGGCCTATCTCTTCGACGTGTCCATTCCACCCTCAGCAGTGGCGGCCGGGATTCTGGCCACCTTCTTCGTGGCCATGACCGTGGCCCCGGTGCCCAGCGCAGGCGTCGTCACCCTGGCTCCGGCGCTTGATGCCGTCGGAGTTCCTCTGGCCGGAATGGGGATCCTCCTGGGCATCGACCGGATTCCGGACATGTTCCGCAGCGCCACGAACATTACTGGACATCTGGTGGCATCCGCCGTAGTGGAGGGGACCGGCGCGGGGAGAGTCGAATCATCCGACCTCGCAGACGTCGCTCCCGAGCTCTCCGGATGAGGTCGGGCTGCACACACGGCTGAAGCTCCGGGAACCCACTGATAGCATTCGCCTCCCGGATGTCTGGTCTTCCGGATCCTTGCAGACCGGGTTTGGTAGGAGAAGCGGATCGGTCCTCTCAGCGGAAGAGTGATGGAATCGCGTCGAGTCGAAATCGCCACGCTCGGGGGTGGGTGCTTCTGGTGCCTGGAGGCTGCCTTCGAGCGACTCCGGGGGCTGGACAAGGTGGAGTCTGGTTATGCTGGTGGCACGGCGCCCAATCCCACCTACCGCCAGGTCTCCAGCGGTGGTACGGGGCACGCAGAGGTGGTTCAACTCCACTTCGAGCCCGAGATCATCTCCTTCCGGGACCTACTCAACGTCTTCTTCACCATCCACGACCCCACGACCCTGAATCGTCAGGGAGCGGATGTGGGCATCCAATACCGGTCGATCATTCTCTTTCACTCTCCGGAACAGAGGTCCACCGCGGAAGAGGTCATCGCAGAGCTGGAGGAATCGGGTGTCTGGAAGGACCCCATCGTCACCGAGTTGGATCGCTTCGAGGCCTTCTATCCGGCGGAAGAATATCACCAGGGTTACTACCGCCGGAACCGCGAGCAGCCGTACTGCAGGATCGTGATCGACCCCAAGATCGCAAAGCTCCGCAGCGCGTTTCTGGACCGGCTCGAGGCGCGCTGAGGGCCAGTTTCTTCGAGAGACCCATGCTCTTTCCGTCCCACCTGGCGCTGGCGAGTCGATTGCTGCTGGCTGGCGCGCTCCTGCCGGCAATTCAGGCCACCGGGGCTGAGGGCCAGCAGTCACTGGACGTGGGCCTGATCGCCGGCTCCAACCAGCACGTCCTGGTGGTAGTGGAGGACCCGGACGACACCCGCGGGCTCCTCTACCCTCTGCAGGGCAACGCCACGCGGTGGCGCTTGCTCTCCCCACCCGTGCCTGTGGTGGTCGGAATGGCGGGAGTGGACAAGAAAAGGGAGGGAGATCACCGGGCGCCTACGGGAGCCTTCCCCCTGAGCAGGGTGTTCGGATACGCGCCGGAGGCGCCTCCCGGGGTCGGCATGCCCTATCTTCCCCTCTCCGCGGAGAGCCAGTGCGTGGATGACCCGGACTCCCCCTTCTACGGGCGGATCGTCGAGCCGCGGGATCCCGAAGCGGAGAGCGGCTGGCGGAGCGCGGAGTGGATGCGGCGAGATCTCCACCACGGCGACGATCTTTACAGGTGGGGCGTCGTCGTGGAGTACGGTTCCGGGACCGGGCCGACTTCGGACACCGCCGTTGGCTCCTGCATCTTCCTCCACGTCTGGCGCGACTCCGATTCACCTACGGCGGGATGCACCGCCATGCGGGAAAGCGATCTCATGACCCTGTTGCACTGGCTGAGGCCGGAAGCCCGCCCCATCCTCGTCCAGGGACCGAGAGCGTTCCTGGAAGAACAGGCCCGCTCCGGGGTGATCCCGTATCCCATCCCGAAGGCAGGCGGGGCGTCGTAGAAGCGGGCTCATGCGAGCTCGGCCGCGCGGTGCACCGCACGCTAGCCGGAGGCCCTCACTGGGCTCTCCCGCAACATGGCCCGGTGGGCGGGGCCGAGGTAGGTTGACTCCGAGTCCCGAGGCTCCGTCCGGCATGGTAGGATCCGGACGGCGCCCCTCGGCGCGCCAACTGCTCCAGGAGACGGGTCGCCATGGGTATTCCATCGTTCCTCCGATTCCTTGCGTCGCCCACCTTTCGTTCATCCTGCCTGGCCGCGGTCCTGATCCCGACGGTGGGCTCCTGCGTCCCGGACTCGCCTCGGTCCTCCCGCACGGAGACCGCGGACCCCGGCACGACCGCGACTTCAGAGGCGGTCTTACGATTCGCGGTGAGGTACGCGCCGGAGCTCAGCGAGGAGGCCCAGGACGGACGGCTCCTCGTGTTAGTCTCCACCCAGGGGGAGGGGGAGCCCCGATTCCAGCTCAGTGACAACGTGGGCTCACAGCAAGCCTTCGGAATCGACGTGGAGCGATGGGCACCGGGTGATGAGGCCATCTTCGACGCCTCGGCGTTCGGATATCCGATGGAGAGCCTGGCTCTGATCCCTCCTGGAACATACCGGGTTCAGGCCCTGCTCAACCGATACGAGACCTTCGATCGGGCGGATGGACACGCGGTGAAGCTGCCGCCGGACCGGGGGGAGGGACAGCAATGGAACCGGAAGCCGGGGAACTTCTACAGCACGCCCCGGGAGATCCGCCTGGACCCCACCCGCGACGAAGTGATCCACATCAACCTGGATCAGGTCATTCCTCCGATCCCGGACCCCCCGGAGACCGACTACGTGAAGCACGTTCGGATCCAGAGCGAGCTGTTGACCGAGTTCTGGGGCCGACCCATGTACCTGGGTGCCCACGTCCTGATTCCCGAGGGATTCGACGACCACCTGGAAGCTCGCTACCCTCTGGCCGTCTTCCATGGCCACTTCCCCTACGACTTCGGGGGCTGGCGCAGCGAGCCACCGGATCCGGACCTGGAATGCCAGTACAGCAGCCGCTTCGACTGGGCTTGCTACAACCGCACCCAGCAGGAGTACGCCTACCGCCTGTACCAGGATTGGACGGGGCCTGACTTCCCCAGAATGCTGGTGATCGAGATTCAGCACGCGAACCCGTACTACGACGACTCCTATGCGGTGAACTCGGCCAACCTGGGGCCATACGGGGACGCCATCACCTACGAGCTCATCCCCTACATCGAGGAGCGGTTCCGGGGGCTGGGCGAGGGTTGGTCCCGGTTCCTCTACGGGGGCTCCACCGGAGGGTGGGAGGCCCTGGCGGCCCAGATCTTCTACCCTGACGAGTACAATGGTGCGTTCGGAGCCTGTCCGGATCCCATCGACTTCAGGGCCTACACCGTCGTAAACATCTACGAGGACGAGAATGCCTACTACCTCGAGGGCCCGTTCAAGAGGACGCGCCGGCCGGGTCACCGGGACTACCTCGGGCACGTGAGCTCGACCCTGGAGGACATGAACCTCCGGGAGCTCGTCCTGGGGACGAAGAGCCGCTCGGGTCAGCAGTGGGACATCTGGGAGGCCGTGTACTCTCCCGTGGGCGACGACGGGTACCCGAGACGCATCTGGAACAAACGCACGGGCGAGATCGACCCGGAGGTGGCGGAGTACTGGAGAGAGAACTACGACCTCTCATACATCCTGCGCAGGGATTGGGCGACCCTGGGGCCCAGGCTGGAGGGAAAGCTCCACATCTACGTGGGGGACATGGACAACTACTACCTGAACAACGCGGTGTATCTGACCGAAGAGTTCCTGGAGAGCACTACGGGCCCCTACTACGCCGGAGTGGTGGACTACGGGGACCGGGCCGAGCACTGCTGGAACGGAGATCACGCGCAGCCCAATGCCATATCGAGACTACGCTACATCCAGATGTACGCGCCCATGATCCTGGGGAGAATCCTGGAGTCGGCGCCGCCGGGGGCAGATCTCACCAGCTGGAGGTACTGAGCCAGGAAGCTGGCGTTGGGCATATCCAATGCGCGGCACCCCTCTATCGCGCCGAGCCGGCAGTAGCGCAGCGGCGGAGCTCCGCAGAGGGTTTGCCGACGCCATGGTGGGAGACCATGGGAAAGCGAACGAGAAGGCCGAAGCCAAAGCCGATGCCAGAGCCCGACCCTCCTCCCCGGCGACCGGTTCCGCCTCCTCGCCCCCGGCCCCGGACCAAGCCCTCGGTGCCGGCCCCACCCCGACGGAAACGATAGGAGGCCAGAATGTGGGAGAAAGTATGAGATCTCTTCGGGGATTCCTGGTTTCCACGGCAATCCTGGCCATCACATTTTGCGGAGATTACGCCGGACCCACACCCCGAGGCGCGGGGACAGCCGCTCAGCGGGAGTCACTATTCGACTACATCCTGGAGCGAACACAGGAGCGGGAAGCCTTCTCACCGGTCAAGAACGCCCGCCTCGAGTTGGACCCCATGGAGGCCATGAGAAGCCTGCGGGACGAGGTGATCGAGGCCGACACCGAAGAGAAGCTCTTCTACGCGCTGGAGAAGGTCAGCAACGCCCGAAAGGACCGGCATCTGGAGGTCGGCCTGGTCCCTGGCGGGATCACGCTGCCCGATCCGGCCGGCGTGGAGATGGAGACCGAGCTGGGGCCTCCGTCCTCCGTGCTGCAAGCGCCGGTGCGCTTCGCCCAGGACTATGGAGCCCCCGGCCGGTTCGCGATCTTCGTCACCGACCACTCGACGAACGATGCGCACTTCGCGAACGGTCCCCGTCCGGCCCTGGGCGACCGAGTGCTCTCGGTGAACAGTCTCTCCGCAGACGAATATCATCGGGCCGCAGAGCCCTACCATCGCTACTCCACCGTGGAGAAGCTCAGGTGGGTCATGGCCGAGGCCCTGCCCCAGCGGACCCGAATCCTCCCCGGCTCCTTCTACGGCGAGACCCTCAATCTGGAGCTGGAGGGTGCCGACGGAGATCGATACACAGTCTCCCTGCCCTACCTCCACCCCGATTCCATCCCCTGGGCGGAGGTCGCGGAGCCCCACTACCCGGACTTTCGGGAGGTCTTCTCGACTCCCACGTATGACCTGCTGCTGCCCGACGACGGCCGTCCGGTGGTCCTCCTTCGATGGTACGGCTTCCGGGAGACCCTGATCGAGGACGTGGACAGGCTGATGGCGCACGCCTCGGCGGAGGGGCTGCTGGAGCATGACCTGATCGTCGACGCCACGCGCAGTGGAGGAGGGTCCCGAGGCGCATACGCGCTGCAGCGCCTCACTCCCCGGTCCTTCAGGACCACCTTCGGCAATCTGAGGATCAGCGACGTCACGGACGCCTTCATCACCCAGGCACGCGAGGAATATCGACAGCGGTCACTCCTGGACGCGGGGGTCCCGGAGACCGTGGATGACGGCACCTGGTTGATGGAGTGGCTGGAGAGCGATGTCACCGACTCGCTGAGGGCAGGAGCAGCCTACACGAACAACGTCCCGTTCAAGCTCGCCCACGCTCCCAGGGAATCTGACGGGGTTCTGGACCCCACCCCTGTGCACTTCCAGGGCGGGCTCGTCCTGTTGCTCGGACCCCACGGGGGCTCCCACCTGGATCAGTTCGCGGCCATCGTAGCCGACAACAAACTGGGCACCCTCATCGGGATGCCCGCGGGCGGATATAGCAACACCTGGGAGTGGGAAGAGGTCTTGAGATTCCCCGGCACCGATCGACCGGTGGTCAAGTTCATGTGGAGCATCGGCCACACGATCCGGCCAAACGGGGAAATTCTGGAAGGGAATCCAGCCCAGGTGGACGTGTTCGTGCCCCTCACTCGCGAAAACTTCAGGGACTACTACGCCATACTGATGAGGAAGGCGCTGGAGATCCTCGGTCGCGAGTGAGCCCGGCGGTCCGGTGGATCCAGCTCGCCCTCTAGCGCGACGAGCCCCCGACCTCTAGCATCGCCACCGGTTATGCCCGAGCACTCGACCACCAAGCGGCGCCGCGTGACGGTCGTCATACTGATCGTCCTCCAGCTGGCGGCCATCCTGGCCTACGACCACCTCGACCGGGTCGAACGTCGGTACTTGGAGCACCGCATGGAGCTCCACGGCCGACTGGTCGAGGGAGACGCCCCGTATCAGTACCGCTACCGGATCCTGGTTCCCACGGTGGCGGAAGTGCTGGCGCGAGGTCTCCAGGCCCTGCCCCTGATCCGCGAGTCGGAGCCGTCCCCAGGTCGGCCTTACGGGACCCACGCGTTCCAGGTCGCATACCTCGTGCTGGATGCGGCGGCGATCACGATGTTCCTGTTCGGCCTCCAACTCCTCCTCGAATCCTTCTTCCCCGTGGGCCTCTCCCTCCTCGGTACCGCGATGGCAGCCGTCATCACGGGCTTCACCTTCAGAGACCACTACTTTCATCCCTGGTCCCTCTGGGAGGCCGCCTTCTTCGCCCTGGGCCTATTGAGCCTGAGAAGAGGGAGGTTCGGATGGTTCACGCTCATCAACGTTCTCGGGCTGTTGAACCGGGAGACATCCGCCTTCCTCTGCCTGGCATTCGCCTTTCTGGTGCGGCCGGGATGGCCCGTGGCGTGGGCAGCGTACCTGCGGCGGCGGGACGTACGATTCGCTCTGGCGAACGGGGTGATCTGGCTGGTGGGCTTCTTCGCTTTACACCGCGTCGTAGGGTACCAGCCTTCCACCCTCACCGTCGCGAGAGCCGTGAGCCGGAACGTAGAAGAGTGGAGTTATTCGCTGCTCCTGAACCTGCTGGTCTTCGGTCCCGCGTGGCTTCTGGTGCTCAAGGGGATTCGGCGGGCACCGGAGTTCATCCGGCGGACCGCGTGGATCCTACCCTTCTATCTGGGTCTCCTTCTGGTGATCGGATTCTGGTGGGAGATCCGCTACTGGATGACGGCCCTCCCGATCCTGATCCCGGCGCTCCTCGCCGGAGCTCAGCCGGGACTCGAGGCGGCACTCGCGGCGGCTCAGGAGTGATTGGCAGAAGGTTCAGGGCGCCCCTGGGGCCCGAGCCACCGTATTTCGCAGAATCCCCACTCCCTCCACCTCCACCTCCACGACGTCACCCGGCTGCATGGCCTGGGTGCTCCCGGGCGTCCCCGTGAAGATCACGTCACCCGGATGGAGCGTGACGTACCGGCTGACATAGCTCACGATGGCGGCCACGTCGAAGATGAGGTCCAGGGTCCGCTCCGACTGCCGAACCTCCCCGTTCACCCGGGTCTGGACCAGAAGGTCGTCGTAGTCGAGGCCCGTGGCGATGACCGGCCCGATGGGTGCGAAAGTGTCGGACGCCTTGGCTCTCAGCCACTGCAGGTCGTCCCGCTGCCAGTCCCTCTCGCTCACGTCGTTGCCCGCCGTCACTCCGAAGACGTAATCCAGCGCCTCGGATTCGGGAACGTCCTTCGCCTCCCTTCCGATGACCAGGACCAGCTCCCCCTCGTAGTGCAGGTTGCTCGCATCGGAAGGCATCACGATGTCTTCGCCGGGACCCACCACGGAGGTGGGATACTTGGCGAAGAGCCCCGGATATGCGGCCGGCTCCCGGTCGCCGAGGTGGCTCTGATAGTTGAGTCCGACAGCGATCACCTTCGAGGGCACCACCGGGGCCAGGAGACGGACGTCGGACAGGGGAACCACCGTCGTGGTGGGCTCGGCGGAGCTGAACAGGCCCCCCTCCAAGTGGCGCACACGGTCCTCCTCCAGGATCCCATACGCCACCCTCCCCTCGTGCTCGAACCGCACGTATCTCCTGACCGTGTCCTGCGCTCCCAGGCACGAAGAGGCGGCCAGGAGGCTCACGGCCATGGTCCCTCGAGCCATCCAATGAACTCTCTTTCGGGGCATGAGTCTCCTCCGGGAAATCGTGGCCATGGATTGGGGCCCGGTCCTTCACGCCATCTCCGCATCGCCCATGCAGACCAGTGTACCGCCCCAGAGGTCTGGTAGCCATGGAGAGCGCCGAGGCGCCCGGTCCAGGAAGGGAGACCTCCCGAATGGCCCGTGACGCCCGGCGCGGAGAGCATTACATTGTTCGGCCTTTCGACTCCGGGACGATCCCTTTCTTCCACGGGAGTCCGGTCAGCAATCAGGGGCGCCACCCATCGCCACAGATCACCAACCGAGGCAGGAACCTCCGAGATGAACAGCCACACCAAGTTCCTCTTATCCGAAGCCCAGATCCCGACGCACTGGTACAACATCGCGGCGGACATGCCCAACCGGCCTCTCCCTCCCCTCCACCCGGGGACCCTTGAGCCCATCGGGCCCGACGCACTCGCTCCGATCTTCCCCATGGGGCTCATCGAGCAGGAGGTATCCGCGGAGCGGTGGATTGAGATTCCGGAGGAGGTCCGGGACGTCTACAAGCTGTGGCGACCCACGCCGCTCTACCGGGCGAAGAACCTGGAAAAGGCCTTGGATACACCGGCGAAGATCTACTACAAGTACGAAGGCGTGAGCCCGGCGGGCTCCCACAAACCCAACACC
>JBDHKE010000112.1:0-11916 GCA_039586555.1 Gemmatimonadota bacterium | reverse complement strand
TGGGCGAGGTTGACGATGTGCGAACGGTGGACCCGCACGAAGTCCAATGGGTCGAGGCGCCGCTCCACCTCGCCCAGGGTGACGTCCAGGTCGTAGGTCCCCGTCCCGGTCACAAGCTCCACGCCTCCGGTCGTGGCGTCCACCCGCCGGATCTCGGAAACCGGTACCGGTACGATGGCCCCCCGGTGCCGGGCGAAGAGGCGCTCAGGGAACGGCCGGGCATGTCGCTCTTCCTTCTCGGCCTCGGCCGGAAGGCGCCACCCCGCCCTTCCCTCCCCTACCAGCCGGACCCGCACACGTGCCAGTGTCTCCAGGAGCCGGTCCGCGCCGAAGGGCTTCACGAGGTAGTCCACGGCACCCAGCTCGAACGCCGAGATGGCGTATTCATCGTACGCGGTGGTGAAGACCACGGCGGGGCGGTGGGACACCGCCTCCAGGACCTCCACGCCGGTGAGCCCGGGCATGCGCACGTCCATGAAGACCAGGTCGGGCTCGAGCTTGTGGATGAGGCGCATGGCCTCCCGGCCGTCTACGGCCTCACCCACGATCTCGACCCAGCCCACGTCCTTCAGGTATTCCCGGATGGCCTGACGGGCAAGGGGCTCGTCCTCGCACACCAGCGCGCGGACCGTGCCCAGGGCGTCGGTCCCGTTCACGCCGACCTCGTACCCTCCACGACCTTACTCTCCGCCACGTCCGCTTCGTCCCGGCGCTGGCCGAGCGCAAGCCAGCCCACCGCTTCCACGGCCTCCGCCGGCGCGGCTGGGACCCGGACGGTCACGGCAAATCCCTCTCCCGGCGCCGTCCGCCAGCGAAGGCCTGCATCCGCTCCGTACACGGCGTCCAGCCGCTGCTCCAGGAGACTCAGGCCACCGTCGCGGGCCGCCGCCACGACCTGGGGATCGGCGCCATTACCGTCGTCCTGGACCACCAGCACCATAACGCCATCCTCGATATCCGCCCGCACGCGGACGGCCCCACCTTCCGGTCGAGGAGATACGCCGTGCTTGATAGCGTTCTCCAGAAGGGTCTGCAGGGAGAGGGCCGGGACCCCGTACCCCTCGAGGCTCGGAGCCACATCCCACTCGACCTGGAGACGGTCGGCCAGACGTAGCTTCTCGAGAGCCGCGTAGCGCCGGGCGATCTCGAGCTCCTGGCCCAGGGGCACCGCGTCCACGCCTCGCCGCTGAAGGATCGAGGCATACCGGATGAGAGCCGCCACGTCCTCGATGGCCCGCTCAGCCGTCGGCGGGTCGGCCCGCACGAGCAGCATGAGGGAGTGAAGGGTGTTGAAGACGAAGTGGGGATTGAACTGGGCCCGGAGCGCCCTGGCTTCGGCCTGAGCCCGGAGCATGGCTTCCCGGGCGGCGAGGCTCCGGCTCTCCTGGACCCGCTCCAGGGACTCCGTCCACATGAGGAATCCCAGGAGGATGGCGTAGAGGAACAGGCCACTGATGAACCGGCTCACCGCCGCCGCAGCGGGCCTGTCGCCCCACTGGCTTTCGACCTCTATAGGGAATACGAGGAGGAACAGACCGAGGAGGAGCACCATGGTCAGGGAGTACAGCACCCCCACGCCCAGGTGCACCCCCACGGTGCGCCAGAGAGACCGCTCCGGGTGGAAAAGCTGTCGTCGGCGTAGGGCCAGAACCACGGCCGGGATCGCCGGGGCAAGCGTGCCGCCCAGGGCCGCCGCCAACGCCGTCGAGGGGGCTTCGCCCTGGAACGTCGCCACCGAGTAGAAGAGCCCGCCGTAGGCGAGCCACGCCAGGCCGAATACAGCCCAGAAGCCCCGTGTGCTCACGACGTGGTCATATCCGGGCGCCAGGGCACTCGCGGGCACGGGCGCGGTGGTAGATCGTGTCATGAGAAAACCATAGGGGTCACGGGGTCCGTGGGCCAGTTCCGTCCCATCCACATCCCATCCGCCTCCCCTCCACCCCCCGCACCAGGCACTCCGGACCTCGCGACCCCTTTGCCCGCTCGTTGCCGCCTATTCGTCTCTCAGGGTCCGCACCGGGTCCATGGAAGCGGCCCGCGCCGCGGGCATGAAGCTCGCTGTCATGGTCACCGCGAGAAGCACGGCACCGATGATGAGCAGGATCGCGGGCTGGACCGTGGAGACCCCCTCCAGGATGGATTGCATGACCCCCACCAGCGGCAGGGTCATGCCCGTGCCGATGCCGAGCCCGATGACGCCGAGCCAGAACCCCTGCCTGGCGATCATCCTGGCCACCTGTCGTTGTTCCGCTCCCACAGCCATGCGGATGCCGATCTCGTGGCTCCGTTGGCTCACGGAGTAGGCCAGGACCCCGTACGTGCCCAGAGACGCCAGGAGCAGAGCCACCAGCCCAAACCCTCCCAGGACCACGTTGAAGACCTGGATTCCCACGAAGAACTGCGCGACGAACTCCTCCATGGTCTGTACCTGGGAGACGGTCAGATCCTGGTCCAGCCCCTGGAGCGCCGTCCGGAGAGGCTCCGCCACCTCTCTCGGGTCCGCGGCCGTGCGGAGAACCAGGACGTTCACGCCCTCGGGAGCCTGGCCCACGGGCAGGTAGACGGTCTCACCGCTGGCCGCGCCTCCGGTGCGGAGCAGCACCTGCTGCACATCCTCCACGACGCCAATGATCTCCCTGGACTCCTCCCGCACCACCAGCCGCTCTCCGAGGGGGCTACGGGCCCCGAACCGTGCCTCGGCCATGGATCGGTTGATGACCGCCACGGGCGCGTCCCCCAGCCGATCGGTCTCGGCGAAGAAACGACCGCGAACGAGCCCGATCTCCATGGTTCGCAGGTAGTCCGCGGAGGCCTGCACGATGATGGCCTGCGGAGCCGCCGCGGACCCGTCCACGGGGATGCCTTCCACGCGGAAGGTGTCGGTGGGAGCGATGGGAGTCTGGGGGAGCGTGCTGGCGAAGGCGACGGAGCGAACGCCGCTCAACGTCCGCACCCGCTCCAGCACTTCGTCCTTCAGGAGCACTCGCGCCTCGTCATCCGGGTACTTGGAAGCCGGAACGGCAACGACGGCAGTGAGGAGGTTGCCGGTCTCGAAGCCCGGATCGGAGGCCCGGATCTGGAGAAAGCTCCGGACCAGGAGGCTTCCGCCGCCCAGGGCGACGAACGACAACGCGATCTCGGACACTACCAGCGCACGGCTCATCCGCCTCCGCCTGGGGCCTCTGCCCGAGCGTCCTCTCCCCTCCTTCAGGGCCTCCACGTGGGACTGCCTGAGGGTCTGCAGCGCCGGGGCCAGCCCGAAGACGAGTCCCGCTAGCACGGAGATGCCCAGGGTGAAGAGGAGGACCCGAGAGTCCAGGGCAACCGCCCAGCTCGCCGGTAGAACATCTGTGAGCTGGCTCCCCATGGCCCGTATCCCGAGCGCCGCGGCCCCCAACCCCAGGAGGGCTCCCATCAGCACCAGAACCGAGCTCTCCGTCAGGAGCTGACGGATGACCCGGGCGCGACCCGCTCCCAGGACCGTGCGCAGCGCGATCTCCCGCGTCCGGTCCTGACCTCGGGCCAGAAGCAGATTCGTGATGTTCACACAGGCGATGATCAGGACCAGAACCACCGAGCCCTGGAGAAGGACAAACAGGAGACGGGTCTGCCGGCTGGGGACGTCATAGCGGAGGTTGTACGTGTCCACCGTCCACCCCCGCTGAGCCTCCGGGTACTCGGCCTCGAGCTGTTCGGCCACGTTCGTGAGCTCCGCCCGGATCTGAGCCATGGTGGCGTCGGCCTTCATGCGACCCACCGCCAGAAGGTTCCGCTGGTCCCGAACGGCCGATCGGGGGCTCCGGGTCAGGGGCACCCAGAGGTCCTGGTTGGGGGATAGGAAATGGAAGCCCGGCGGAAGAACCCCGATCACCTCGTGAGGCTCGCCATTCAGCGTGAGAACCTGGCCCAGAGGATCGTCGTCCTCCCCGAACGTCCGCTGCAGGTATTCATGGCTGAGCACGACCACCCGCGGCGCGCCCTCGCCTGCCTCCGCGGGGCTGAACGTGCGGCCCCGGACCGCTCCGGCTCCCAGGAGCTCGAAGAAGTTCGAGGTCACCGCCACCCCAGGAACCGCCTCGGCCCGCTCGGAGCCGCGGAGGCTCAGGGTCCGGGGCTGCATGGCGGCCCACTCCGCCACCGTCCCGCTCCGCTCCGCCATATCCGCATAGGTGGGGAGAGAGGTGGTGAACCCCGACAGCTCGGGCTGATCCTTCTCCCGCTCCCCGACCAGCACGATCCTCTCCGGATCCGGATAGGGCAGCGGCCGGAAGAGGAGAGCATCCACCAGGCTGAAGACCGCCGCGTTGCCCCCGATGGCCACCGCCAGGGACACGATGGCGACCACGGTGACGAGCCATCCCCTCTTCAGGGTGCGTATTGCGAATCGGAAATCCTGAACGAGCGTCAGCATCGTCCCTCCTTCACCCAGGGTCCCGATGTAGCCAGCAGCGCGGGGCTCACGACGAGGGGGATCCGCGCCGAGCCTCTCGCGGGCACCGGCTCAGCTCCCGTGCGCCGCTCGATGACAAGGATGCAAAGGGACGAGATAGAGGTTGAAGGGGAATCAGGTGAACGGGCAGCAGGGGGAGTCGAGTGGGCCGGATCGGTGCCCAGGTGGCGGGGGTGTCGGGAACGAGGGCCCCACCTCTACGTTGGGAGAGCGCCGGCCTTTCTGTTCATGGAAGCGGCGGGCCACCGGCCCGAATCTCAAGAACGGGTGCAGCCAACGGGAGGAGAAGATGAGCACACCACCCGCGGGCTAATCATCCGGAAGGTCATGAGCCGTGGGACGAAAGCGTGAGTGGCTCGATCGGTCGAACTGGCAGAGGCCCTCCGTCCTGGTCCTCCTCCTCGCCAACCTGCTTCCACTCCATGGGGTGATGTTCTGGGGGTGGGACGTGTTCCCGCTCCTGTTCCTGTACTGGTTCGAGAACATCATCATCGGATGCTTCAACCTGCTCAGGATGCTCATCCTGGAGCCGCGCAACGTGGGGCTCTGGATCCAGAAGATCTTTGGCCTCCCCTTCTTTGCCGTGCACTTCGGCGGTTTCACGGCCATCCATGGTATCTTCGTGATCGCCATCTTCGGGGGCGAGCAATACCTGGACCTGAGCGCGGACTTCCCGGGTCCCGACCTTCTCCTCCGGATCATTCGTGATTTCCAGCTCACGGTCCCCATCGCCCTGTTCACCGTGAGCCACGGCATCTCGTTCTTCAACAACTATCTCCGAAAGGGAGAACGCCGCCTCGCCACGCTGCCCGCGATGGTCTACAGCCCGTACAGACGGATCATCGTCATGCATCTGACGCTCCTCTTCGGCGGCGGTCTCATGCTGGTGAAGGGGTCGCCGACGTGGGGCCTGGTAGTCCTCATCGGTCTGAAGATCGTGCTGGACCTGGTGGCGCACCTGCGGGAGCGGTGGCGCATGGGCAGGCCGGTCTCGCCCACCGAGCCCGTCACCCAGTCGTTTGGGGCCGGCTCCGGCTCCTGAGCGATCGAGAGGCCGAGACCGCTCCACACCCGCCCAGGGCGCATGTGGAGCGACGCCGCCGCGCTGCCTCCCTCGCGCCTACCTCCCGCCGTCTACCTCGAGCCAGCACCCTCGGCTGAGACGCCCAGGAGAGCCGGGAGGTCCTGCTGGATCACCTCGTCCAGCAACCGCAGCTGCTCGGCGATGCGCACGGAGAGGTCCTCGAATACCGCGTACATGGACTGGGTCGGCCTCGCGTCCGCCCCGACGACCGCACCGGAAAGCCTTCCCAGCTTGTTGATGAGACCCTTTGGACCCAGCTCCATGTCATGCGAGCCGATGAGCCGTGTGAGCTGGCCTTCGATCGTCCGCAGCTCCTCCTTGACCTCGTTGGCCCTCGCCTGTGCGTCACCGGTCAACGCGGCCGCGTGCTCCTCGAGCTGGCTCCGCGCGTCGCCAAGCGCGTGGAGGGCGTCTGCGACTTCCGACGCCCGATCACGAATCTGCAGCATGAGCTCGAACTGAGCCTGGAGATCCGCATCGCTGGCCAGCACTCGCGGATCCCTTCGGATCTCGAACGGTTGCTCGTAGATCTGCTCTCCCACCGTGAGGTGCACGGCGTAGCGTCCAGGTGGTGCTACGGGCGGCACGGGCTGTGAGGCCTCGAAACCCGTCAGAGGCCCGCTGGACGGCGCCTCGCGAGCACTCGGATATCGCATATCCCACAGGAACCGGTTCATCCCTGCGTCCGCGGGCATTTCGCCGCCGTTCTCCTGCTGGGTGGAGAACCGCTGGATCTCCTCGCCTGCGGCATCTACGATCGTCAGTGTGGCCTCTCCTGTCGGCGCCTCCGCCAGGTAGTACTCGATCATCACCCCGCTGGGTGGGTTGATCCCCGCGTCCAGGACCTCTCGAGGGGAGCCCCGTCGCCCACCGCCGCTACGCGCCGTGGGCGCGACAGCGAACAGATGTACCGGGGCCGAGACCACCTCGGGCGTGAGCTCCCTGAGCGCCCCGATGTTGTCGAGGATCCAGAAGCCTCGTCCGTGCGTCCCGATGACGAGGTCGTCGTCCTTGACGAGCATGAACATGGCAGTCACAGGAGGGAGGTTGCCCTGGAGCGACTGCCACGAAGCTCCGGCGTCGAACGACACGTACACCCCCGTCTCGGTGCCTGCGTAGAGCAGTCCCGGACGGACGGGATCTTCCCGGATCACCCAGGTGAAGTCGTTTTCCCGGATTCCGGTCGTGATCCGCTCCCACGAGCGTCCATAGTCCGTGGTCCTGTAGAGATACGGTGTGCGGTCGCTCACCCGGTGCCGTTCCCCCGCCAGATAGGCCGTCCCTCGATGGTGCGGCGACACGTCAATGGCGGTGATGGTGGTCCATTCCGGGAGATCCGGCGGCGAGACGTCCTCCCACGCGCGTCCACCGTTTCGGGACACCTGCACGGTGCTGTCGTCGGTGCCCACCCACAGCTCGCCCTCCTCCAGGGGGGACTCGGCGATGGTGCGAATGAGGCTGACGTAGTACAGCGACGACGCCAGCGATGTGATGGGACCACCGGGGATCTTCTCCATCACGTCCTGGCGGTTGCGCGTGAGGTCGGGACTGATCTGCACCCAGGAGTCGCCCTCGTCGGTGCTTCGGAAGAGGAACTGCGCGGCCGTGTAGAGGACGCCGGGATCGTGGGGAGAAAGCAGCACGGGAAATGAGTAGTAGAAGCGGTACTTCACATCCTTGACCGGCGCCCCGAACTCGTCCTCGGGCCACACGCTGATGTTCGGCGCCTGCCCGCTTCGTCGGTCGAAGCGCACCATGGTGGTACGATCGCACGCGTAGACCACGCTGCCGTCGGGCTTGACGGCGGTCTGCCCACCTTCACCCGCGGGAATCTCGATGTAGTCCGTCCAGCCGATGGTCCTCCCGCTGCTCTGGCTCGGAATCGCGATGTGTGAGTTGTCGTTCTGCGATGCGTACACCCAGTACGGGTCCTGGTCATCGACGGCCAGGCTGAACAGGTCGGCTGTCGGTTGATTCTCCAGTGTCGACCACGAGGCGCCGCCGTTCAGCGTCACCGCAGCCCCCCCGTCACCCCCGTCGATCATGCGATCCGAGTCATTCGGATCGATCCAGAGAGCATGATGGTCGCTGTGCTCCATGCGTTGAACCCTGAACGTCCGACCCCCATCGGTGGACCGCCAGAACGCCATGTGCTGCAGATAGACGACGTCGGGATCCTGAGTGTCGGCGGTGATGTGGTTATAGGACGCGGGAAACAGCCGCCTGCTGCGGTCAGCGGAGACGTGCTGCCAAGAATCGCCGCCGTCATCCGAGCGATAGACTCCACCGTCCGCCGCCTCGACCATGGCGTAGATGCGGTTGGGTCGCGGCGGCGAGATGGACACACCGATCTTCCCCACGTCCCCCTCCGGCATGCCCGGGTTCCGGGTGAGGTCCGTCCAGGTGTCGCCGCCATCGGCGGTCTTGAAAAGGCCGGTTCCCGGGCCGCCACTCACCTCGTCCCACGGGTAGCGCACGTGGTGGTTGAGGGACGCGAAGATCACGTTGGGGTTGGAGTTGTCCATGGAGAGGTCCACGGCGCCCGACCACTCGTTCACGTAGAGGATCTTCTCCCAGGTCTGCCCGCCGTCCCTGGTGCGGTACACGCCCCGGTGGGGGCTTGGACCGAACATGTCGCCCTTCGCCGCCACGTAAACGATGTCCGGGTTGCGGGGATGGACGCGGAGCTTCGAGATGTGCAGGGTCTCCTGGAGTCCCACATTGGTCCAGGTCTCACCCCCGTCGGTGGTCTTGTACACGCCGTCGCCCGAGGTGATGTGCTGGCGCGGAATGCCCTCGCCCGTCCCTACGTAGAGCACCTGAGGGTTCGACAGCGAGATGTCCATGGCACCTACCGGCGCGACCTTGAAGAAGCCGTCGGACACATTCCGCCAGTAGCGGCCCGCGTCGGTCGTCTTCCAGACACCGCCGTGGCCGGAGCCGAAGTAGAAGACCAGCGGATCATCGGGATCTCCGGCCACCGCCGGGACGCGACCGCCCCTGAAGGGTCCGATGGATCGCCACTCGAGGGCCGTCATGAAGCTCGCGTCTACGCTCGGGTATTCAACAGGGCCGGCCTCGCCGGTCCGGGGCTCCGCACCGGGCTGGGGACCGCAGGCCCAGAGGATGGTGACGAGGACACACACTGCTGAGATCAAGGCCGCACCGAAGCGCGGGGCCATCTTCGTCGTGCTCATGGGATTTCCTTCGACGGAGGATGCCTTGCCCAGGCGGCTGCGCCCGGCCTCGCGCATGCGCGAGGTGCGGGGATACACGGCCGGGAAGAGCCGCCGGTGCAAAGGCGACGGAAGAGTATGGAACGCTCTGGAGCCCACGGGATCCGCTCCGGTGAGCGGAGACTGCCCGGACCCGAACAGCCACCCCGGAGGCAACATGCGACGATCTTCAGAGCGGGGTCAAGCGATCCGTGCGTCGGGGGCGCCCGCGTCCCAGAGGCGTGGGCCGTGCCACAGGCCAGGACATCGGCCTCTCAACGGCGCCCGCCATTCGTGGTGTCCGGTACCACCGGGAAGATCTCCGGAGCGTACCCTCGCAGGTGCTTCTCCTTCTCGATGTAGGGCACTCCCCGGGTCATCCACTCCGGCACCGGTTCGCCCTTGAGATGGTGATCGAAGAACTCGCGCAGCCGGTACTGGAAGTCGATGCGGTTCTCCAGCCTGCGCAGGCCGTGACCCTCGCCGGGATAGGAGAGGAAGATGATGGGCTTGCCCAGGAATCGCAGTGCGTTGTACCACTCCAGCCCCTGTACGTATCCCACCCTGGGGTCCTCTTCGCCGTGCAGGTAGAGAACGGGCGTATCCATCTGCTGCACGCCCGAGATGGGTGACTGATCCCAGTAGAGCTGGAAGTCGTCGTAGGGGTTGGTGGCGTAGCGGCCCTGCCCGTAGGTGTCGTAGCCGTGGTTGCTCAAACCGCTATCCAGGAACAGCTGGTTGAACTCGCTCACCAGGTTGATGGGCGCGGCCCCGTGGGCCACGGCGGCGAACATCTTCGACCGGGTGGCGATGTAGGCGCCTCCCCCTCCGCTGTAGGAATGTCCGCTCAGGCCCACTGCGTCGGGGTCCGCGTACCCCATCTCGATGACCTTTCGAACCGCCGCCTCCACGCACTCCAGCATGTCGCTGTGCGAGCTTCCGATGCGGAAGTGCACGTCGGGCTGCATGACCAGGTAGCCGTTGCTCACGTAGCCCGCGAAGTTCGGGGAATGGCGGTAGATGGGGGTGGGGTAGAGATGCAGGTCCTGGGAGTACTTCTCGTAGAACCGCACGATCATGGGCAGCCGCTGCCCCTCCCGGTACGTGTCGGGGATGGCGAGGGTCCCCTGCAGCCGGACGCCGTCATCGTTCGTGTAATCGAAGAGGATCCGGTGTCCCCACAGGAAGTCGTCCTGCTGCGGATTGGCATCAGTCACCCTCTCCCGTCTCCAGAAGTCGGTCCCGCTGACCCAGAGGTCAGGGAACTCCTGGAAGGTCTGGACCGTGAACAGAAAGTTCTGGGCGTTTCTGGCCCTCTGCGGTCTCCCGAACTTCCTGTCCTCCCAGGTCAACTCTCGCAGGCGTCCGTCCCGCAGCTCGAAGAAGCCTTCCTTCTTGGTCCACTGCCCGTAGGCGGAGAGGAGTAGCGGCTGGGAGAGGTCGATGAACCGTTCCTCGGGATCGGTCTGCACATAGCGGAAACGGATCTCGTTCCTTGCGCCCCGGCCTTCCGTTAGGTTCGTGGCCGGCTCGCCGTCCAGCGGCTGCAGCCAGATGTCGTAGCGGTGGTAGAGAAGCACCGAGCTTCCGTCCTTCGACCAGCCCGCGATGCCGTACGGAGGTCTTTCGCCGAAGCGATCGTACTCCTGGTCCGTGAAGTCCACCGGGCTGGAGGCGGTGAGATTGAGGTGGTCGTCGGAGGCGATGCGGTAGTCCCAGATATCCCCGTCCTTCCAGTAGAGGAAATGCCGACCGTCGGGCGAAAGGACGAGGATGCGAAGATGTCCCTCGAGAACGGGAACGCGCTCTCCCGTCTCCACATCCACTCTGTAGTAGTCGGCTCGGCTCGGCTTCCAGTCGGAGACGTAGTCCCGGTCATCCCGGCCGATGCCCCAGCGCCCATCCCGCGTCAGGTCCACGGTGCGCATGCGCGCGTCGGCAAGCGGCACGAGACGCTCTTCCTCGAGGTGGACCGCCGCAACATAGGTGCGGTCCCGGTCCCGTGAAGCCTGCCGCTCCTGAACCGACTGGATGCGGTTGTCGGCCCAGTGCCAGATGTTCACGTCCGCCAGGGGAAGGGCCCCTTCCGGCCAATCTTCCAGCTCGTCTTCCTGAGGTCTGGTGCCGACGAACACCGTGCCCCGGTCCTCGCTCCAGGAGAGGTTCCCTTTCTCACTGATGACCGAGCGCTCGGGAAGTCCCTCGCCCGAGGCCGGATCGAAAACGTGACTACGAGGGTCTGCGCCGTCCAGGCCCGCGAAGGCCACCAGCGCGTTGGCGCGCTCCGTCTTCTTCTCGGGCCTGTCACCGTGCAACGCCGCGAGGGCGTCGCCCTCCTCCGACCACGTCAGCTGGGCGTAGCGATCCTGTGCGCTGTGCAGGGCTCTGCGGGCTCCGGTTTCCAGCTCCACGACGTAGAGCCCGTTGCCGTCCTTGTCCGCAGCGTCCACGGTGTAGGCGAACAGGGTTCCCGGCTTGTTGAAGGCCTGGTCGTGCACGCTTCCGATCAGCTCGTCGTAACCCTCCTTCAGGTTCCGCAGGATCAGATCGCTTCCCTCATGCTCGGCCTCCTCGTTCCCTCGACGCTTCTTCACGTAAAAGTGGCTGGATCCCCTCGCGAAGCCGAAGGAAGTGGCATCGTCCCAGGTCCGCCTCTCGCCGGAGGTCAGGCTCAGCAGCTCGGCCTTGCGGGTCACGGTTTCCTCTTCTCGGCGGAGCCGCTCCGCCGCCGCGAACGGAGGAGACACGAAATAGGCTACCCAGGCACCATCGTCCGAAAGCTGGGCGCCCGAGGCCCGCGGCACTACGTATTCCGCCTCCGAATCCAGGCCCGCGACGTTGAGGGTGTCGTCAGAGCGTTCCCGGCTGTAGGTCCAGGCCACCCAGCGTCCGTTAGCCGAGATCTCCGCTTGCGAAACGGTTCGCCAGAGCCTGTAGTCAGCGATCGCCAGGGGTCGTTTCTCGGCGGAAGCCTGGGCAAGGAGGCCTCCAGCCGGGAGTGGGAGAAGGAGGAGGGCCATCGCCACGGACCTGAGCGCGGAGGGGCTGTGCCGCGCTGAGCGGCGGAACCGGACGGGAGGTGCAAAGGCGTGCATGGATCGCCTCCGGAAAGCGGGAGGACCGGTGGAAGCCGGTCCGATCCGGGACCGGTCAGGTGGGATTATCAG
>JBDHKE010000111.1:0-11924 GCA_039586555.1 Gemmatimonadota bacterium | reverse complement strand
CAAGGACGAGCTGCTGGCCTTCGCCTATGACCCGGTCTTCAACCGGCTCGGGGTGACGCCGCACTACTTGGCCGGCATCGAGATGCAGCAGCTGATTCTACAGACCGACTGGAGCTCCATCGACGTGGCCGAGCTGGCCGCAACAAGCCGCGGCAAGGCGCTGCGAAACCCGCTGGCCCCCTACGGCGCGCGCCTGTCCGCAGGGAACGTCCTGGACGCCCGACCGGTGGCCAGCCCGGTAACCGAGACGATGGTCGCTCGCCACGCGGACGCCGCAGTGGTGGTCGTGCTCGGCACGGCCGACGCGGCGGACACCGCCCGCGCGCCGGTGGTGATCACGGGAACCGGGTGGGGCTCCGGCAACTCCATCCTCGAACGCCGGCCGCACGGTCGTTCGGTGGGCAGCGAAATCGCCTCCGAGATGGCCTACGCCGAAGCCGGCATCGAGTGGCCTGACCGCGAGCTCGACGTCGTGTACGTCTCTGACCTCTACGCACACCGTGCGCTCATGCACGTCGATGCCCTCGGGCTCGACGCGGACGTCCTCCCGATTCTCAACCCCGACGGAGGTTCGTTGGGCACCGGCGACCTGTTCGAGGCCAACGGCGGCGCCCGCTTCTATGACGCCGTCCTGCAGCTCCGCGGTGAGGCCGGCGGACACCAGCTGGACGGTGCGGAGCGCGCTCTGGTGCACGGCTGGCGGGGGCTGCCCACCGACTCCTGCGCCGCGGTGATCCTCGAAGCCGAAGGGAGGATCTGATGCCCAGGGTCGCGGTGATCGGCGCGGGCATGACCCGCTTCGTGCGGCGGGCCGAGGAATCTCCGGGCGAGCTCTCCGCCCAGGCCGTGCAGATGGCCCTCGAGGATGCCGGCATGGGGCTCGAGGAGATCGACGCGGTGTGCCTCGGGACCGCTCCGGATGCGTTCGACGGCATCCACATGAACGGCGAGAATCTCATCGCCGGCGCGGGCGCGGCCGGCAAGCCCTACCTGCGCCACTTCGTCGGTGGCGGCACGGGAATCTTCAGCCCGATCCACGGGTGGATGCACGTCGCCTCCGGCAAGTTCCGCACGTGTCTCGTGGTCACTGAAGAGAAGATGTCACCGTGCGTGCCGCACCCTGCGGGCGCGTTCCTCACCATCTTCGACCACACCACCGAGCAGCCTCTGAAGCTGACGCTCATCCACATCTTCGCTCTCGAGATGGCGCGCTTCATGCACGCCTACGGCTACACCGAGGAGGAGATCGCGCAAGTCTCGGTAATCTGTAAGAAGAACGCACTCGACCATCCGGCGGCCCAGCTCGCCGCCGAGCTGACGGTCGAGGACGTGATGAGGTCCAAGCTGCTCTCGTGGCCGGTGAAGCGCTACGATATCAGCCCCACCTCCGACGGCGCGGTGGCCGTGGTCCTCGCCAGCGAGGATGTTGCTCGTGCCCACTCCAAGGCCCCGGTGTTCATCGAGGGTGTGGGTTTCCGCCTCGACACGGCGTACTGGTGCACCCGGGACCTGGCCTTTCCCAATTACGTCGCCATGGCCGCGCGAGACGCCTACCAGATGGCGGGCATCAACCGCCCGGAGGAGCAGATCGACATCTGGGAGCCGTACGACCCGTTCGACTACAAGGCGCTCCACCACATGAACGCGCTGCTCCAGGACCGCACCGGCCGAAAGGTCAAGGAACTGCTGGCCAGCGGCGCCTTCGAGCGGAACGGGAGCCACCCCCTGTGCCCCTCGGGTGGGGCGCTGGGCGTGGGCAATCCCATCGCCGCCACCGGCCTGATGAAGATCGCGGAGCTGTACTTCCAGCTTTCCGGGCAGGCCGGACCGCGTCAGGTCGCCAGGCCCGCCCATCGCGGCATCGCCCAGGCCTGGGGTGACCTGATGCAGGTGGGCACCGTGGTGATCATGGGCTCGGATGGTGCGATGCCGATCCGCGCCTCGCGCTGGGCCGAGATGAAGCCGGAGGACCTGCCCGGCACGGCCATCAAGCGGGTGGAGGAGGTCCCGAGCTTTTCCTACGCTCCCGACCTCCGCTACGCGTGGGACAACGGCTTCGCGCTCACGACCTATCTGGACGGATTCAGAAAGGGCAGGATCCGTGGCTCGCATTGCCGCTCCTGCGGGCGGATGATGATTCCCGCTCGCGCCTTCTGCGAGCTGTGCAACCTCGACTCGGTGGACCGCTACTACGACCTACCTGACACGGGCACGGTCAAGACCTACACGCTCTCCCACGTCGATTGGGCCTCCCTGCCCCTGCCCGAAGGAGTGGTGGACATCTTCGCGGTTGTCGAGATCGACGGCTGCCCGGAGGACATGGGCCTGGTGCACAAGCTGGGCGAGGTGCAACCGGAGGACGTTCACATCGGCATGCGGGTCAAGGCGGTGTGGAAGCCAGAGGCCGAACGGGAAGGCTCGGTGACGGACCTGGAGTACTTCCGGCCCCTGAAGGAGGGCGAGGCATCCGATTCCCAGCCGGTCCAGATCAAGCCAGTGGAGCTGCACCGGGCGACGGCGGAGGGCTTCCCAGGCGCGATCCCCCTCACCTACGCCTACACGGCTGGACTTGGAGGCCGGCGCTTCTACGAGGACCTGGCCAAGGGGAAGATCTCCGGCACCCACTGCGCCTGCTGCGAGCAGACCTACGTTCCTCCTGCCGCCTTCTGCGAGGACCGGCTTGGCTGCACGATGGATCCCCAGGCCGACGCCGTGGAGCTCGATCCGGCCTCCGGCGTGGTGCTCGGTTTCACCAAGGTCTGGGAGGACCGGTCCGGTCACCCGTTGGCCGAGCCCCAGATCGTCGTGCAGGTCGGATTCCCGCGGGCCACTGGCACGGTGTTCGGCCGGCTCGAAGCGGAGGAAGGTACGGCCGTGGGCGTGGGCATGCAGGTGGAGCTGATCCCGGCTGACAAGGCCGGCCCGGACCAGGTCTGGTTCCGGCCCGTGTAAGGATGATCCCATCACTCGCCACTCGCGCCGCGGCCTCGAAGGAGCGGCCGTGGGGCGGGTGGGGTGGGAGCGCCTCCCCCGGCGGCGCGCCGCGGCGACCGCGGGCTGGGTACCTGATGATGATGAGGGGCACCGTTGGGTGGTGAAGGTGGAGCTCCGGTCTAGAGACTCTCCAGGTCCTTTCGTGCGCGGTCGAGGATCTCGCGGATTCTCTCCATCTCCTCGAAATCCCCGCAGGCGGCGGCCCTGAAGGCAGCCTTGGTGAGACGCCCCCAGGAGCCCCAGATCTCGGCGGTTTCCGGGCCCATGTGCACACCCCATTCCTTCCAGCCGCCGGCGCGCTTCCAGATCCGCTCCACGTCTTCCGCATGCTCACGGAGCTCCTCGCGGCCCGCATCCGTGAGGTGGTACACCCTTTTTCCACCCTCATTCTGAGAGCGAACGAGGCCTTCGTCCTCGAGCTGTTGGAGCACGGGGTAGACCGTGCCGGCGCTGGCTCTGTAGGTCCCGCCGGATCGCTCTTCCAGGCGCCTCATGAGCTCGTACCCGTGGGCCGGCCCATCATCCAGCAGCGAGAGGAGTGCCAGGCGTACCTCACCCTGGCGAAAGAAAGGCCTCCGGGGGCCCCGCCCTCGACTCCGCCCGCGACCTCGCCCCCGAGGGCCGAAGCCAAAGTCCCAATCGAAGATCCAGTCGAAGTCCTTGCCCATGCACCCGATACCGATCATCTGCAGTCCCCTCTTCCAGCGTGACACAACACCGTACGAAGTATCGGATAGTGTATCGTACGATATATCCTGACTAACATTCATGTCAAGAGTGGGAAGTCGGCAGAACACCTCGTGGCAATCGCGACCGCTCCTGCTTTTGGCAGAGGGCAGACGATTCGCGTTCAACACGGCGTCTGAGGTGGGCGCGGGAAGAGAAAGAGCCCCGGGCGACGATGTTGCCGCTCGGGGCTCTGGCGTCCGCGCGGGCCGGTTCGGCTCAGTGCCTGATTTCGCCGTCCAGCTGCTGCAGGCGCTCCTCCAGGCGCTTCATCGCCTCCTCGAGACGAAGCTCCAGCTCCTTCTCGAGCTCCTCATCCAGACCCTCCAGCGCCTGGGCCTGGATCTCCAGCTGCCGGCCCGCCTTCTCCAGGCGCTCCCGGTCCAGCCGCTCGGACCTCCACGGGGCGCGCTCCATCCGATCCCGCGCCCGCTCCACGTCTCGCCGGACCTCCTCCATGCGGAGTTGAACCTCTCGATCCACCTCCATGTGCCGGCATCGGTGGTCCTTGTGGACCCGCACGTGGGGCCGCACCATCACGGTTCGCTCCTCGTCGCCAAGGGATAACATGACCTGAGGGCTCGCCTCCACGGTCTCCACCGCACAGTCCATTCGCCCGACGTCATCACTGTGCAACATCGCCGCCGTCGCCGCCCCGCTCACCGTCGCGCCGCCGAGAATGCACGCCATCGCCACTACGTCCGTGCCGAGCACGCTCATCGTAATCCCTCCGGTATCGATCGGGTCCTCTTCCTAATATGACGTAAAGCGGGTGCGGAAGGTTGCGCAGCGATCCTCCTGGCCACCGCTCTGTTGTGGCGCGAGCTGCGGGATCAGGATCTGGTCATGGCCACGCACGACGAGGCGTTGGCCATGGCGGCCCGGGCCTCCGGGATGAAGTCGCGGCAATCTGAGCATACCCGCGGCTCGCGGCCGGCTCAGGATCTCCGGAGCACACCAATGTATCGCGGGACCCGACCGCAGTACCGCACGTACTCCTCGCCGAAGACGTCGCGCAGATGTTCCTCCTCCGTGATGACCATCAGATGGAGGAGCACTGCCAGCATCATCAACGCCACGACGCCCCGCCAGGCCGGCCAGAGGATGACGTATCCGACGATGGCCAGGAAGAACGCCACGGCCTGTGGGTTTCGCGTCGCGCGGTAGAAGCCGGATTGCTTCAGGCGGTTCACCTCCTGGCCATGGGAGCGTCGTATCCCCAGAGCGGCGAGGTTGAACAGCGTGATGGCCATGCCGCCGTAGAAGAGGATCGAGCCGGTGATCTCGAGGACGGTGCCGACGTGCACCGTGGGCCAGTCGGCTGGGCGGTTCTGGTAGGTCAGATAGACCCATGACAGGATGGCGACGTACTCCATGAACGTGGAGAACGGAGTCAGCTTCCCCTTTCTCCGGTAGTCGCGCCGCACGATGACACGGAAGACCACATAAGCGATGGCGAGAGTGAGAACGACCAGAATGCCGTAGGTCGTGGCTTCCATGGGAACCTCCTGAATCGCGGGGCCTCCTCCAGCCTCCACCCGGACTCCTGAGAGTCTCACCCGTCCTGATTCCGACGCGATGGGCGCGATCGCGCGGATTAGGATCGGGACGCCCTCTCCATCTGTAGTCTAGGCGTCTCGCCTTCCCTTTGCGATGGCGGCTTGCGAACGCAGAAGGGACCGCACCCGGTGGTGCGGCCCCTTCTCCAGGAGCCTTACGCCCTGGTTCGCGGAGCCGGGTCGTGGCTCCGGGCTCAGAATTGCCCGGCTACATCCCCCCTTGGCTGGAAGGAGGCACGAGGCCGTTGGCCCTCATGTAGGTCACCAGGTTACCGTAGTGCTCGAAGTCGTGGGCTACGTTGAAATTCAGAACCCAGAGCCGGGTTCCAGTGCTGCCGAAGAAATCGACCTCCTCCATGGCCGCCATGTCATCCATGGCATAGGCCTTGTCACAGAACTCGAAGCCCATTGTGAGGGCTTCCACCAGGCCCTCCTTGGTGGTCCGCTCCTCGAAGTTCTCCTCCACACCGGGGGATTCTCCCGTGGCTCCGGAGCAGAAAGCCATCTGAGCGTTGGCCACGTGTCCCACGATCTGCCCGAAGGTCCGGACCTCCTCGGTGGGGCGGTAGTCGTAGTGCTCTTCGGGCATCTGCTCCGCGGCGGCGACGAGGTAGCCCCGGACTCGCTCGTAGAGGGGGCTCACCGACTTCATCGCGGCGTCGTGATGCTCCTGATGGGCGTGCTCCTCGTGCTCGCCCTGCTCGTGCATGTGCTCCTGCGCAAGCAGCTGGCCAGGCGGTGCCAGCGTCAGCACGAGGAGGGAAAGAGACAAACGCTTCATCGATGCTCTCCTGGGCGAAGGTGCAAGGACGGCCTGTTCCGGGCCTCTGAATGAGCTCGTTGGAGAGGGAATACGCCGGTTCATCCGGAAGTGTTTCGCGTTGTGCACGCTGTGGTCCTAGGCGGCCGCAACCACAGGCGACGCAACGAGTGAGGGCCGGCGCGGGCGATCCCGACGGGACGGTCGGTCCCGGGGGCTCATCGCCTCTCGCCCTCGACATATGCGCCGGGGTCTAAGGGCTCGTAACTTGAATGAATCAAGCCAGCCCTGTTCGGCCTGAAGGGAGGCACACGATGCGCTCAATCCAAGACATCGTGACACTTGGCGCAGCTCTGGTGGTTCCTGGGGTCGCCATCGTGGGGTGCGGCGGCGACGATTCTTCGACAGCTCCGCCAACGGCGTCGATTCAGTTGCTCGCTCCCGTGGGAGGCGAGATCTGGAATGGCGTGCGCACCATCCAGTGGCAATCCCAGAACGCCATCAGCGAAACCGTCCAGATTCTGCTGTCCAGCAACTCGGGAGGCAGTTATCCGCTCACGATCGCCATGGGACTGAGCAGCAGCGCTTCGTACAGTTGGGACGTGTCCGGCGTTGACGACGGGAGCACATATCGCATCCGCGTGAACCTCGTGGACGCCTCGCAGGCCGTGGTGGCGTCCGATGCGTCCGGGGCGGACTTCGTCATCGACAACCCCGGGTCCATCGAGCTGCTGGCTCCGGTAGGGGACGAGTCCTGGGACGGTGTGCGCACGATCCAGTGGCAGACCCGAAACGCCGGCAGCGAGACCGTGAGTATCCTGCTGTCCAGCAATTCGGGGGCGAGCTATCCGGTGACCGTGGCCGCGGGACTGGCCCACGACGCGCCCTACGATTGGGACGTGTCAGGGCTCGAAGACGGTAGTACGTACCGCGTTCGCGTGGACCTCCTGGACGCGTCGCAGACCGTGGTGGACTCCGACGCCAGCGCGGCGGATTTCACCATCGACAATCCAGAGCCGCGGCTTCTGATCGCGGACATTCCCTTCGCGGACGCGAACCTGGCCGCGGTCATGGTGGGCACCGGGCTGACGTATGCCGACGAGGTGACCAGTGTTCAGGCCCGGGAGAAGGACATCGCCGATCTCTCGGGCATCGAGTATCTGGTCAACCTGGTCGAGCTGAACGTCTTCGGTAACTCGCTGGTCGATCTCTCTCCCCTGGCGGGCCTGGCGAATCTCGCCGAACTGGACGTGGGCGGGAACCAGATCGTGGATCTCTCGCCGATGGCAAACCTGGCGACCCTCACGGAGCTCTCGGTTGACCGAAACCCGTCGCTGACCGACCTGTCTCCTGTGGCCGACCTGACGGCCCTCACCTGGCTCGACGCTTCCCTCATCGATATCGAAAGCCTGACGCCCCTGGCGGGGCTGACCGCGCTGGAGCATCTCAATCTTCAGATGACGGGCATCAGCGACATCAGTGACCTGGCTACCCTGACCAGCCTGCGGAGGCTGTTGATTCCCAACAACGAGATCACCAGCCTGGCCGTGGTGGCAGGCATGACCCAACTCACAGACCTTGCTGCCTTCGCGAATCAGATCACCGACCTGACCCCCCTGGCCGGGCTGACCCAGCTCGAGGTGCTGAGGCTGTCCGGGAATCCCATCAGTGATTTCTCGGCGCTGTCCAATCTGGTGAACCTGCAAGTCCTCAACGTGGCCGGAACCGGCTTCAACAACTTCAGTCTGTTGTCGGGAATGACGATGCTGGAGGAGCTATTCATCTACGGCAACGAGCTCACCGATGCCACGCCACTGGCCCAGTTCACCTCGCTGCGACTCCTGCAGGCAAACGGCAACTCGTTCACCGACCTGTCGCCCCTGAGTGCCCTGACGAACCTGACGGATCTGTATTTCGAGGGCTCCGACGTCCAGGACGTGTCGAGCCTGGCGACCCTCACGACCCTGCGCTACGTGGACGCCCGCAACAACGAAATCACCACGGGGGTGGCGGCCCTGGTTACCCTGGTCAACGCGACGACCATCAACCTGGAGGGAAACGATACGATTCCCTGCGCCGACCTGGATACTCTCGAGGCGGCGCTGGGCGAGGGGGTCGTGAAGCGACCGGCGAGCTGTGCCTAGGGACGGAGCCGGCCGTCAAGGCCGCTGGAGAGGCTGAGGCGTATCGTACGGTCAGCGGTGAGCTTGGAGAGTCGTGTCTCGCTACCCTCGTGGGTCGAACACGATGACCTTGCCCGAGAGTCTCCTCTGCTCGTAGAAGATCGGGGTGGGCGTGAAGATCACGGACGACTCGGTGCGCTCTGGCCCCAGGATCAAGGCTTGGCCACCGAGCTCTGCCGCCTCGGCCACCATCCTGCTGCGCAGATCGTCAAAGCCCCTGAACAGCGCGTCCGTCTGTGATTCCACCACGGCGATTACTGTGTACGGTTCTTCCGGCTCTGTGGCAAGCACCTCCACCGTGTGAGGCAGTTGGGCCGGACGCACGGTGTCATCCAATCGCTGCACGTTCGCCCTGACGCAGCCCATCACGAGAAGACAAACGGAGATGCAGAGCGTTCCTCTCATAGTACCCTCCGGCTGGGCGCACCTATCGAGGGTCTTCCAAAGGAGGTCCGACCCTCGACCGTCCCTTAGATGATCTAAAGGAAAGTTAACGCGGCTTTCCCGGAGAAGCCAGGGAAAAGTGCGTGGCTATTCGACCCGCAGAGAAGTCAGCGGATCCACGGTGACGGCGCGGCGGGTGGGAAGAAGAACGGCCACGAGAGCGGCGGCGAGCAGTACCCCGATACCGAGCGCAATGGCCAGAGGATCCGTCGGCTCGACCCCGAAGAGAAGACCCCGCACAAGGCGGGTCATAAGAAGGGACGCTATCAGTCCCACCCCGATACCCAGCGTCACTGCGCCTAGCACGCGGCCGGCCACCAGCCGAGCGATGTCGCGGCGGTAGGCTCCCACCGCCATGCGGACACCGATCTCCCGTGTTCGTTGACCCACCGCCAGGCTCAGGACACTGAATATGCCCACAGCCGCCAGGACGAGGCCGAACAGGGCCACCAAAGAGAAGAGCTCGGCATTCATTCTTTGCGCGTAGGTGAACCCGCGAACGACGTCCGAGTAGGGCAACGCGTTGACCAGGGCGAGCCTCGCGTCCACGGCACGCAGCTCCTCCTCCAGGAGAGGAACCGCGGCCCGGGGCGCGATGGATGTGGAGAGCAGCAGGGCGTTCCCGGGCGTGTAGTAGTGCTGTGGGTAGGAGAAGTAAACGACGGGCTCGTGTTCAGCGAGGAGATCCTGTACCTTTTGATCCCGCACCACCCCGACGATCTCGTAAGGTCGATCGCTTCCCCCGCCCGCTCCAGGCCACCAGAGCCGGCGCCCGACGGGATCGCCCCTTCCGAAGAAGCGGCGCGCCAGGGTGCTGTTGACCACGGCCACCCCCACCGCGTCGACGGTATCGGTGGGAAGGAAGCTGCGTCCCTGCAGGACCTCGATCCCCACGGCCTCGAAGAATCCGGGGACCACCATGGCATAGGTCAGTGGAACGGGGCTGTCCTCGTCCTCGAGACGCAGGTTCGTCGAGGGATGCGGGGACAGAGGAGCCTGAGCGGCCAATGTCGCCCGGCGGACCCAGGACTTCGTCTCGAATCGCTCGGCCAACTGCCGATAGAAGACCTCACGGTCCTCCGCCGGAATGTCCGTGCTGCTCGTGGACATGAAGCTGGCCACCAGGTGGTCGACGTCGAAGCCCGGGTCGATGTCACCCACTGAATCGAGGGTGCGTAACACGAGGCCGGACAGGATGAGGAGCACCACCGACAGCGCCACCTGTGCTGAGACCAGGATGTCCCGGATGCCCCATGCGCGCCGTCCGAAAGGGCTCCGGGGTCCCTTCATCCATGTCTGACCACCGGCCTTGAGGGCGTCCACGAGATTGCGCCGGGAAGCCTGCAGCGCGGGTAGCATGCCGACGGCCAGGCCGGTGGATACCGAGAGGGCGAAGACGAAGCCGAAGACACGAAGGTCCACCGCCACCTCTCGAGGAACGTTCAGGCCCCATACGCTGGGTCGCGCGAAGTAGGACCCGAGGCGTGAGCTGGCAGGGCCCGCCAGGGCCGCCGCAAGCCCACCTGCGATTCCCGTCAGCAGGATGTTCTCCGTCAGGAGCTGCTGGAGCAGTCGCTTGGGAGAGGCTCCCAGGGCGGATCGCATCGCCATCTCCTGTCGGCGCCTGGTTGTCGCTGAGAGGAGGAGGTTGGCGGTGTTGGCGCAGGCCAGCAGCAGCAAGGCGGCGGCGGCCGCCAGCATCAGGCGGGTGGTCGGCATCTCCGCCAGGCGGGAGGTGGGGTCGATCCAGGTCGCCGCTGCCAGGCGAAGATCTCGCCGCTCCTCCTTCAGGGGGTGAGTGGCGTCGAGCCCCGCCGCCACCGCATCCAGTTCCGCCTCCGCCTGGTCCATGGTAGCGCCTTTGCGGAGCCTCACGTAGACGTCGAGGAGCGGAAGCTCGCGATCGGTGGCTACCGCGGACCCTCTCCAGTACACGATCCGGAACTGCTCGATGGGGAGCCAGATGTCCGGACGGATGGCGGACGTCGAGCCCAGGAAATCGGGGGCCGTGACGCCCACCATGGTGTAGGGATTGTTGTTCAGGTAGAGAATGCGACCCACGATTCCGTCGTCCCCCCCGAAGCGGCGTTGCCAGTACCTGTGGGAGATGACCACGTCGGGCGGCGCCTCGCGGCGGTCGTCATTCGTGGTCAGTCCCCGCCCCAGGCTCGTGCCAATGCCAAGCAGAGAAAAATAGCTGCCCGTGACGGCCTGTCCGAAGACGACCTCGGTCAGGTGCTCGTGGCGCACGCTGGCGGCGAATCCGGCTTGATTGGCTGCGACTCCCTCGAAGCTGTCTCCTCCTGTGGCAGCGAGGTCGAGGTAGTCGGGATAGGAAAGGCTCGTGTAGGGGTTGTCTGCGGAGACGCGAAAGACCCGAGCCAATCGATCGGGGTCGACGCCGGGAAACGGCTGAAAGAAGCCGTTCGCGTAGGTGAAGACGGCGGTGCTGATGGAGAGCCCCAGGCTAAGCACCACCACGGCGGCAAGGGCGAATCCGGGGTGTCTGGCCGCTCCGCGAAGGGCGAAGCCCAGGTCCTGAAGGATTGCGTCCAGGAAGTGGCCAGGCCGTCTCGGCGGAGGGGCGCCTGCCAGGATCCGGCTTCCCTCGACACGAATGGTACGAACGGGACCGAACCGGCGAAGGGCCTCCTCGCGGGCCGCTTTCTCGCTCATGCCCGCAGCCACGTTGGCGGCCGTCCTCATGTCCAGGTGAAACCGGACCTCCTCGTCGATTTCCCGCTCGATCTTCTCGAGTCCGCCGTAACGTCCCAGCCGGACCAGAAGGGCTCGCAGCCACGGCATGGCGCGTCTCCTAGACCGTTCTCATCGCCTTTTCCACCGCCTCGCTGAAGCGATCCCAGGAAGCGGCGGCCTTCGCGAGCTGCCGGATACCCTTTTCGGTGATGGTATAGAACCTCGCTTTTCGGTTGTTGGAGCTGCGGCCCCATCTGGAAGTGATCCATCCCTTTCGCTGCATGCGGTAGAGGGCGGGATAGAGGGACCCTTCTTCGATCCTCAGGACGTCATCGCTGACCCGCTGAAGTCTCTCGGTAATCCCGTATCCGTGCATGGGGCCGCTCGTCAGGGTCTGGAGGACAAGCATCTCCAGGGTACCGCGAAGCAGGTCGCCTCGGCTCGCTGTCATCAGGGGTTACCTCGTCATCCAAGGATTTCCCGGGCCTCCGGTGGCGCTCCACGAGCCGCACACTTCCGCCGGCCCGACCAGACACGCCGCAGTGGTCGGCGGCCGACGCT
>JBDHKE010000110.1:0-18990 GCA_039586555.1 Gemmatimonadota bacterium | reverse complement strand
GCCCGGGTCGGACCCGGATGGTCTCGCCCTCTGGGCCCTGGCTCCGCGGTAGGCGCTGACGGCCGCCCAGACGCTGATCGCCAGGCCGACTCCCGCGGCCGGCAGAAGAAAGGGACGATCGGTGGACTCGGACAGGACCGCCGCCGAAGGGCAGTCGCCGTCGACCGCCGGCGTGGCGCAGAAGACGTCCGTCTCCTTGTAGAGCGCCCCGAAGGCGATGGCGCCACCCGCCAGGGTCAGATACGCGAGCCCCGCCACCGGCCGGCGGGTGTAGAACTGGCCCAGGCCGGGAAAGAGCAGACCCGACGCCAGGGCCGTAACGGGACTGGGACCGGCCGCCGCCGCAGTGACCTCGGCCGACGGAGGCGCCGCCACCGGCACAAGCTGGGCGTCGTCGATCCAGGCGATGACCCGTGCCCTGTCCGGCGCATCGGGCTTCAGGGACAGGTAGGCGCGCAGGTCCCGCGCCGCCGACTGGGGACGGCCCACGGCGGCATAGACCACCGCCCGGTTGTAGAGGCCGTCGGCCCAGCGAGGCGCCTCGACGACGGCGGCGCTGAACGCCCGCTCGGCCTCCGAGAACCGCTCCGCGTCGAAGTACGCGATGCCTTCCTCGAAGAACCGGACGGCTTCCGCCGAGATCCTCGACGGATCCGGCGGGACCAGGCTGGTCAGACGCTGCAGAACCTCGGCCGAATCCGCTGCGGACGGTCCGAGCTCGAGGAAACGACAGTACTCCGGGACGGCGGCCTGGGATTGGCCCAGCTCCTCCAGGCTTCTTCCCAGTCGGTAGGCGATATCCGCGCTGCCCGGGTCCAGGAGGGCCGCCCGGGTCAGGAGATCCCTGGCCTGGAACAGATCACCGACGATCTGGGCCGCCATGGCGGCGCTGCGCAGGCGTTCCGCCTCAGCCCGTTCCCGTTCGGAGGGCGTGGCGACCGGGGTGGAGTCAGGGGGACAGGAGACAGCTTCCACCCGGGGGAGCTCCCGCTTCAGGACGAGCTCCTGGGCGCTGGCCCATCGTCCCCCAACCATGGATAGAAGCGCTGCAGCCGCGCAGGCCAGCGCTCTGGACACCCTTCCTGTATTCATCCCGGTCACGACGCGGATGCTCCTCCCGACACGTCCCTGGCCGAAGGTCCCTGCTGGCGGACCTGGGTGGCGTAATGAGAACGGTAACGTAGTGAGATCTGAATGGGCCTGCCACAACGACGCGGGCCGCCGCCTCCGGGAGGCGCGGCGGCCCCGGTTGCGTCAGCTTTCCGTGACACTCGAACGCAGAATCCGTTCCAGATTCCGGATGTGGGTCTGGAGCGCCTCGTTCAGTTCCTCGTACCGCACCGAGGCGTCCCGCCCAGGCTCCTGATCTGCCGTGTCCAGATTCTCGTACAGGTACTCCAACTGGTCGATCAGCATGGGTTGGGAGTACCGAACCTCGCCCGTCAGGAGCTGTTCCCGGATCTCGTCCAGCGCCCGCAGGGCCGACTCCGCGCCCCGACCGGAAAGCTGCTCTCGAGCCTCTTCGAGACGCGTCGCAGCGTTGCGCGCTTCACTCAGAGCGTCGCGTACCTGCAGCGCCAGCTCCACCTGCGCCCGGACCTGGGCCTCGGTGATCCCCTCCTCCACCACTCGGGGATCCATGTGGACCTCGAAGGAGCGGGTCTGGGTCCAGTCACCCACCGTCAGCCGGGCTCGATAGGTGCCCGGTGGAACCAACGGCCCACCGCGGCCGGCACGGGACGGCTCGGGCTCCCAGGGACCCGGGTAGCGGAGGTCCCACACGAAGCGATGCATTCCTGCGTCCGTCGGGACCCTCTGGGCTCCGGCCCACTCCAGATTCCACTCCCGCGTGCCTGGATCAGTCGGGACCTGCGCCGGGCGGCCCTCCGCCTCGCCGCCGAATCCTCGAATCAGGTTTCCCTCCGAGTCCAGGAGCTCCAGCGTGACGGACCCGGCGGGTTCGGCACCCAGGTAGAAGTCGATGTTCGCCCCGGGAGCAGGATACTGGGGCTCGTCAGGGGCGGCAGCTCGGGAGCGGGAGCCGCCCCCGCGAAGGCGATAGGTCGCGGGGATGCCGTAGAGGTGGGCGCCGGCTTGGGCGACCTGGCCGGTCGCCTCACGGACGGGCGTGAGGTTGTAGAGGATCCAGAAGCTCCGGCCCATGGTGGAGAGCGCGAGATCGTCTCCCACCACCTTCAGGTCCGTTACGGGAGTGACCGGCAGGTTGAGCTGGAACGACTGCCAGTGAGATCCGTCGTCGAAGGAGAGGAACATCCCGAATTCGGTGCCCGCGTACAGGAGCCCCTCCCGGACCGGATCCTCCCGGACGACCCGCACCGGATGATCCTCGGGGATCCCGTTGTCTCCCGTGGTGATGCGGGTCCACGTGCGCCCGTAGTCCGTCGTCCGGTACGCGTGAGGCTCGAAATCCCCGAGCTGGTACCGGAGGACGGCCACGTAGGCCTTGGCCGGGTCGTGAGGGGAGACCTCGATGTTCTGCACCCGGCCGTAGGGACCCAGATCCGGTGGTGTCACGTTGGACCAGCTCTGTCCCCCGTCCCGGGTCACGTGCACCGGCCCGTCGTTGGCGCCTACCCAGATGACTCCCGGCTCGTGGGGAGATTCCTGGATTTCGTAGATGACGCTGAAGTGCTCCTCACCGGTGATGTCGATGGTGATGGGCGTGCCGGAGAAGACCTGGGTCTCCGGCGTGAACGCCGTCAGATCGGGAGAGATGACCTCCCAGGCTCGTCCCCCGTCCGTGGTCACGTGCACGTACTGGGAGGTGTGGTAGACGCGGTCGGGATCGTGGGGAGACACGTGGATGGGTGACACTCTCTGGAACCGAAACTCCAGGTCCTTGGGGTTGTGCCCGTACAGGTTCCAGAACCCCACGTAGTACTGCTGCTCCTGCCCCGTTCGCCGGTTGAAGACCCCGAAGCGACCCTTGCAGTTGGCGTAGACGATGTCCGGGTCTCCGGGCTTCGGCACCGCCGGCCCCGTCTCGCAACCTCCCTGCTCCTCCCATAGGGCGGTGTGGCCTCCCGGCATGGACCGGGGAGGAAGGCTGGGAACGGAGATGGTCGTGTTGTCCTGCTGGCCGGCGTACAGCCGGTAGGGGAATTCGTCGCTCACGTCCACCTGGTAGAGCTCGGCCGTGGGCTGGTTGTGCTGCGTGGACCAGGTCTGCCCTCCGTCCAGCGTGACGTTGGCCCCCCCGTCGTTGGATTGGATGAAGAGATCCGGGTTGTCCGGGTTGACCCACATGTCGTGGTTGTCCCCGTGGGGCACCCGCTGGGACGTCCACGTCTTACCGCCGTCCGTGGACTTGTAGTACCCCTCGGCCATCCCCCAGAGGATGTCCGGATCGTGGGGATGCGCCTCCAGGTTGCAGTAGTAGAAGGGCCGGTTTCGGATGGGCTGGAAGTCCGTGACCTGAACCCAGCTCTCCCCCCGGTCGTCGGAGCGGTACACGCCGCCCTCCGAGCCCGGAGCCTCGATCAGGACGTACACCCGGTCCGGATCGGCCGCGGAGACCGCCAGATCCGCTTTGCCTCGCAGTCCGTTGGGCAGCCCATTGGTGAGGGGGCTCCACGTGTCACCACCGTCCATGGACCGGTAGACCCCACCTTCCCTCGCACCGCTGATGATCGTCCACGGCTTTCGCTCGGCGCGCCAAAGGGTGGCGTAGACGAGGTCCGGGTCGTCGGGGGCGAACTCCAGATCCACCGCGCCGGTGCTGTCCGAGACGAAGAGGATGTTCGCCCAGGTGGCCCCGCCGTCCACGCTGCGGTAGACGCCGCGCTCCGGGTTGGGCGCGAAGGGATTGCCGATGGCGGCCACGTACACGCGATCCGCGTCCTCCGGATGGATCAGGACCGCGCCGATGTTCCCCACGTTCTCCAGGCCCACGTGGGTCCACGTCTCACCGGCGTCCACGGACTTGTAGACCCCCTTTCCGATGATCACGTTGCTGCGGAGCCCGTCCGACCCCGTGCCCACGTAGACCACGTCGGGATTCGACTCGGCAACGCGAATGGCCCCGATGGAGCCCGTGGCGAAGAAGCCGTCCGTAATGGGCACCCAGGTGGTGCCGTAGTTGGTCGTCTTCCAGACGCCTCCGCCCACCGTGCCCATGTAGAACGTGGACGGCTGCGCTCGATGTCCGGCCACCGCGGTGACCCGTCCGCCCCGCGAGGGACCTATCATGCGGTATTCGAGACCGTCGAAGAGGGCCTGGGGGAGAAGGGCGTTGGAATCCCCGCCCCGTTCCTGGGCATGAAGCCCCGGCGTCGGGCCGGAGAGGAGGAGGACCAGTGCCGCGAAAGCGCAGGCGGAGTGACGAGTGCTCATGAGGCTGCTCGTTCCAGGGTCCACAAGTCAGGCTCGGCGGGTCGCTCCCCAACCGGTCCAAGAGAACGACTCGGTGGAAGAGAACGACCCGGTGCAAGAGAACGTCTGCACCGGGGGCGCCGCAAGCTTCCGGAGCCCCCGGTGAGACCGCCAGCCGCCCGTCGTCAGGGGACCCGCACGACGGCCCCCGGAGCCAACCCGACGGGCCCGCTAGTCGCGGATGGTGTCGGAAGGGAGCACCGCGGACTCGGGATTCCTGGACTCGGACGTGACCTCGTCGGACGCCACCTCACGCCAGCGTTCCACCTGAGCTTCAAATCCCCTGGCGAAGGCCGTGAGGTCCACGGCTCCAAGATCGGAGCTCTCCAGAAGCCCCTCGACTCTCTCCAGGCTCGCCGCGGCCTTCTGGTACGATCCGTCCAGGGCGAGGGCGGAACGGAAGGCCTCTGCCGAAGCCGCAACGTAGCCACTCCGCTCGAGCGCGACACCCAGGTTGTTCTGGAACACGGCGACATCCTGAAGGAGCTCGACAGCCCGGGCCAGCGGGCCGAGAGCCTCCTCGTAGCGGCCGTCCTGAATGAGCACCAGGCCCATGTTGTTCATGGACCAGGCGTCCCGTCCATCCAGGAGAATCGCCCGTCTGTAGGAGTTGACTGCCGCGTCGAAGTCACCGAGCTCGTGCTTGACCCGCCCCCGGACCCGCAGGACCGCATTCGACCCCGGGTCGAGCTCGAGTGCCCTGGCGATCACCTCATCCGCCTGGCCGGGCTCGCCCAGGTCGAGCAGGACCCGGCTCAGGTTCACCATGCTCTTCACGTGAAGGGGATCCAGGGACAGCGCTCGCTCGAAGGCCGCCTCGGCCTCCTCAGTCAGACCGGCCTTCCAGGCGGACAGGCCCAGCATGTAGTGGCCCCACGGGTTCTCGGACTTCGAGGCCGTGTAGGCGGCGAAGAGCTCGAACGCTTCGTCGTATCGGCCCTCCCTGTAGGCCACCTCGGCCTCGGAGTAGGTGACTTCGTGAACCGCCGACCGCACGGGGGGCTCGGGTCGGGAAATGGAGCCCGGACTCGATCTCCGTGTCTCCGAGCCTGAGTCCGTCCGCGGGGTGCCGGGAAGCGCGGCTTCCGAGGCGGCTGCCGTGCGGGATGCCGGAGGCGTTGCCCGCAGAGCTTCCGGCGGGATCAGGGGCTTGTCCTCGTCACACGCTCCCACCAGGAGCGCGGAGAGGCCAAGGGCGATCAGGGCCGCCACGGGGGATGCGATTCTCCATCTGTGGGTGTGCCTGGCGTCGGTGTGCATGGTCTCCTCCCCTCTGTTCGGGGTCTGCTCAGCGCGGAGGATCCGTTCGCTGATCCACGCCCGTCTGGAGAGGCAACGTGCTGGCCAGGCCGACACCTGCGGGTTCAGGGACTTATGAAGTACATGACAAACAGCAACTTAAGACCACTCATTGACACTCATGCTGGATATCTGCGTTGCCTCGCTCGTGTCCACCGCGACACGCTCAGGAGAGGGGAGATGTGTCCGTACAGACACAAGTGGGGCTGTCGGTGCGGACCCACCCCGCAGCGTCCCTTCCTGGAAGGGCACGGAAGGGAATGGAGGTCGGGATCGGCGTCCATGCCCGAGCCCGACGCGGCGTGGACTCAGGGCAAGTGGGGACTCAGCGGGACTCCGGAGACCGGAGCCCGTGCCGGCGCATGATCTTCAGCAGGCTGGCGTGATCCGCCAGGCCCAGCTCCCTGGCAGTGTGGGTGATGTGCCAATCGTTGCGCTCCAGGGCAGTGATCAGGATCTGACGCTCCGCCTCGGCCTTCCTCTCGCGAAAGGTTCGCGCTTCCTTCTCCGGGGGCTTCGCCGGTCCACGCACCTCCAGCGGCACGTCCGTGAACCCGATGGCGCTCCCATCCGTCGCGATGACCATGCGCTCGAGGATGTTTCGCAGCTCCCGGACGTTGTTCCGCCTCCAGTCGTAGACCATCAGCCCCCCCAGTGCCTCGCCGGTCAGCTCCTTCGGCGGCACACCCAGGGTGGAGCAGATCGAGACGACCAGGTGGCGAGCCAGCTCAGGCAGATCGGAGAGTCGCTCGCGCAGTGCAGGGACTTTCAGCACGTGGACATTGAGACGGAAGAAGAGGTCCTCCCGGAAGCGGCCCTCCGACACCTCCCGATCCAGGTCCAGGTTGGTGGCGGCCACGACTCGGGCCCGCACGGCAATCGTGCGGTTCCCGCCCAGGCGTGTCACCTCGCGCTGCTCCAGAACCCGGAGGAGCTTGGCCTGAGCCGATGTGGCAAGCTCGCCGATCTCGTCCATGAAAAGGGTCCCCGCACCGGCGCCCTCGAAGGCTCCTTTGCGGACCCCCACCGCTCCGGTGAAGGCTCCGCGCTCGTGGCCGAAGAGCTCGCTCTCGACCAGCTGCTCGGGCAGGGCCGCGCAATTGATGGCCAGGAAGGGCTCTTGCGGAGCGGGCCCCAGACGGTGGAGCTCCCGGGCCACGAGCTCTTTCCCGGAGCCACTCTCGCCCTGGATCAGCACCGGGCTGGGGACCGGAGCGATTCGGGCGAGCGCCTCCCGCAGGTCCTTCATGGCACCGCTCTCGCCCACGAGCGGCGTCTGGGACCCCAACCGCTCCCGGAGCGCTCGCACCTCCTGCTCCAGCCGCCGATGTCTGAGGGCGTTCTCCACCTCCTGCATCACCCGCTCGACCGGCTCGCTTTTGTCGATGAACCCGTAGGCCCCCAGGCGGACAGCGCGCACGCAGCGGTCGAAGTCTCCCGTTCCCGTGTAGACGATGACCGGCGTGGTATCCTTCTTCTCTCCCATGGCCTCCAGCACGCCGAACCCGTCCAGGCCCGGCATTTCCAGATCCAGGATCACGCAGTCCACCACCTCCTCGCCCAGCGTCCGCAGCGCCGCCGTGCCGTCCATCGCCACGAGGGTCTCGTACCCGCCCAGGCGTCGTAGGTCGTACGCGTACTGTTCCGCCATGGCCGCCACGTCATCGACGATCAGCAGCTGGATCACTCTGCCGCTCCCCCCTGAATCGCGAGGCTCATCTCTTGAATCGCCCGGCTCATCCCGCCCCCGAAGGTTGCCCAGCCAGAGGCCCCGGCTTCTCGTCCGGATGCCATGCCGGGAGATCCACCCGAACCGTCGTCCCCTGCCCCGGCCGGCTTTCGAGGCTCATGCGGCCATGAAGGTCCATCACCAGCCGCCGTACGATCGAGAGTCCCAGACCCGTTCCCCCTTGTTTAGTGGTGAAGAAATCGTCGGAGGCACGCTCCAACTGCTCTTCGGCCATGCCGCACCCGTCGTCCCGGATGGTGATGCGCACCCAGCGAGCGGAGCCTCCGTCCAGCGGCTCCGCTGCCACCGTGACGGTGCCGCGGCCCCCTCGCAGGCTTTCGACGGCGTTCCGGACCACGTTCTCGAGGATCCTCCGCAGAGCCACCGGATCCGCCGAGACCTGAGGCAGGTCGGGCTCCAGTCGCACCTCCGTCTTCACGTTACTCGCACTCCCCTCGCCCCGCACCACTTCGGTAGCGATGGCAGCCAGGTCACAGGCCTCGAAGGCGCGCGCCGGAGAGAGACGAGCATAATTCGCGGCCAGATCCCCGAGATACTCGAGGCTCGAGTCCAGCGTGCCCTTCCGCTCGCCGAAGACGAACGACAGATCTTCCGGCCGTTCCCGGTTAACCTGAGCCAGGTGGCGGAGAACGTTCCGTATGGGAATCAGCCCGTTCTTGAGATCGTGGTTGACCTGGCGGGCGAGCTCCCCCACCGCCAGGCGCCTCTCCGCTTCCCGGAGCTTCGCGGCGCCAGCCCGGAGGCGCTCGGTCATCTCGCCCAGAAAGCGGGCCAGCGTCCCCACCTCGTCCCGGCGGTCGCTGGAGAACTCCACGTCGAGCCGATCCAGGTCGATTCTCGAAGTCTTTCGCGCCAACTCCGTCAGAGGCCGAGAAACCCGGAAGGAAAGCCACATGGCCAGCAGAAGACCCAGGGCCGTCGCCACCAGGATCGCCACGAGCAGCCACAGGTCCAGGGATCGTCGAACGGTGGCCAATCCCGAAAGAGAGTGACGCACGACGATGTAGGCAGTATCCGCTCGCGGGACTCCGTCCGGCCCCGGGCTGATGAACGGTAGGGGGATCCTCTCGGTGATGGATTCTCCCACCACTCCACTCCCCAAAGGGCCCGAATCCACCGCCTCCGCCGGAAGAGCCAGAAGAACCGTCAGATCGCCCCGGGACAGCCGCTCGGTGAAGCCGGCGTCCACGGTCACGCCTCCCACCAGCTTCAGCCACGTGCGCCCCACCCGGCACGAATCCACGCGAGCCAGGGCCAGAAACCCTCCCTCGGGACTGCGAACTCGCGCCACGGTCGGACCCACGCCGCCGGAAAGCAGGCGCGGGAGCTCCGGGTCCAGCCGGCCGAACTCGTTGCGGAAATGCCCCGAGCTCACGATGCGGCCTTCGGGATCCTGGATCTGGAGCATAGATAGGTCGGTGAGAGAGAGAGCCCTCTCTGCGTAGTCCAGCACGTACGCTCTCTGCTCCTCCGCCCCCTGGATACCCAGGCGAAAACGGTTGTCCTCGGCCAGGGCGGCCCCGAGAGAGACGAGTCGCTGGCTGACCCTTCGGTCGACTCGCTCCAGATCCTCATGCACGATCTGCACGAGGGCATCCACCCGCTCTTCGTACTGGTGCGCGAGCTCGAAGGCCACCTGCCTTCGGATCCCCAAGGCGAACACCGCCACCGGCAGGATCACCGCCACCACGAAGGCCAGCAGCAGGCGGCCACGGAACTTCATCGCGTGCCAACCCCCGGCGAAGTGGCCGGATATACCAGCGTCCCATCTCCCTCCAGGAGCAGAGGTGGGGTGCCCCCGCGCAGGATGAGCCGTGACCGGGTCTGCACCAGGGAGACGAGAGATTGCCCGAGATCCAGGCGCGACGCGGGCACGATGCCGGAGCGCTCGGGCCCGGGCAGCCGCAGGCCCAGCCAGCCGGCGCTCGCGACGAGGTTGCCGAGCTCCTCGCAGGGCGCCGAAGGACGATCCGGGAGAGCGATGACGTAGGCCGCTTCCGAACCCTCACCGAGCGCTCGTGCGAACGCCGAAGGGCCATGACCCAGAGCCTGGACCCGAGAATCCTCGGCTGCCTGAGGGAGCTGCCGCCGGACCCACTCCGCCTCGCCGCGCGCGCTCCCGGGACCGGTGAGGGCCACCAGGCGCTCGGACAGGTCGCGCGCGGTGGGGTCGTCGCTCCGAAACGCGATGCGCAGGGTCCGCGATTCTTCCACCTCGGGCGACCGCGCCCAACGCGCCGCGTAGCCCACGCCCGCCCCGGCAGGAAGGCGCAGGAAGCACCCATCGGCACGCTCCCACCACCTCGGACCCCGGGGCGGCCGGGCCTCGGCACGAACCGCCTCGCCGGCGAGGGTCCGAGCGACGGAGGCCGGAATCCCGCGGGGCGACCCCGCCTCGGGAGTGCCCTCGGTGAGCAGCGCATGCACGAGGAGGACGTAGGTGCGGTCCCAGGGCAGCGGCCACGAGTCGTAGTCCGTCCGCTCCAAAACGTAGCGGAGGACCGAGACATCCCGGGACACGAGAACGTCGAATCCCTGGTCCACCAGGTCTCGCGCGTCCGAGGCGGGCTGGAATTCGAACTGGATCCGCTCGGGGCCCGGAGGGATGCCGGGACCGAGCCAGGACAGGGTCACCCGGTCCCGCGGTGCGGCGCCACTTCCGGTCGCCTCGTTCGCCGGAGCATCCGCACGATACCCGGTGGTCCCCATGGCCCACGTCGACCCCTCCCGGCGAGCCACACTCAACCCGGGATCGGCGAACACCGCCGGAACGTCGGCGGAAGCCCGGGAGAAGGTCACGCGCACCCGGCGGTCGCCCAGGGCCGTGAGGGACTCCGGAGGATCCGGCCCCCAGGGGCGGTCCCCGCTCAGCGTCCCGCCGGTCCAACTGGCGATGACGTCCGCGGCCCGAACCGGGCTGCCATCCCGGAAGCGGGCGTCCTCTCGAAGGAGGAACGTCCAGGTGAGTCCCCCGTCGGACCCCGTCCACGACGCGGCGAGACCGGGGAGGACCGCTCCCGCGCAATCCACGCGGATCAACGTCTGGTAGAGATGCCGGAAGACGATCCGCTCGCTGGGGCTTCGGGGAAAGGGTGCGTGTGCCGGATCCACGGGCCCCGGGAGGGCGAAGCGGACCGCCTGCGCCCCGCTGGAGACCACCTGCGACGGGTCGCCGATCCAGCATTCGGGGGAGTAGACGGGAGCGGGAGGCGCTGGTGCAGGCGGAGACGGCCCGCCGCACCCGGCACAAAGAGCCGCCAGCAGGAGAGAGAAGAGGGGAGCGGCAGCCTTTCTGGACGTCATCGAGCCCCCGCGAGCGGCGGAATCCGGCGAGCCTTCGTCCTCTACTATCTCCCGGCCGTGAGCGGGGTTCCGAACGCCCCGGGCAACCCGCATCCCGCTGTCGGCGCCAGGCCCTCCAACGGGGCGCGGCGGGAGCCGGCCGGAACGTGGGGTTCGCCGCCGCGGGAGCCGCGGGTGGGCCAGGAGCCGCAGAAAGGTGGTTCGTGGACCCGACATGGGGTATCTTCGCGGTGAGGAGCCTCGCCTCCAGCAGAGTCCCTCCGGCCGCCCGAACGGCCGGGGGAGTGGGTGCTTCTCGAGGGGCACGGGTCTTTTTACCCCGTGGCCCTCGACGTTGGACCGTCTCCCGACACGGGTGCGACTATGGCCAAGGTTTCGGTGTCCCTCCGGCGGCTCTCGGTAGGTAGGTGCGTCGCCCTTCTCGGTTTCGTTCTGGCGGGCTGCGCCGATCAGTCCACTCAGCCTTCCACCTCCGGCCTCGCCCACCTCTCCGTTCGCCCGGTGGTGACGTCGGACGTGGACCTGGCTTCGGCGGGGCTGTTCATCGATCAGGTTCGGGTGGTGGTGATTCGCCCCCCCTCCGAGGTGCTGGTGGATTCGCTCATCGCCCGCCCCATCGAACAGCAGGAGATCTCCGTCCAGCTCACGGTGAACCTCCAGTCTTCCCCTGAGGAATTGCGCATTCGGGTGGAGATGCTGGGAAGCGGCGTGTTGCTATTCGAGGGGGAGCGGGACGTACTGGTGGAGGGGAGCCCCGCGACGAATGACGTGCCCGAGATTCCACTGGTCTACGTGGGTCCCGGCTCCAACATCCGTATCCTTGAGGTCCAGCCCCCCGAGGCGTTCCTTTCGTTCGGCGACGCGCTCCAACTTCGCGCCGTCGGCTACGACGCCCAGAATCAGGAGGTTCCCCAGTTCTTCGTGTCCTGGACCAGCAGCGATTCCAGAGTGGAGGTGGATGCCACGGGACTCGTGGGCGCCCCCTCCGCCCGGAGTCCAGGGCTTCGCTATCCTCACCATCCTGCCCCCGCCCTCGGCGATCAATCGCGTGAGCGACGACGGGTTCGCCGCGCCTCTGGGTAGCCCGGTCCCCCTGCAGGCCCGGGTCCTGGCCCAGGACGGACTGGGTGTCCCCGGCGTCCCGGTCACGTTCGTCTCGACGCAGGGAGGAGGGTCCACGGCGGACGAAGTGGTGATCAGCGACGCCTCCGGCTTCGCGGGGACCACGGGAATCCTGGGCCAGGTGGCGGGACCGCAGGTCTTCGAAGCGCGGGTGGAGGGCCTCGCGCCGGCCGTCTTCTCCTTCACCGCGGCGCCCCTACCTGCCATCGCGCTCAATCCCACCAGCGTCTCCATGACCCTGCCCGAGGCCGGCGCCGAGCCGGCATCCAGAACGGTGAGTGTCACCAACGAGGGAGATGGAGTCCTGGACGGTCTGCAGGCTACCGTGGCGTACGGGCCGGGCCAGCCCACCGGCTGGCTGCTGGCGACCCTCGACCGGTCCGTGGCCCCGGCCACCCTGACGATCACGGCTTCGGCAGCGACCCTGGGACAGGGCAGCTATTCGGCCGCCGTGGAAGTCAGCTCCGCCGCTGCCAACAACAGTCCACAGACGGTCACCGTGTCCCTGACGGTCGTGGCTTCGCCACCCCTGATCGAGCTTTCGCGCACGAGCGTGAGCTGGAGCCTCAGCTCCGACCCTCCGTGGCCCAGCCGATCGGTCTCGATCACCAACTCGGGCGGAGGCTCCCTCGGCGGCCTCGACGTGGACATCGTCTACCCATCCGACACTCCGGAGTGGCTCAGATCCGCCCTTTCCTTGACGACGGCGCCGGCGACCCTGACCCTGACTCCTCAGCCCATCGACTACATCACCGGTGAGTTCACGGCGGAGGTCATCGTCCGTTCCCCGGACGCGGCGAACAGCCCCCAGGTCATCGCCGCCACACTGGAGCTCTTCAATCCACCTACGATCTCGAGCCCCGGCTTCAACCTGCTCGTGCTCAATGACGCGGTCGGGTGTGCGGGACAGTCTCCGCCTGGCAGTCGGTACCGCGTCTACTTCGACTACTGGGACCCCGACGACGACATTCCTGTGCGCTTTGGCGAGGTCGCCGAGCTGTACGGTGAACCGATCCGGATGGCCTACCAGTTCAAACCGGCCGGCAACAGTGGCTCAACCCGCCTCAACGGAGAGGTGGATGGGGACACCTCCTTCGGCACCGCCTGGTTCGAGCCCTGCATCCAGTTCGGACCCGCGGAGAATATCAGCGTGGCCCTTACCATCTCGCTGTACGACCTGGGGAATCACAGGAGCAACGCGGTAACCATCAACATCCTGCGTCCGGTCGGGGCCAATGCGCCGCCCGCGGGGGCTCCTTCACAGGTGGGAGCCGGGCACTGACGGCAGGCCCCTGACTCGTGCCTACGTGCTACCGGCGAGTCCCGGGCTTCCCCATGGGGCGCATGAACGTCCATGTGAGGAGCTTCCCCAGCGGCGAGGGGCCCCCGATCATGCTCCAGATCTCCGACATGACCTGGCCTCGCCTGGGACCGGGTCAGGAGGCGTTGGTGGGCGGTGAGAACGGCCACGTGGGGGCGCTGGCCTTCGGTCTGGGGGAGGGGCTCGCGATCATCTGGGCCTTCCTGATGCCCCGTCGCCCGTTCGTGGCGCTCTGTTATCACGCGGGGTCGAAGGTGACCATACCCTTCATGCACCAGCGAGCCCTCCAGCGGCTGGGCGTGCGACCCCGGGATTTCCAGCATCTCTACGTGGTACTGGCCTCCCAGCGTGACATCGACGAGGCGGAGGCGAAGTTTTTTCTCGACCGCGGGATCCGAAGCGATCGGGTGATCCTCTACTCCGCGTCTTTGCTCGCGCAGTTCGGAGTGAGCGCGTCGGGGTGCGTCGGAGAGGCCGGCTAGGCGGCGCCGAGCGTGGCATGTCCCGTGCGATCGTGATAACCTTTCGGGGGCGTAACTTCCGTTTCTGCCCGGCCGTCGGGACGGATCCTCCGTCCCTGGCGCGATCAGCGCGAACAGGATGACCGAAAGAGCCGTTCCACCGGCCCGCGGGGCCACGTTCCGAATCGATGCCGACCCTTCGTAATTGTACCGGCTGCGGAGAGCACATCCTCGTCGGGGATCGCTTCTGCGCCTACTGTGGCGCGGAGCAGCCGGACATGGCCGGGGCTCCCGCCGACGAAGGGGAGTCGGCGTGGGACGCCATCGAGTCGAAGCTCCGGAGGGTCACCGGTGGCAAGTACGAGATTCGAGGTCTCCTGGGCTATGGCGGCATGGCCGCCGTATTCCTGGCCGACGAGCCCAGCCTGAATCGGCGCGTGGCCATCAAGGTCATGTCGCCCGGCCTGATGGTGGATCCCCGGCTCGTGCGGCGCTTCCTGCAGGAAGCCAGGACCACGGCACAATTCCGGCACCCGAACATCGTCACGATCTACGAGGTCCAGTCCACCGAGGACCTCCACTACTTCGCGATGACCTACTTCCCGGGCCGGTCTCTGGAGGCGGTGACCCGGCGGGAGGGGCCCCTCCCCATCCCCGTCGCACGACTCTGGCTCTCCCAGGCCGCGTCCGCCCTCGGCTACGCCCATCGCAGGGGAGTCGTACACCGCGACGTCAAGCCGTCCAACATGCTCCTGGACGACGACGGCAACCTGGTGGTCACCGACTTCGGCATCGCGAAGGTCCGGGACGAGGAAAGCCTGACGCGGACGGGAATGATCGTGGGCACGCCCGCCTACATCAGCCCCGAGCAGACCCTGGGCAAGGAGGTGACGGGCGGTTCGGACCAGTACGCGCTGGGCGTGGTGGCCTACGAGATGATCACCGGCGCCCCCCCCTTCAAAGGTGCCACCATCGCCGTCATGCAGGCCCACGCCAGCGAACCTCCACCTCCCCTCGCGGGGGCGCGACCGGACTGCCCCGCCGAGCTCGCGGAGCTCGTGGGACGCATGCTGGAGAAGAGTCCCGAGGACCGCTGGCCGAGCATGGAAGACATCTACGGCCAGCTCAGCGTCGCGCCACCGTCCCATACCGACCCCCTGCGCCTGCAGTTGGCGGGCTATGCGAAGGGCCGGCAGCCGGTGGGCTCTCTCCATCTCACTCCTCCCTCCGGGCCGGTCTTCGAAGGTCAGAGCTGGCAGGTAGAAGCCACACCCGTGGATTTCTCCGGGCGACCCCTGGACGGGAGGCCCCTGGACTGGACCTCCAGTGACCCGAACATCGCCGTCGTCACAGGGGACGGCATGCTCCAGGCGCTCCGTCCCGGGTCCGTGGCCGTGATCGCCAGCTCCGAAGGGGTGAGCAGCACCCTGGAGATCGAGGTCGTCCCCCTTCCGGTGGAGCGGGTGGTGGTGTCACCCAGCGAGTGCTCGATCCCCCTGGGCGAGGTCCGGAAGCTCGCCGTCCAGATTCTGGCCCCGGGGGAGAAGGAGCTGAGGGACCGCGACGTTTCCTGGATGTCCAGCGATCCGGACGTGGCCCGAGTCGGGGAGGAGGGCGAGATCACGGTTCTCCAGCTCGGTCGGGCGACCATCACGGCGACCTGCGAGGGGGTCTCCGGGACGGCTTCGGTGGTGGGAGCCCCCACACCGATCGCCTCCATCGAGCTGTCGCCGAGTGCGTTGGAGCTCGAGATCGGCGAGACGCACGCCATGCAGGCGGTCCCCCGGGGAGCTCGTGGCGAGCGGCTGGAGGACCGCCCCGTGTCCTGGGCCTCCAGCGACCCCAGTGTCGCCGCCGTGGATCAGCAGGGGCAGGTCGTGGCCCGGAGACCCGGAACGGCGATCGTCACGGTCCTGGCCGAAGGGACTCGGGGCGGCGTTTCGGTGCGGGTGGTCCCCGAGAAGGTGGCCGGCCTGGAGATCTCGCCAGCCGCCCTCTCCCTGGTGGAGGGGGAGTCTGCCCGTGTAAGCGCGGTTCCCCTGGGCCGTGAGCGGGGCCCCCTGCCCGACCGGCAGGTGACGTGGAGCTCGGGGGACGCGGGAGTCGCCGCGGTGGAGGCCGACGGGACGGTGCAGGCGGTATCCCCCGGCTCCTCCAGCATCACGGGTACGTGCGAAGGCGTGACGGCCTCGGTGCCCGTTGAGGTCTCCCCCCGCCCGGTGGCCCGGATCACGATCTCCCCGGACAGCCCCACGATCTCCGTGGGGGAATACGCCGAGCTTCGAGCCACTCCGTGCTCCGTAGACGACTATCCCTTGAGCGGGCGGCACGTGAAGTGGGCTTCCAGCGACCCGGACGTCGTCGAGGTGCGGCCGGACGGGCGCCTGAGGGGCAACCGCGCGGGCTCCGCCACCATCACCGCCACGTGCGAAGGGCGGTCGGCCTCCGTCACGGTCCGGGTCGCGCCGGAGAGAGTCGTAGAGCTCGTGGTTTCTCCGGCCGAGGGCGAAGTGTCCTGCGGAGAGGAGATCAAGCTCCGCGCGGACGCACGAGGTCCCAACGGGGCGCGGTTGGACGGTCGCACCATCGTGTGGAGCTCCTCAGACGATGCCCAGGCGGTCGTCTCGGAATCCGGTCGGGTCCGCGGCCTGGCGGCCGGCAGGGTCACGATCACGGCCACCTGCGAGGGGATCACTGAGGCGGTCCGGCTGCCCGTGACTCCAGCTCCCGTCGCGGCTCTGGAGCTTTCCATCTCGGACCCCGCCCTCGTCGAGGGCCAGTCCCGGCGCCTGGGCCTCCGCCTGCTGGACGGGAACGGCGCTCCTCTTTCGCCTGAGGGACGCTCCATCCAGTGGCGATCCAGTGATCGGGACGTCCTCCGGGTTCGGGATGACGGGACAGTGAAGGCGCGTCGTCCGGGAGAGGCAACCGTGGTCGCACTCTGCGAGGGGAAGCAGGCGGAGCTGCGGCTCAGGGTCGCCCCGGTCCCGATTCGCTCCATCCGGGTCGAGCCAAGAGAGCTCGAGGTACCCATCGGAAAGACCCGGACCGTCGAGGCCGTGGCCCTCGGCCCGGAGGATCAGGTGCTCGACGGGCGGGAGCTCCGGTGGACGACCGAGAACCCGGCGGTCGCGGATGTGGACGCCCGGGGACGGGTGCGGGCCGCAGCCCAGGGCTCCACCACCGTCACGGTGAAGTCCGACGGCGTCGTGGCCTCGGCCTCGGTGACCGTGGTGCCCGCGGTACGATCGCCCATCCTCGCCTACTGGCCGTGGGGTGCGGCGGCCGCGGTGCTCGTAGCCAGTGCGGTAGGCTTGTGGGCGGCGTTCGGGCCTGGCTTGGGCGGGAGAGGCTCGGGCGGTGAGGGGGGGCCCACCGACCCCACCCTACCGGTCTTGGCCGCGATCTCCCTCTTCCCCGACACCACTTCGGTGACCACCGGATCGGACCTCCGCCTTCAGCTCCTGGCGTCCGACTCGGCGGGGAGTCCCGTGGATCCTCCCGAAGCGGTCTGGCAGTCCAGTGACAGCACGGTGGCCATGGTCTCCGCCGATGGCGTCGTCACGGGGCTGGAGGCCGGCACGGCCACCATCACAGCCGCGGTCCAGGAAGAAAACCTCCTGGCCGCAGCGGTGGTCACGGTCCAGACTACGAGCCTGCCCGTGGAATCGGTAGCCCTGACGGTGGACCGAGGCACCCTGCGCGTCGGGGAGACCCTTCGCGTCCGGGCCGCGGCGAGAGACCAGAGCGGCCAGCAGGTGGGCGACCGGCCCATCGAGTGGATCTCCGCGGATCCGGCGGTGGCCACGGTGTCTCCCGATGGTACCGTCCGTGGCATCGCAGCGGGTCCGGTGGAGATTCGGGCAACCGTCGAAGGAGTGACTCAGGCTCTCGCCCTCGAGGTCCTGGAGTCCGTGGTGGAGACCGTGAGCCTGGAATCCCCGAGGGAGCGGATTGAGGTGAGCGAGACGGTCCAGCTTCGGGCGGCAGTCACGGACCAGGAGGGCCAGCGGCTGCAGATGCCTGTCACCTACCAGACCAGTGACCGTTCCGTGGCCACGGTCTCATCCGCCGGCCTGGTGACGGCTCGGGCTCCAGGCCAGGTTCGGATCACGGCTCGCGCCGGGAGCGGGGCGGCGAACGTGATCCTGACGGTGGAGGCGGCTCCGGAGGTCGAGGCCGGCATCGCCAGCGTGGAGATCGTTCTTCAGGAGACCCAGCTCACCGCGGGCGGCGCCGTCCGGGCTCTCGCCCGGGTTCTCAACCGAGACGGTCAGGAGCTGGCCAATCCTGCCGTCCAGTGGACCTCGTCGGATCCAGGCGTCGCCACGGTGTCAGCAGAGGGCACGATCTCCGCTCGCGCACCGGGCTCGGTCACGATCACCGCCAGCCTGGAGGGGGTCTCCGGCACGGCCACGGTCACCGTGACGGCGGCGACTGCGTCGATCTCATTCGGCGCGGTGGACGCCGGGGGTGCGTTCACATGCGGGCGCCTGGGCTCCGGAAGCGTCTCGTGCTGGGGCCGGCTCGGCGGAGAGTCTTCCTTCACCCCCTCGACCCAACTGAGCGGGCAGGCGTTTCGATCCATCAGCGCCGGACAGGGTCACGTGTGCGCGGTGGCCGCCGGAGGGGCCGCGCGCTGCTGGGGAGCCAACGACCGAGGTCAGCTGGGCTCCGGACAGCTGACCGGGTACACCCTGGTCAGCGCAGGCGGGCGCCACACCTGCGGGCTCCGCGCCGACGGGGCGGCCGCATGTTGGGGTGATAACGAGTACGGACAGCTGGGGAACTTCGACAGCTTCGAGGCTCGCTCGGCGTCCCCGCAGCCGGTGGAGGGCGGGCTCCGCTTCCAGGCTCTCGCCAGCGGCGGCGAGCACACGTGCGGGCTCGCTGACGGCCGGGCCCACTGCTGGGGCAGCGACTGGCAGGGACAACTGGGAGCCGGATATGTGCGGGATCGAGCCAGCTATCCCGAGCCCCAGCAGGTTGCCGGCGACATCCGCTTCGCAGAGATCACCTCCGGTCATCAGCACACCTGCGGCCGGACCTCCGACGGACGGGCCTTCTGCTGGGGAGGCAACGGAAACGGGGAGGTGGGCGACGGCTCCACGAGCGACCGATTCAGTCCCGCGGCCGTCGCCTCACAGGCCCGATTCTCTCAGCTGAGCGCCGGCAGGAATCACACCTGCGGGGTCACGAATTCCGGCCAGGTCCTCTGCTGGGGTCGAAACAACCGAGGCCAGCTGGGCGACGGAAGCACCGAGAGGCGGACCCGTCCGGTACAGGTCACCGGGTCGGTCACGTTCAGCTCCGTGTCGAGCGGTGCGGAGCACACATGCGCC
>JBDHKE010000109.1:0-12019 GCA_039586555.1 Gemmatimonadota bacterium | reverse complement strand
CCTTCTTCGACCGCGTACCCACGTCCGCCGAAGCGGAGAACTGGCCCTTGGTCAGGCCATAGACCCCGTTGTTCTCCAGTACGTACAGCATGTTCACGTTGCGCCGCACGGCGTGACAGAACTGGCCCAGGCCGATGGACAGCGAGTCTCCGTCCCCGGAGATCCCGATGTAGACCAGCCCGCCGTTGGCCGCGTTCGCTCCGGATGCAATGGACGGCATACGCCCGTGCACGGAGTTGAAGCCGTGGGACTCCTGCATGAAGTAGGTGGGCGTCTTGGACGAGCATCCGATCCCGCTCACCTTCACCGCCCGGTGCGGCGGCACGTCCAGCTCCCAGAACGCCTGAATGATGGCGCTGGTCACCGAGTCGTGTCCGCATCCGGCGCAGAGGGTCGACATCCTTCCCTCGTAGTCCCGCCGAGTGAGGCCCAGGGCGTTCCGGCGGAGGCCCGGATGACGGACCGTGGGCTTGGGGGTTGTGCTCATGCCTCGACCCTTTCCAGATGTGCTTCGATTCCGTCCACCACATGGTGGGAGCTGAGCGGGAGCCCGCCGTAGTATCGAACCGACGGCAACCGATCCCGAGGGACGCCCGTCTCCAGGGCGAGGAGGGTGCGGAGCTGGGCGTCCCGGTTCTGCTCCACGACGAACACCCTCTCGTGCTCGTCCAGGAACTCCCGCACCGCCTTTCCGAAGGGGAACGCCCTCACCCTCATGTAATCCAGCGGGAGTCCCCGGCCAGCCAATGAATCCACCGCTTCCCGAACGGCGGCGTCACAGCTTCCAATGCTCACGATGCCCGTGGTGGCCCCCTCCCTCGCCACCACCACCGGCTGCGGCACCGCCTCGCCCGCCGAGTCGATCTTGCGCGCCAGGCGGTCAACGACTTCCAGGTACTCCTCCGAGTCCTCCGTGTAAGCACCCCACTTGTTGTGACCCGATCCCCGGGTGAAGTAGCTCCCCTTGGGGTGGACCCCTGGCAGCGTGCGTGCCGTGATCCCGTCGCCATCCACGTCCAGGTAGCGGTGGAAGACCTCCAGCTTCTCGATCTCTTCGGCGCTGAGGACCTTGCCTCGATCCGGCCGGTAGCCGTCGTCCCACCGCAAGCGGCGACACATCCAGTCATTCATCCCGATGTCCAAATCGGACACGAGGAAGACGGGGGTCTGAAAGCGCTCGGCCAGATCGAAGGCATCTACGGCCAGGTAGAAGCACTCCTCGGGGTTAGACGGGAAGAGAGCGATGTGCTTGGTGTCCCCGTGAGAGGCGTATGCCACCAACATCAGGTCTCCCTGCTGGGTCCGGGTAGGCATGCCGGTGGAGGGTCCCGTACGCTGGACATTGATGAAGACGCTCGGGACCTCGGCGTAATAGGCGAGCCCGATGAACTCCCCCATGAGGGAGATCCCCGGACCGCTGGTGGGCGTAAACGACCGGGCCCCTGCCCAACCCGCCCCGATCACCATGCCGGCAGCCGCCAGCTCGTCCTCCGCCTGGAGGATGCAGAACTTCTTCCTCCCCGACTCCGGGTCGATGCGGTACCGGTGGCAGAAGGCCTTGAACGCATCCATGAGGGACGTGGAGGGAGTGATAGGATACCAGGCACCCACGGTGGCTCCAGCGTAGACGCACCCGAGAGCGGCGGCCGTATTGCCATCCATGAGGATGTAGTCCGACGTGGCATCCATGCGCTCCAGACGGATCGGAAGCGGACAGTCGAAGTGCTCCCGGGCGTAGTCGTAGCCCAGCCCGATGGCCAGATGGTTCGATTCCATGAGCGCGGGCTTGCGGCCGAACTTCTCCTGCAACAGCCCCTGCACCACGTCGGTGTCGATTCCCAGCAACGCCGTGAGCGTACCCACGTAAGCGATGTTCTTCATCAGGATGCGCTCTCGCGAGCCCTTGAAGTTCTCCACGCACATCTTCCCTAGGGGAATGCCCAGGAAGGTCACGTCGTGCCGCAGGAGGGACGCCTCCAGTGGCCACGTGGAATCGTACATCAGGTAACCACCGGGGTGGACCTCGGCGATATCCCTCTCGTAGGTAGCGGGGTTCATGGCCCCAATGAGATCGAACTCCGGCCTACGAGCCGCGTAGCCGTCCTTGCTCACCCGGATCTCGTACCAGGTGGGAAGACCCTGGATGTTGGACGGGAAGACGTTCTTGCCGGTGACCGGGATGCCCATGCGAAACAGGGCCTGCATGAGAAGCCCATTGGCACTGGCGGAGCCGGTGCCGTTCACGGTGCCGATCTTGAAGGCGAAATCGTTGACCTTTTCCATGGCTCAAATGCCGAAGATGTGGGCTGGCGTCAGACGCTCGAAGCGGGTGCCGGCCGCCCGGCGTACGGAATCAGGAGCTCGAACTTGCGCATATCCCAGGCATCCGTCGGACAGCGCTCGGCGCAAAGCCCGCAGTGGACGCACAGATCCTCGTCCTTGACCATGACTCGGCCCGTCTGGGGCAGGGAATCCGAGACGTAGAGGTCCTGCTCGAGATTCTCCGCCGGGGCTTCCAGCCGCGTGCGCAGATCCTCCTCGGTGCCGTTCACGGTCATGGTCAGGCAGTGGAGGGGACAGATGTCGATACAGGCGTCGCATTCGATGCAGAGGTTCGGGATGAAGTGGGTCTGGATGTCGCAATTGAGACAACGCTCCACCTCTCGGGCGGTCTGCTCCGCGTCGAAGCCCATCTCCACCTCGATGTGGAGCTTCTCGAACCGCTTCACCAATTCCACGTGGTTCATCTCGGCCCGGGGCGCCGGGTTGAAGTCGTTGCTGTAGGCCCACTGGCGCATGCCGATCTTCGCGCTGACGAGGTTCATGCCGTAGGGGGGTCGCTCCGTGAGGGGCTTGCCCTGGCAGTAGTTGTGGATGGAGATGGCCGCCTGGTGCCCGTGCTCCACCGCCCAGATGATGTTCTCCGGTCCCCAGGCGGCGTCACCCCCGAAGAAGACGCCGGCCCGCGTGCACTGGTGCGTGGTACGGTCCACCACCGGCATGTCCCACTCGTTGAACTCGATGCCGATGTCCCGCTCGATCCAGGGAAAGGCGTTGTCCTGTCCGATGGCCAGGATCACGTCGTCACACGGGAGCTCCACGGTGTCCACGACCTCCTTCCGGAGTCGGCCGTCCGGACCTTCATTCCAGGTCACCACCTCGAACTCCATCCCGACGACCTTGCCGCGCTCGACGAGGAACCGCTTCGGAGAATGATTCTCCACGATCTCGATCAGCTCCTCTTCGGCGTCCTCCAGCTCCCACTCCGACGCCTTGAAGAGGGGCCGCGGCTTACGCGCCATCACCTTCACGCTCTTGCCACCCAAGCGCACCGAGGTGCGACAGCAGTCCATGGCGGTGTTTCCGGCCCCGATGATCAGGACACGTTCCCCGATGGACTCCGTGTGCCCGAAGTGGACCGACTCCAGCCACTCGATCCCGATGTGTACGTGCTCCGGGTCGTCGTGCCGTCCCGGGATCTCCAGGTTCTTCCCCTTGGGCGCCCCGCTGCCGACAAAGATGGCGTCGTGCCCCTCCTCCAGGAGGGCCTTCATGCTGGTGACGGCCGCCTCGTATTGGATCTCGACACCCATGTCCAGGATGTAGCCGATCTCCTCGTCGAGGACGTTCCCAGGGAGCCGGAAGGCAGGGATGTTGGTGCGCATGAGGCCGCCCGGCTTGCTCAGCTTTTCGAAGATGGTCACCTGGTAGCCCAGCGGCATGAGGTCGTTGGCCACGGTCAGTGAGGCCGGACCCGCGCCCACGCAGGCGATTCTCTTGCCGTTCTTCTCCTCTGGGCTCTTCGAGAGGCGCTCCCGGATCTCGTCCCGGTTGTCCGCAGCCACACGCTTCAGCCGACAGATGGCCACCGGCTTCTCCTCGATGCGCCCCCTGCGGCAGGCGGGCTCGCAGGGCCGGTCGCAGGTACGGCCCAGGATGCCCGGAAAGACGTTGGAGTCCCGGTTCAACATGTACGAGTCCGTGTATCGCCCATGGGCGATCAAGCGGATGTACTCTGGGACGTTCGTGTGGGCCGGACAGGCCCACTGACAATCCACGACCTTGTGGTAGTAGGACGGATTCGTGACTTCCGTCGGCTCCTTCATGCACCACTCCTTCGCGCCGGTCGATCCGGATCGTTCCCGAATCACCCACCCTGGCCGTCCGACGACCGAGCTCGGCGGGACAGCACAGTTCCTCAAGACCTGGCCTACTGGGAATCCAGGGGAAATGGGAGTGATCTACCCGTGGCTTTAGCGAAATGCTCCGGCAGGTCCAGGTGAAATGATTGGTGGAGGTCGGGTATCAGGCAAGGTGGCGAGGTGTGTACAGTGCGCTTCTCAGGACAGTCTGCTTATACTCGCTGTGTCTTCCTGAGTCGTTCCCACCACCCACCACCAAGGAGGTTCTCATGATCCGCCGTCTCTTCCTCGTCAGTCTGCTGTTTCCCCTCGCTGTGCCCCTGGGCGCTGCTGCGCAGGACACTGCCAACCAGGACGCTCCCTCTATGGATACCGTCATCATGCTCTACTGGCAGTGCGATTGGGAGGCATTGGAAGCGCTCGAGGAGAAATCCCAGTCCCTGTACGTTCCCATCCTTCAGGAGCTCCAGGACGAGGGCAAGATCGGATACGCGCAGATGCTCTTCCACGCCTGGGGCGATGAGTGGAACTGGATCTGGTACCTGCGCGCCCCGGACGTCCCATCCTTCCTGTCCGAGTGGCCCGAATGGTTTTCCCGATTGGAAGAGCGAGAGCCCGGTGCGCTCAACTGGATCTTCCAACGCTGCCACACACACAAGGACTCCTTCTACGTCAGCATAGCGGCTACCACCATCAACTAGGTCTTGGATGCCGTGACCTATCCCGCTGTGAGCACCCAGCCTTCCGGCCAGGTCCGTCGGGGGCGGCAGCTTCCTCTCAACTGGAGGCCGTCGTTCGCTTTTCGCAGCATGATGGCCTCCACCGAGACGCGAGTGGATAGGCTCAAAGGGGCCGCTTGCCCGCCCCGGCGATATAGAGGCTCTCCGCATCACGAGGCACAAAGACCGTGATTGGACGGGTGAGCACCCAGGACGAGGTGCGCGGGCGCATCGACCCCGGCATGGCCCGCCCCCCCGCAAAGAAGGTGACCGCGGCGACGGGTTGCATCCATCGCCGCGGTCACCCTGGCGTCAAGCAGCAAGGGGAATCCGCCGGCTCCTGGCCGGCGGATTCCCCGGTGGCCTATCCTCCGTGCGGCCGCACGTTGAACTTCTCAGACGTGGCCGGCTCGAACGTGAAGCCCAGAAGACTGCAATCCACGTCCCCGACCGTCCCGCTCCCGATCACCTCGGCCAGGAGACGGTAGCCGCCCGAAGCCGACGGATCGCCGTCGTCCAGGGTGGCAACCTTGATGTTTTCGAAGATAGCGTAGCCTCCGTCCTCGATGGTCACCGCAGCGATGTCGCCCAGCAGTGCGCCCGGCTGACCGTTGTTGTTGACGGCTGAGAGCTGGATGCAGATGCGCTCCAGCGGCGTGCCGGGTCCGTCCGGGAAGGGGTCGTCGGGGGTGTCGTCGTTGGTCGTGGCCAGAACCTTGATGTAATCGTCGTCCTCATCGTCGCAGGGGGTAGCATAGATGTACTCATTCACCACCGCGTCGCAGGGCTGGTTGATGAACTCGAGACGGGCGTCCAGCCTCTCCACCGCGGCCCAGAACGGAGTGAACCCGCTCGCCAGGCCCATGGGAGGACCCGGGCTCAGCACGTCTGCCACGAGAGGCTGAGGCTTCAGCCCCGTGAATTCCAGGAGGCGTCGCGCCAGGGCTACCATCGCACTCGCTGGCTCAGGTGGTGGTTCAGGGCAATAGGTCGGTTTGGCCGTCTCCGGCGGCCCGAACCCCACGGGCGGCTCGAGGGCCGTCGTGTTCTTCCTGATCCGCTCGCTCTCGCCCAATCCAGGCGGCTGGAACGGCTCGAGGCAGGTTCCCACCACGGGCTGTACCGCGAAGTCAAGGTCGGGAAAGATGGAGATCTCGTATCCGTTGTAGGTCCGGTGCGGCAGGCCAGACGTGAGCGGATAGCCGTAGATAATCGACGGCCGCTCACAGGGATCGACCCCGCCGCAGCTTGCGAGCGTGCTGGTCCAGGTCTGCTCGAGAACAACCGGAGGACCATCGTCTCCTGGCTGCGGCTCCACGCCCCAGCGAGGACTACCCCTGGAGATCACGGGTTCATCGTCGTCTAGGTCGATGGCATACCATGGCCGCACATCGAACATCCCGTTCTCATTGTCCATTGACTGGGCAAAGGAGATCGGAGCGGGTCGCGGGCATGTGAAGCCGCAGTCCGCGCCCACGTAGTTCTCGTGCTGCATCAGCCAGAGCATCTCGTTGACCAAAGCGGACCCCACCGACCCGGGACCCGCATCTCCGAGCGTCAACGCCACTGCCACTTCGGCAATCACCTCGAAGCCCAGGTCATCCACCTGCGAGCTCGGCGGGAAATACTGCTGACAGGCGTCCTCCATATCCTGAAGAAGGCCCTGGACGCGCTTCTTCTGGGTGTTGTTCAGGAAGAAGTCACGAGCCAACGCCTTGGCGTCCTTGAAGTCACAGCCCGCTGGCAGTTTGGCGAACTGCGGCTCCACCGCCCCCGGTTCCTGTGCGTCCTCGGTGCACCCGGCCAGAAGGAGGCCGACAGAGGAGAGGAAGAGGACGCGGAGAGTCCTAGCATTCATGCGCGGTCTCCCGAGAATGTGAGAAGAGCTTTGTCGTGCGGCTGTCTTTGGCGTGCTCCGTGCCTGCAATAATCAATAGTCCCCACGGACCGTAAACGCAACTCAGAGCGAAGGATCAACCCTCCGCGCCCACGAGCGACCGATACCTCGGGTGCGTCCGCAGGTCCTCCAACCACCAGCTCTGATCCCTCGCGAAGGAGTCGCGCTGTCCCGGATTGGCTGCGATAAAGGTCCCGAGTAACCTGAGAGCTTCATCGTAATCCCCCACCCAGGTCCGGGTGATGGACTCGAGGTAGGCCAGCTCGCGCACCGGATCCACGCTGGGGTCGGCTCGGGCCCGCTCAGCGACCGACCGCGCGCTGTCGGGAAGGTTCCCTCGGGCCAGAGCCATGGCTACGAGCATCCCTCCCTTGTGGCGGCTGAACTCTTCAACACTTGGAGGGCTGAGCTCGACGAACTCGTCCAGGAGATCCCAAGCCCGTGACAGGTCCGGCTCCTGCCCGCGCATGGTCAGGCGCCAGAGCTGACACTCCACGAATCGGTAGTCCGTCGGGAAGCGGCGTCGGCCTTCCTGGCACCAATTCCTCGCTTCGATGGGGTCCTCGAGCTCGACGGACGCCTGGAAGAGCCGGTACACCGTCAGGTTCGCGTTGGTGAGATAGGGATCCGCCTCATACGAACGCAGGGCGGCCAGCTTAGCCTCGGCGATCGCAAGCTTGTTGGCAAGCAGGTGGCTGAGGGAGCTCCACGCGGAAGCCTGATCCGGATTGGCCTGCACGGAAGCCCGGAAGTCTGCCTCGGCGGTTTCAAACAGGTGGGCGGACTCGTCCGGACCCTCGACGAGGTTGAGCAAGTACCGCCAGTATCGCAGGGTCGCCCGAAGCTCCAGAGCGTCTGGGTCCGAAGACGACTTCTCCAGTGCGCGCTCCGCTTGCCCCATGCCGATGTCGATCCATTCTTCGTAATGCGTTCGGTCGAACCCACCGAGCCGCGCTTGGCGGTATGCCAGCCACCCCCTCTGAGTGACCGGCCTTACCCAGTCCTCGTCCAGGGCTTCCGCTTCGGCGAGGATCGAGTCCGCGACGAGAAGTCTCCGCGAGGCTGCCTGAGGATCACCCGCGGAGCGGAGTGACTCCGCGTCCCTCTCGGCCTCCTCCGCACGCTGCACCATCTCCCAGGCATCCACATTGTCCGTCCGGGCGCGACGCTGGATCTGGAGCACCTCCTCACCCAACCGCTCCCGGAGGAACAGTGACACCTCCTCGGCGAGCTCGTCCTGAAGCTCGAAGAGCTCCGTTCTCGGTCGCTCCAGAGTTCGGGAGGCAAACTGAGCCCCGGTCATGGCGTTGACCAGAGCCACATTTACTCGCAGTCGCTCCTCCGAGCCTGCCACGGTGCCCTGGACGAGCGAGCCCACCTCCAGGGTCCGGGCGATGCTGTCCGTCGGGACATTCACATCGCGAAACAGGGCGACACCGTTGCGCGAGACGACGTGCAACGCCTGAACCTGACTCAGCTCGTCGATCAGGGTCTCCGTCAGCCCATCCGCCAGAAAGCGGAGCTCTCCCCCCGCACTCCGGTCCTCGAAGTAAAGAACCGCGATACGCCTCGGGTCTTCCGTGGGGGACAGGGATTCGAGCACCGAACGGCCTCGGAGGGAGATGTCCCTCTTGACCACGAAGCCGCTCACGGTGAGCGCCACGATCGCCAACGCCGAGAGGAGCCAGACTTCGGCTGTGGGCATCTCCTGGCGGCCCTTCGCCCCATGGAACCACGAGACGATGAACACCCCTGGCAGCCCAAACCCGCAGAAGAGCAGGACCACGGTATAGACCACCTCGGGGAGAAAGCCCCTCCCGACGAAATGGTCCACCGCTTCCAGCACGCCCCAGGCCATGGCGAGGTACACGCCCATCAGCTGGGGAAGCCGTCGCTCGCGGAGGCTACGGAAGAGGGTCACGAGTGAGCCGCGCAGGAATCGTTAGGTTGTGGGTCGTGCCGGGCTGACCGCGCCTATTCACGGGGATAGGCTGGCCCTCGCCCGGAAGAATGGGTCCGTGTCCTCGTTCAAAGTGATCCTCCACCCGACGCCCGGCAAGGACGCTGCCCACGCCCCGCGAGGAGAGGCTGCGCTACAGCCTGGCTCGACATAAGGTCCTTGTTGAGTCCCTCGAGATGCCGGAGATTCCGCTCGTGCTTCCCGCCCGTCTCGTGGACGAGGTCGCGAGAGCCTCGATTCTCTGAAGGATCCACCCCATGCCTACTGAAAGTGACCGTCTGGAAACACCTGCGAACCTCGTCCATATCGAGACCCGCCTCCGGGCTCTGGAGCCCCTGACGCGAAAGCTCGAGCCGGACGGGGAGGCCCGGCGCCAGCTCCGCGATCCCGTCCTTCACTACGCCAACCGGTTTCTGAAGGAGCTCGATCAGCTGCCGGTCTTCCTGGAGACCGCGGACAGGGGCGCCGGGATTCATGACTATCCGCCGACCGAGGAGGGCCGCCCCATCACGGAGGTGCTGGGAGTCCTGGCCCGTGACGTGGACGGTCCCGGCATCAATCCGGCCTCGGGCGGGCACGTCGGATACATTCCCGGCGGTGGTATCTACCCCTCCGCCCTGGGCGACTACCTCGCCGACGTCACCAACCGCTACTCCGGGATCTTCTTCGCGTCTCCCGGCGCGGTCCGTATGGAGAACATGATCGTACGCTGGATGGCGGGTCTCGTGGGCTACCCGGAGACGGCGGGCGGTGACCTCACCTCGGGCGGTTCCATCGCGAACCTCACCGCGATCGTCACGGCCCGGGAGGCCAGGGAAATCCGAGCCGCGGGGGTCCCCCGCTCCGTGGTCTACATGACTCATCAGGCCCACCACTGCATACCGAAAGCCCTGCGAATCGCCGGCCTGTCCGAGGCGGTCGTCCGGGAGGTGCCCATGGATGAGCGCTACCGTATGGACCCCGCTGCCCTCGACGCGCAGATCCGAGCGGATCGGGACGCGGGGCTTCGGCCATTCCTGGTGGTAGCCTCCGCGGGTACCACCGACACCGGTGCGGTGGATCCCATCGAAGCCATCGCGGACGTCGCGCAGCGTACCGGCCTCTGGCTTCACGTGGACGCGGCCTACGGAGGCTTCTTCCTCCTCTGCGAGGAGGGGCGGGAGATCCTGACCGGCCTCCGTCGAGCCGATTCGCTGGTGCTGGACCCGCACAAGGGCCTCTTTCTGCCCTACGGAAGCGGCGCCGTTCTGGTCCGGGACCGGGAGCTCCTTTTCCGAGCCCACCACTACCAGGCCGACTACATGCAGGACGCGGCGCGCAGCCAGGACGAACCCTCCCCCGCCGACCACTCCCCCGAGCTGACGCGCCCATTCCGGGGATTGCGGCTGTGGCTCCCTCTCCAGCTGTTCGGGGTGGCTCCCTTCCGGGCCGCGCTCAGCGAGAAGATCTGGCTGGCCCGTTACTTCTACGAGCGCATACAGGAGATCCCGGGGATCGAGGTGGGGCCCTACCCAGAGCTGTCGGTGGCCATCTTCCGGTACCTGCCGGAGAGAGGGGAGCCGAACGACTTCAACGAGCGCCTCACCCGGGCCATTCAGGAGGACGGGCGGATCTTCATGTCATCCACCCGCATCGACGGCACCTTCTGGATCCGAGTGGCCGTCCTGGTGTTCCGCACCCACAGGCAAACCATCGACCGGGGGCTGGAGGTCATCCGGGAGAAGATCCGCGAGCTGGAGGAAGACCCTCAATATGACTAACCCACCTGACGAATCCATCCACGAACGACTGGCCCGGCTGGAGCGCGAGCTCACGGAGCTCCGATCCCTGGTCGAGCACCTCCCCGCCACAGGCTTGGAGAAGGAAGCGGAGGCGGAGCCGCTTCCCTCACCCGAAGCCAGGACTCCAGCCGCCCAAGCCGGCGTGGAGAAGACGACCCGGACGGAGGACCAGGCCAGAGCGGGGAGGCCCGGCGGAGCCGAAGGCCAGCCGTGGCAGGACCGCCGCCGCAAGGCGGCGGCCGCCCGCTCGGCGTCCCTTCAGGACGAGATGACCAGGATCCTCGGACAGGGCGAGTCCTGGCTGGGACGGATCGGGATCGGCCTCCTGCTGCTGGGTCTGGCGTTCGTCTTCAAGTATTCGGTCGACCAGGGGTGGCTCACGCCCCCCGTGCGAGTGGCCTTCGGTCTTCTCCTCGGCTGCGTGCTCCTCGCCGCTGGCCTCCGGATCCGGTCCGAGCGCATGGCGCTGAGCCAGCTCCTCCTCGGCGGCTGCATCGCCACCTTCTTCATCACCGGGTTCGCCGCCTTCCAGCTGTATTCCCTGGTCCCCTACCCTGCGGCCTTCGCCTTCCTGGTAGCCGTCACCATCCTGGCCTTCAGCCTCTCTCTCATCCACCGGGACGCGGTTCTCTCCATCGTGGGGACTCTGGGAGGTCTGGGCGTTCCGTTCCTGCTCTACACCGGCGCCGGCAGCCTGGCCGGCCTGGTCGGATACACCTGCCTCGTTCTCGGCGGTGCGGGTGCGATCTATGCTCACCGAGGTTGGCGTTCATTGATCTGGACCGCCTTCGTCGGGGGCTGGGCGGTCTTCCTGATCGGTCACTTCGGAGGTGTGGCTGAACCATCCCGGGCGTTCCTTGATCGGTGGGCGCTGCAGGCGGGCATTCTCTTCGCGTGGCTCCTTTTCTGGCTCATGCCTCTCGTGAGACAGGATCTATCGGCCCGCAGCCCCGGCCGCTGGGCCGAGCCACCGCTGGATTTCCTCGACGGGCTCCTCTCCAGGCAAGCGATCGGGGTCGTAGAGCGCCACGTCCACCTGCTGTCCCTGTTCACTCCGCTCCTGGCGCTGGCTTTGTCGAGCCTGATCTGGGATCTTCCCTCCGCCGTATGGGGATGGATCAGCCTGGCCTGCGCAGCGGTCTACGCCCTGGCGGGATGGACCCTGCGAGGGGGACCCGAGGGAAGCCGCCGACTGGGGTACACTCAAGCGTTGGTGTCCATCCTCCTCGTCACGATCGCTGTGACGATCCTCCTGGAAGGCAACACGCTCCTGATCGCGCTGGCCGCCGAGGCCGCGGCCCTTCATCTCGTGGCGGACCGAACGTCGGACGGCGGCGTGGGTCGGGGCGGTCACATTCTGTTCGCCATCGTCGGATTCGTCCTTCTGGAAAGGCTTTCCTCGGGCGCCGTGGGCCTGCCTGCCTCCAACCCTCGAGCGCTGACGGACCTGACGATCATCGGCCTGGCGCTGGCGGCTACTCTCGTTCTACGTCCTCCCGTGGCGGCGGTATACCGGCTGG
>JBDHKE010000261.1:0-2964 GCA_039586555.1 Gemmatimonadota bacterium | reverse complement strand
CTCAGGTGCTCCATCGCGGTCGTCAGCTCATCCTGCGAAAGCTGCCGCTGGAGCTCCCGGGATTCTGCTGGAATCGCGACCCGTGCCTGCGCATCGGCAACTACCTCTATGCATGGAACAGCGATCGACTGCTCGAAGTCAGCACGGAGAAGGCGATTCCCCTGACGAAAGAGGAGCGCACTGTTCTGAAGGAGATCCTGCGTTCCCGAAGAATCGGAGCCGAGGCCGAACTCGTCCTGGAGGAAGACATCGCCGCGCTTCGCTCCCGGTTTCCCAAGGAGTTCGAGCGCCTGGAGACGCTCCTCGATCTGAAGAACTCGTCCCCCCCGGCTCCGGGGGCGCCCGCGAAGCCGGGATCGTGACGGCGGTCGGGACGCGAGCCAGATGGTCAGGAAGACTTCCGCGTGGAGCCGATTGGAGCCCGCGTGGGACCTCGGCTCAATAACACGCGAGTGCGTCCAGTAGAATCAAGGACTTGTGGCGAGGCGGACGGGACTCGAACCCGCAAGTCCGAGGACTCGGATGTGTTGATAGGAGCTTCAAGCTGGGTTTCCACCATGTCCGATAACACGAGATTCGGTCAAGTAGCGCGCTTTACCCCGCTGGGGGGGAGATTTCAAGGTGCCCGGCCGCGCGGCCGCCGACCCAGCCGCCGCTGGTGCCGGATCCGGGGTCGGCTCCAGGGCGAACGAAGGCGCTGGGGACGTGTGGGAGGGGCGATCGAGGCGGCGCGTGCTGGGGCGAAGCGAACGGTCTCAGGCGAGTTCCGGCTCATCGCAGGCCGGGCTTTGATCGAAATCCCAGGCGGCTGCTGTCGTCTGGGCGACAGCGGGGCCGGCCGGAGCATTCCCCATCTACAGCAACTTTGGCCCGGGGGGTAGCTTCAGCACCACGAGCAGAGTCCTCGGCGCCGACCTGTTTGACGCCGCTATCTCGTTCGAGGTCGGAGCTTCCGACGTCCCGTTCTTCGTGGACTCGATCGAGGTCACCTGTTGAACAAATACGGCCCCGGGGACTCCTTCTTGGGCCATCAATTGCTGCGCGTGCGTCCCTGAACGCCAGGCGGCATGGATCGTCGTCGATCCCTCGATGGGACGAGATCCATTGCCTTCAGCCTTTCATGTGCTTCGGTCTCGTATCGCATCATGAAGCCCGTCCGATAGAGAATCGTGGTTCTGACCCGATGGGTGTTCATGGGTTCCTGGATGCTCCATCCCAGGAGAAGGATGGGAAGGGCCAACAGAGGTGTCGCTGCTGCCAGAAGGAGGTTGCGCGGTCGAGGGCCCAGGGTCAGGCGCGCGGTGAGAAGAACACCGAACAAGACGATGAAGCCGTAGAGCAGGGAGGCGCGCGGCTGAAGTGCGTCGGGGAGAAGAAGGCTGCGCGTATGGAACCCCTCTCGGAGCAGGGGGATCGCGAAGTGATAGATGGGATTCCGGAATTCGTGGGGAAAGGCGGAAAAGCTCGCAGCGGCCAGGGCGACCCCGATGAGCCCCACGGCAGTGAAAACGGCAAAGCTCAGGAACACGGGATGCTCCGTGGGGCGCTCTCTCAGTGCGCCGGCGACTCCCACCAGGAGAAAGGGAATGGACGGCACCAGGTAGCGGGCGCCGACGGACCAGCCTCCCTCCCATTGGATGGCCGTGGTGGCGAAGCCGAAGATGGCGAGGAATACGGCAAAGGAGACCCACGCTTCGGAGCGGTGCTCCTCCACCCTCCGAAGGCGAATCCAGCCGGGAAAAGCGAGGACGAGGGCGGGGCAAAGGAAGAAGAGACCGCGCGCTGGTGACAGCGCCAGCCCGAAGAGGGCCTCCAGGCTGGGAGCGTGGATGCCCATGAAGCCCTGGCGATAGAGCTCTCCATACTTGGGGTCGGCGTGCAGGTGGAAACCGACGCTCAGCGGGTGCTCGAAGCAGATCCAGTTGTGGGTCATCCATCCGGCGAGAAGTACTGCGACTCCCGTGCAGAAGAGGAGGCCCGGAAGCCAGCGGTCGCGGGAGTGAAGAAGCGCGTGGATCCCCAGGACCGCCACCGCGAGCATGACGACGAAGTCCACGGTGAAGGCCAGCCCGGCCAGGGCACCTGCTGCCAGGGACCGTTGCCAGCTTGTGGGGGCGTTTCGCGGTTGGCAGCCCCAATCGGGACGCCAGGTCAGGAAGGAGGCGAAGAGAAGCGCTCCCGCTGCCGAGGCCGAGAAGAGTTCCGTAGCGTAGATGAAGAAGGAGCTTCCCAGGGCGCCACTGAGGACGACCGCCAGGGCCAGGTGCTCACTTCGAATCAGGCGCGTGAAGTAGGGGAGGGTGCACCACCAGAAGAAGAGAATGGGAAAGGAGAGGCCGATCAAGCGCAAGGCCGTGATCATGGACGTCAGGTCGGTCGGCGGAAGGCTCGTGTGCCGGAGAATCCAGGCGATGGGAACCAATGCGATGGAAAGTCCCGGGGCCTTGTCGGAGTAGTAACGTCCCCGGTACCGGGCCTTGTCCCGGGTGTCGCGGTATCGCTCGATGGGACCGTCGATGGATGGGGTGCCGTCATCGATGATGGCTAGCGTGGTGTAGACCCGGCTGGTGATGTTGGGATTGACGAAGTGCGGATATGGTTCAGGAAGAATGTGTGTGTCACGAGCAGAAGGAGGACTGCACTCAGCTGCAGGGCAACGCTCGGAGCGCCGGTGGTTTCCAGATCCGGTCGGGGCATGGCGAGGCAAGGATAGCGCTTCGATAGCTTCCGTCTTCGCGTTGACGGATTTCGATGCGTGCGAGGACGCATTGCTTTCCCGCGTTGAATGCCCGAGGTTATGGTTGGAGCGTGACGAGTCATGCAGTTTTCGATCCGGCTTGAGCCCATCGCAAAGATCCTGCTGGCCCTGCTCACCATGGCGTCCCTCTTCAGTGCTTATGGCGGCTACTGGTCGCGAATCGTCGCCATCGCGAACACTCCACGAAGTGATGAGCTGGATTCCGT
>JBDHKE010000108.1:0-15038 GCA_039586555.1 Gemmatimonadota bacterium | reverse complement strand
TTGGGCTGTGGGGAATCGCCGATTTCGGTCAGGAACGGACCGGGCTGGCACTGGTCCTTCGCGGTCCCGTCGGCGGGGACTGGCGCGTCGCGGACGAGCACTACGGTGGCATCGAGATCGGTCTCAATCGGGCCCTCGCGGTCCACAGGACGGATCCGGAAGACCGGAGTCCGCCCGCCTCCAGGATCGTCCCCCTGCCGGGCATCTACTACCGGTTCGGAGATCCGCGCTGAAGGCCCACGCCCCTCGCTGGAGGAGCCGAGAACTGCCCCTCCGGGATGTCAGAACTCGTCCGGTTCGTCCCAGTACTGACTCCAGAACCGCTCTTCCTCTCGCCGGATCTCCTCGAGATCCAAACCCTCGTCCATCTCAAGGCGACCATCGTGCTCGATCTTGAGGATGTCGTCGTCGGAGAGCCCTTCGCGGCGCTCCCGTCGGCCGATGGCCTTCTTCATGCGCCACCGATGGATCAGGCCAGCTATGAGCGCCACCTCGGCCACGATCAGAAGAAGTGTTGTTTCCGCCATTCCCTCAAGCCACGGGGGTCGTTCCGACGTATTTGAGCCCACTGCCAGTGTTGAAGAGCACGACCTCGTCCTGGGGTTCCAGAAGGCCACGTTCCAGGAGCATGGGCACCGCAGCCGCGGTGGCACCGCCCTCTGGAGCGGCGAAAACCCCGACCTCACGTCCCATCTGCCGCACCCACCGCGCCATCCCCTCGTCCGAGACCGCAACGGCACCGCCCCCGGACTCCCGGAGTGCCCGAAGAATCAGGAAGTCCCCCACAGCCTGGGGGACCCGGAGACCCGAGGCATAGGTAGCCGCATCCTCCCATGGGGTCGCCTCACGAGCACCCGTCTCCCAGGCCCGCACCATGGGGGCGCAGCCCGCCGCCTGCACCGTGAACATCCTGGGCCGCTCCGAGCCGATCCAGCCCAGTCGCTCCATCTCGTCGAACGCCTTCCACATGCCGATGAGACCCGTGCCCCCCCCGGTTGGGTACACAATCGCGTCGGGTAGCCGGAAGCCGAGTTGCTCGAAGACCTCGTAACCCATCGTCTTCTTTCCTTCTACCCGATACGGCTCCTTCAGGGTCGACAGGTCCCACCAGCCTCTCTCCTCGACTCCCTTCCTGACCACCCTGCCACAGTCGGTGATGAGTCCATCGATGAGCTGGAGGTCGGCACCCAGCGCCCCGAGCTCCTCCAAGATCGGCTGCGGCGTGTCGGACGGCACGACCACATGTACCTTCATCCCGGCAGAGGCGGCGTAGGCGGCTGCGGAGCTGCCCGCATTCCCGGCGGAGGGGATGGCCAGCTCCTCCACTCCCAGCTCCTTTGCCCGCGACACGGCCATGCCCAGGCCCCGATCCTTGAAGCTACCGGTGGGGTTCTGGCCCTCGTCCTTGACCCACAGCCTCCTCACGCCAAGGCGCTCGGCGAGGCGAGGGGCGTCCAACATGGGCGTGAAGCCCTCCCCGAGCCGGATCGCGAAACGCTCCTGCCGCACCGGCAGGACCTCCCTGTAACGCCACATGTCTGCCGATCGGCCCGCGAGATCTCGCGGGCGGAAATGGGGGCGGATGGCCTCCAGGTCGTACCGAGCGAACAAGGGCTTGCCGGCGGGAGAAAGCCCGTGCAGGACCTCGGTCTCGAAGCGCTCGCCCGTCAGGGTGCACTCGAGGTGCAGAGCACCTCTGGCACGGGTCGGAATGGCGGTCATGGGATGTCATCCCCGGTGTTCGAGGGTCTTGTCCGCAGCATCCGGAAGCCCACCGCGAGCAGGACGACGGCAACCGGTAGCAGATAGAGGGGTGGATTCTGGTCTATGCCGCCAAGGCGTTCCTGAAGGGCAGTCGAGGTGCCGATGAGAACGATGGCCCCATTGTTCACAAAGTGCATCAGACACCCTGTCCAGATGGAGCCCGTTCGCCAGACCACGGCGGCGAGCAGGATACCCAGCCACGCCGTAGGAAGGAAGCGAAATGCCGTCTCGAAGGACAGATGAAAGGCTCCGAAGATCACGCCGTTGGTCAGGATCAGGGCCAGCGGAGACAACCGTCGTCGGGTCCCTGCCAACAGTATCCCCCTGAAGACTGCTTCCTCGCAGATGGCCGGCGTGACCGCGATCACCAGCAGAAGCCAGAGAATGCGGAGCGGGTCGTCGGTCACCAGCAGTTGCGCGACCTCTTCGAGGAATTCCCACGGAATCGGAAGAACGAAGCTCTGCAGCCAGGCCAGGAACCACGCCATAGGGGTTCCACCCCCGATGATCAGCAAAGCAGCCAGCAGCTCTCGCCCTCGCGGGGTCCGGAGGGAGAACGTCCTCCGGACATGGAAGCCGCCGGCGAGCACGAAGGCCAAAGCCGCCCCAAGAAGCAGAAGCCACTCGGAGAGAAGAATCCCCGCCTCTCCGAAGGACACCTGCATGGTTCGGCCGAAGTAGAAGAACAGGATGGCCGCCGCTAGCACGAAAGCCAGCGACTGCCGGGCGTCAGGAAGGGAGCGGGCACCGCTGCGAAGTCCACGGAACAGACCGAGCAGCCCTCGCCTGCCTTCGCCCCTCTCGCCCTCCCCGCCGTCCCCGAAGAGCACCTCCTCGCTGCCGAAGGCCCTGGAGGCGAAGAGGAGAGCGAGAAGGGCGTACACCACGGTGGAGAGAAGGGCCAGGGCACCCAGAGAGATCTGAGATCCACCACTCAGGAGGTCCCGGAAGAAGAGCGATACCCCGGCCACGGGCACGAGCGCCAGCGTGGGCGTGAAGTCGATTCCCGGCGATAGGGGAAGCAGTGCCGGCAGGAGAACGAGCATGTAGAGGGGTGTGAGGGCGTTCTGCGCTTCCTTGAAGGACCGCGCGCGCACGGCTACGCCGAGGAAGGCCGCACCGAACAGGACAGCCAGGGGAATGAGAGTGGCGAAGATGAGAACGACAGCCCGGAACGGAAGCGCGAACTCAGCTCCCACCACACCGCCGAACCGGAACAGTCCCGTCTGAAACGTGAGCAGCATGCTCGCCAGGTTGAGACCAGCGGCCACCACCCCTACCACCGCCACCGTCATGAACTTCCCGGCCACGATCTGGTCCGCCGGCAGAGGCGCGGTCAGAAGGGTCTCGAGAGTGCCCCTCTCCTTCTCCCCCGCGGCGAGGTCGATGGCCGGGTAGAAGGCCCCCAGAAGGGTGATGAAGATCAGGAGCATGGGGAGGATTCGCCCCAGGGCGTACCCCCCAATCTCGTCCGGCCGCGCCACCGAGGAGTCCGCCAGTGCGAGGGGCCGAACGAAGCTTCCGGGGAGGCCTCGAGCCCGCAGCCGGCGCACGAGAAGCGTGTCGCTCCACTCCTCCAGCGCATCGACCAGCCGGTTCCGACTACGCTGGGAACGGGCATCCGCGGCGTTGAAGAGGACCCGCACGTCCTGGGTTGCCTCCTCTCCTTCCTCGGGAGGCTCGAAGACAGCCACAGCCTGTACGAGCTCAGCCCGGATGGCAGCCTCGGGGGCCGATACCTGCCTCACCTCCAGATCCTCCATCCCTTTCAGAAACTCCACGAGCTCGGGCGGGGGGCTGCCCTGGAACCCCACGGGGGCCGCTTCCTCCCTCAGTCTGTTGGCCCCCAGCAAGGCCAGCTGTTCTGTGGCGATCAGGAGTGCCGGGTAGAGAACCACCGGAACCACAATGATCACCACCAGTGTCCGCCGATCTCGCAGAGTCTCTCGGAGCTCCTTGGTGAAGACGACCCAGATGCCTCTCATCCGGCCCCTCCCGCCAGATGGAGAAAAGCGCGGGTGAGGTTCGGCTCTCCCGTCCGTTGCAGCAGGTCATCCACAGTGCCCTCCTCCACCAGACGGCCATCGCAGAGGACTCCCACGCGGTCCGCCAGGAGCTCCACCTCCGGCATCTGGTGAGTGGAGAAGAGGATGGCCTTGCCTCGACGCCTCTCCATCCGCATGAACTCGTAGATCGTCTCGCCTGAAAGCACGTCCAGCCCCAGGGTCGGCTCGTCGAGAATCAGCGCCGGGGGATCATGGACGATCGCCCGGGCGATGGAGACCCTTTGACGCTGCCCTGTGGAGAGCTTGCCGCAGTAGCGCCCGGCGAAGGATGCGAGCCCGAAGACGTCCACCACCTCGTCGACTCTCCGCGTCAGGTGATGATCCTCGAGGCCCTGGAGGCGTGCGAAATACTCTACCATCTCACGAGCCGTGAGCCGTTCGTAGAGGCCCATGGAGGCGGACAGGAATCCGATCTTCCGGCGTACGTGCAGGGGTTGGAGGATCACGTCGTGACCGGCGACGCTGCCGGTACCCGAAGACGGGCGAAGGAGAGTGGCAAGGCAGCGCAGAGCCGTCGTCTTGCCGGCGCCGTTGGGGCCCAAAAGGGCGTACACTTCACCGGAAGCGACATGAAGGCTGAGCTCTTGGAGCGCCAGTAGCCGCCCGTACGTCTTGCTCATCTTCTGGAATCGGATCATCGCCGGCCAGGCTACTCCCCCACGCCCCTATGGGCAACCCGTAGCGAGGCGCCGAGGAGCCGGATCGGCTGCCCGACCCGACGTAGGCCCTCGCTCTCGCTCATGCCAAGGGGCACCTTGGGAAGGGCCGAAGCGTATCAGCCGTCAGGACGTGCCAGCCCGCCGCGCCAGCCCCGCTCTTCGGGCAACCCTGCACGGTCTCGGCAGCGTCTCAAAGTCGGTCCAACACGCGAAAGCGAATGACGGAAGCCCAGCTGATCCGGAAGGCGGTCGAGGGGGATGGATCGGCGGTGCGTGCCCTCTACGAGCGGTACTCGCCCCGTGTGTTTGCGGTGGTACGTCGAATCGCGGGTGAGGATGAGCTGGCCCACGACTACGCTCAGGAGGCGTGGATCCGGGCGATCCGAGCTCTTCCCACGTTCCGCGGGGATGCTCGGTTTTCGACCTGGCTCCATCGTATCGCCGTCAACTCCGCGTTGCAGGCCCTTCGGAAGGCAGAGACCCGGCGGAAACGGGAGACGCCCGTTCGGGATGACCTGTTTGTGGCGCCTGAGTCCGGAGACGCCCTGCTCCAGCAGCGTCTGGAGCGGGCGATGGATCGGCTTCCCGAGGGCATGCGCCGCGTGCTGATCCTCCACGACGTGGAGGGTTACACGCACGAAGAGATTGGTGAGCTCGTGGGAATCACGGCCGGGACGTCCAAATCCCAGCTGTTCAAGGCACGGGCCAAGATGCGACACATGTTGACGACATCGCGATCGTCGACCGAGGAGGACGGAGTGGAAGCATGGAGCATCTGACTGCTGAAGCCCTGGCAAGGCTGGTCGATGAGGCTCCCACGCACGAGGAACGGAATCATCTGGATTCCTGCCTCTCATGCCAAGAGGAGCTAGGTGCGCTCAAGGCGCAAACCGAGGCTCTGGGAGCTCTCCCCGATCTTCGACCACCCCGGGGCGATTGGGAGGAGCTGGAAGCCCGCCTGATCAGCGAGGGCCTCGTCCGAGGCGATGACGGGTCCGGCCGGTCCATTCTTCCCAGCGGTGTGGGGTGGATGCAGGTCGCCGCAGGCCTGGTACTCCTCCTGGGAGGAGCCGCAATCGGATCCAGTCTCACACGATCGGCCGGCCACCCATCTAACGCGGTGAGCGCGGATCTGGGAAGGACGCCCGAGCTGGTGGCACTGCCAGCCATGCAGGTCGGCAACGTCGAGGACGCCGAGGAGGCTGTCCGAATCGCGGAGCAGAATTATGTAGATGCCCTGATCCAGTACCGGCAGATGGCGCAGTCGTCAGGTCGATTCACACTCATGGATGATCCGGCGAGTCGCTACGCGGCCCTGGATGCCCTCGTTCGGGCGGGTCAGGCTGCGGTCCGGCAGGTGCCTGCAGATCCGTTCCTGAACGGGTTCCTGGCCAGTGCGGTCGCGGAGCAGGAGGCCGTGCTCCGGCGAATCTCCAACACGGCTGAAGACAACTGGTATTGAGAGAATCGGGATTGAGAGATCGGGTAGGACGAATCACGGGTCAAACCCTCAGCTAACGAAAGCGTCGGTCGGTGACCTCAGGCAACCTGCCGGCGAGTGAGTATGACGAAGCGAAGGATGAGAGTCGGTAAGGCACTGCGATCACTGCTGGTAGCCGCCCTGGTCTTGCCGACGACGGCTGCCACCCAGCAGGTCGTCCAGGTCAGGGCGCCCAAGGGGTGGATCGGGATCTCTTACGATTCCGAGCAGTTCGCCACCTGGTTGGCCGCGGGCAGTCCGGGCGAGTTCAGCCTGATCATCGAGAGGGTCTGGGAAGGCAGTCCCGCTGCGGTCGCCGGGCTGCAGCCCGGCGACCGCATCCTCAGGCTCCAGGGCGCCGCACCCACTCCGGAAGTCTTCACGCATCTCGCCGAGACCCTCCGGCCCGGCGAACGGATTGGCCTGATCTGCGAGAGAGACGGGCTCCGAAGAGAGGTGGACGTCGTCGCGGCAGCGCGACCCGAGATCAAGATCGTGGCTCCCCCGGAGGAGATGCTGGTCAAGATCGACTCGGTGCGGAATGCGATCTTCGAGAGGATTGAGATCCTGAGGTCCGGTGAGGAGGCGCGGGGAGACTTGAGGGTCCGGATGGCTCACCCGGAGGAAGGCGAGGGGACGATCCGGCTGAGGATCAGGGGCGATTCCATCGAGATCCCTAGCCTCGTGATCACCGGCGAAGAGCCTTACACGACGCTCCGCATCGAGCGAATCCCGCGCGAAGAAGGACGAGACATCACCTGGATGTACTCATTCCATATCCCCGAGCTCGGCGAGGCACTCCCCTTCGAAGCCCTGCTCGTGGAGTCGGAACGCGTCGAGGAATTGAAGCTGAAGCTGCGGGAGCTGCGGGAAGCCGCGGGCAAGGCACGTCGTGCCGAGCTCGAGAGGACTCGAGAGCTGGCGAGCGCCCCTCGCCGTGAAGAGGAGCGCATCGACCCGGAAGAGGAGCTGCTGAGGCCGTACCGCGAGGCTCGGGAAACGTATGAGCGGCAGGTCGAACAGGCGAGCAAGCAGCTGGAGGAGGTGAGCCGCCAGGAGCTTCTGCGGAGGGGTGGTGTGCTGACCGGAACCGTGGTGGAGCCCGAACACCGTCTCGAGTTCCGACCGCTGACGCCCTATGTGCTCGGCGCCCGGCACGTCGCAGGTGCGCAGGTCACCCCGCTGAACGATCAGCTCTCCGAGTATTTCTCGGTAGCCCACGGGCTCCTGATTACGGAGGTCCTGGAAGGAACTCCAGCGAAGGACGCGGGACTGGCGGCTGGCGACATCATCGTTCGCGCGGCCGGTCGTCCCGTCGCCTCCATGGCCGACCTCCGCGACGTCCTCTACGAGCCCGGGACTCTTCAGCTCACAATCATTCGAAAGGGCACAACCACGCGGGTGACCCTGGAGCGGTAGCGCCCGGCGGCGGCGGGTGCGCGGCAGGCTACCGCTCCGCCACCCAGGCACAGACAAGAAAGACCAGAGGCCCGTCCGGGCCTCTGGTCTTTCGAGCTCGGACAATCGCAGCCTGGGCCGGTACCCCGTGAGCCGAAGTTGCGCGACCGTCTCGCCTACCCGATCGGTTGTCTCACTCGTATCTCAGGGCATCGATGGGATCCAGGCTCGCAGCGCGCTGAGCCGGCCAGATCCCGAAGAACAGGCCGATCCCCGCTGAGAATGCCAGGGCGATCAGAACCGCCTCGGGCGCGATGACCGTTTGCCATTCCGCGATGCGGGTGATTGCGGCAGCCCCTCCCACGCCCGCCAGCACCCCCAGGATCCCTCCCAGAATGCAGAGCACCAACGCCTCGACCAGAAACTGGAACAGGACGTTCTTGCGGGTGGCGCCCAGTGCCTTGCGCACGCCGATTTCACGCGTTCGCTCGGTCACGCTCACCAGCATGATGTTCATGATCCCGATGCCCCCAACCAGCAGACTCACGGCCGCGATGCCCGCCAGCAGCAGGCTGAAGGTCTGGCTCGTCTCGTTGAAGGTCTCAAGCAGATCGGCGGAATTGCGAATGTTGAAGTCCGCCTCCTCGCTGGGCTTGATCCGGTGCTCCCGCCGCAGGATGCGATCGATCTCGGCAAAGGCGTGGTCCATCTGCTCGGCAGAGGGCACCTCGACGTAGATCGAGCGTAGATATTCCCGTCCACCCGAAACCCGGTACAGCGCCGTGGTCACGGGAATGAAGATCTGGTCGTCGGGGTCCATCCACATGGCGGATCCCTTTTCTTCGAGAACGCCCACCACCTCGAAGGGGACACCCCGGATCTGGATGGTGCGCCCCACCAGCAAGGCCGCGGGCGTCCCCAGGTCCTCGGGCACGTTGTGGCCCAGCACCGCGACCCGGCGCCGTCCCTGGACCTCTCCGTCGTCGAAGAACCGTCCCCAAGCCGCCGCGTGGTTGTACATGTCGAAGTAGGTGGGCCAGGTACCCACCACGGAGTTGCTGGAGTTCCAGCGCAGGTGGGACACCTGCAGGCGGGACTGCGTCTCCGGCGCGATCCTGAGGTTGCCGCTGGACTGATCTCTAAGCGCCACGGCCTCCTCGAGCTTCAGGCGGACGGAGCCGCCGCTGGCCACACCGCGGAAGTAGGATTGTCCCGGACGAATCGTGAGAACGTTCGTGCCGATACGCTCGATCTGTTCCTGGACCCGCCGCTGGGCTCCCTCGCCCAGGGCCACCATGGAGATCACTGCCGCCACCCCGATGACGATTCCCAGGGTGGTGAGAACGGACCGCATGGCGTTGACCCGGATTGCGGCCAGCGCCACGAACACGACTTCCCGAAAGACCAGCAGCTGTTTGATCGCGTTCACTCCACTCCTCCCACCCCCGAAGCGGTTCTCTCAGAGGGCCGGTTCGACGAACTCTATGAGTCAGGGATCATCCGGCCGCGGTGGGCCTCCTCCCGGCCCCCAACCCCACACCGCCGGCTAGCGCAGGCGTCCAGTGTACCGCGGCACATTAGAACGGTCCCATCCGCCTCCCTCTCATCCGATCCAGGAACTCCTGGGATTGAGCCTGGAGCTGGGCTGCGCCGATCAGGGCGACCCGCTCACCTTCCTCCAGGCCCGCGGTGACTTCCGTGTTGTCCCAGTCACTGATGCCCATCAGAAGGGCACGAGCCTCGATGGTTCCGTCTTCGCTCACTACGAAGGCCACGGAGGCACGGCCATTCTCCGTGGAGTCGGACGCCCCCGGGCGAGCCCTTTGAGCTCCGCCTCCCGGAGCCCCCATGGCCTGGGGGCGAGAAGCCGCGTTCGGGGCCTGCCCAGACCCGGCCCCTCCGGAGCGCGGACGGTTCCGGAACCCCGCCATGATGGTCCGCATGGAATCCTGGCTGATCTCGCCGCGGCCCACCCGCGCCATGAGAGAGTCCCGGCGAACTCTGAAGTCTTCGGAGCCACCTGGGTTCTGTCGGGCGCCCGCTTCGTCCGAGCCACCGGCCGTGCCGGCTCCGATTCCCGGTCCACCTGCTCCTGGTGATCCCGGTTGCAGCGTCGCGAAGGCGGACCGGTCCAGCTGAACACTCTCGGGATCCAGGCCGAGCACCATGGAGGCCGGTCCTACCTCTCTGAGATCCACCAGAGCACCGTTAGGGACCGTCACGACTCCCCTCCGCTCATCGATCAAGATCTCGACCTCGGCGTTCATCCCCGGCTTCAGGAAGCCGCTCCGATTGTCGAGATGGACGATGACCGGGAACATCGTGACGTTCTGCTGCACGGTGGCCTGCGGCTCGATCTTCTCCACCTCGCCCTCGAAGACCCGCTCCGGGAACGCCTCCACCTGCACCGTTGCCGCCATTCCTGCCCGCAGCTGGCCCATGTCGGTCTCGTCCACCAGCGTGCGGACCTGCATGTCGTCCAGATTGGCCATGATGAAGAGAGTCGTGCCACCGGAGACGTTCCCCGACGCCGACTGGATGACCTGGCCCTCCTCCACGCTCTTCTGCAGGATGACCCCTGGCAGCGGCGCCCGGATCGTCACGTCCGAGCGCTTGAGCTCGGCGAGCTCGAGGTTCGTCTCGGCCCGGGTGAGCGCAGCCCGGGCGTTGGCGAATTCGAGATTCATCCCCTCGTGCTCCTGCTCGGTGATCACCCCCGCCTCCAGCAGCTCCGTGGAGCGCCTCAGCTGAGCTTCACTGATCTCCCGGCGCGCCTGAGCCACTTCCAGATCGGCCTGAGCCTGCTCGTAGGCGTTTCGTACGTCCCTCGGGTCCACCTCCGCCAGGAGCGCTCCGGGCTCCACCCGGTCTCCGACATCCACGTGAAGACGGAGGATCTCCCCGGAAGCCTTGGATTTCACCTCCACCGTGCGGATGGGCTCCATCAGTCCGGTGGCCTCCACCGTCAGCCGGAGATCGCGTCGCTCGGCTACCGCCACCTGAAACCCCGTTTCGTCCGACGCTTCGCCCTCTCCGCACGCCCACAGGGCGGGGACCAGCACCATCGCCATCCATGCCCGTTGTCTGTTCATCCTGTCACACCCGCCTTCCGGCTCTCGAAGTCCCTCGCGACGGCCCCGTCGTGGAGATGAACCTGCCGCTCCGCGAACGCCGCGATGTCGTGCTCGTGCGTCACGAGCACGATGGTCTGGCCGCCACTCTGGTTCAGGATCGCGAGGACCTCCATGATCTCGCCCGAGGTTACCGAATCCAGATTCCCCGTAGGCTCATCCGCCAGGAGGAGAGCCGGTTCGTTGACCAGCGCCCGGGCGATGGCCACCCGCTGGCGCTGCCCCCCGGACAGCTCCGGGGGCTTGTGCGTCATCCGATCCGCCAGCCCCACCGTTTCGAGGCTCTCCTCCGCTCTCCGCTTCCGCTCCCTCGCCGGCAGGCCGGCGTAGATGAGGGGAAGCTCGACGTTGTGCAGCGCCGTGGCCCGGGGCAGGAGATTGAACGTCTGGAAGACGAACCCGATCTCCTGGTTGCGGACCCGCGCGAGCTGATCATCCGAGAGCTCACTTACTAGCTTCCCGTTCAGCCAGTAACGCCCCGCCGTGGGCGTGTCCAGGCAGCCGATGAGGTTCATGAACGTGGACTTGCCACTACCCGAAGGTCCCATGATCGCCACGAACTCACCCTTCTGGATCTCGATATCCACCCCACGCAGGGCATGGACCGTCTCGGACCCGAGGATGTAGTCCTTGGTCAGTCCCTCCGTGCGAATCAACACGTCGTTCAAAGTTCCCTCCCCAGGATCGCTTGCAGGTCCGCCCTCGCCACTGCGTAGTCGTATCGAGCCGCCACCAGATTCGCCTCCGCCTCCTGAAGCGCCACCTGGCTCGTAACGAGGTCGAGGATCGTGGCTACCCCCACCCGGTAGCGCTCGTTCACGATGCGAAGATCCTCCTCGGCCACTGCAGCCGCCTCGTTGGCAATGCCAATGGCGGCCTCCGCCGTGAGAAGGGCCTGGAGCGCTCCGTCTGCCTGTTCTCGAGCCAGCAGACGTGCGTCCGTCTCTTGGAGCCGAGCCACACGCTCGGCCTCCGACGCCCTCTGCACGCTCGCTTCCCGGCTGAAGCCGTTGAAGATCGGATAGCTCATGCTGAGGCGCAGATTCCAGCTCGTGCGGCCCCCGCTGAAGGCCGCAGTATCGTTGTTCCAACCGTAGCCGGACGAGAGGTTGAGGTTCGGAAGGTAGACGCTCCTCGCGGACTTCACCTCCGCGGAGGCCGAGGAAGCCGACGCCCGAGCCACGCGCACCAGTGGAGAAACGTCCTCGGCGAGCTGCAGGATCTCCTCCATGGTCAGCTCCAGCGGGCGAGGAGCGAGATCCTCCGGAGGCATGGCCCGGACAGGCTCCCCTACACCGATCTGCCGTCCCAGCGCGAACTCGGCGGCCCGAAGGCTGTTCTCCCCCTGCAGCACGGCCTGGCGGGCGTTCGCCAGCTCCAGTCGCGCGCGCAGTGTGTCGGAACGCGTGGCGGATCCCACCTGGACCTGCCGCCGGATCATGTCGAGGCTCTCCCCCGCACGCTGCACTCGCGCCCGTGCAACCTCGAGGAGTACGAGTCCTCGCTCCCCGTGAGTGTCGTCTGGGTGTTGGGATCGAAGCGGTTCTGGCTCTGGAGCGACGCTCCGGAGCCGGCGCTGACGGTGGGCAGGAACGAGCCGTAGGCGGTCAGCCGGCCTGATTCTGCGCTCTCCAGGGACGACCGCGACTGGGCCAGGGCGGGGCTCCTTTCCAGAGCCCGGGCAATGGCATCGGCCAGCGTGATGGATTCACGGTCCGTCGCGGACTCCTGAGCCGCCACGAGGGTCGGAACCACGGCCAGCACCCATGCCAGAACGGCCGGACTCACACACCGGGCCTTGGCGACGGCGTTCCGCGCCGCGCCCGGGCGGATCCTTCTGAGATTCCACATCCCCGTTCCCTACCTCTCTCGATCCTGTTCGGAATCCGACCGGTCGCTCCTCCGTCGCGCGGCGAGCAGAGAATCGTACTGAGCCGCTTGCTCGGCTGTGAGCACTCGTTTGATGTCACTCACCGTGGAATCCACGATCGCACGGAACTGGGGCCTGGTGGAACGGTTCAGCTCGCCCATTCGCTCACGATAATGCTCGACGATGGAATCGATCCGCGTCTTCTGGTCGGTCGTGAGCTCGATCCTGTCGATGATGTACGAATCGGTACGGTCGCGGTCCCGCCGGGTGCGATCTCCCCGCTCTCGATCCCGACGCTCGGCATCCTGGGTCGCCGCCCGCTCGCTCGAGCGTTCCCCGGCGCTTCCCGATCGGGCGCCCACGAGCCGCCGATCCGCCGCCAGACCCACCGCGAATCCGGCCGCGAAGATCAGCAACAGGACCGCGCCCGCACCCAGACGGGCCCGCATCGACTTCTTGATCACCATTCTGATTCCCTCTCAGCGCTCGATCACCGCGAACATGGTCGCCTCGTCCGGCGCCTCTTCCGAGATCAAGACCGCTGGAATCGGTTCTCCCTCCAGCCCAGCCACCAGGAGCTCCTCGATCCCCAGAGGAGCCGTCTCCATCGCTGCTCTGCCTTCGAACAGGAGCCCTCCGGCCAGCGCCGCCGCCAGGGCCGCCGCCGGAACCAACACCCGCCACCAGGCCTGCACGACCTGGCTGACCGTCAGCTCCTGCTCCAGGAGTCTTCGCCGGGCCAGCTCGGCGCTCACGACGCTCATCACCCGGCCGTGGAAGCGGGACCAGTAACCCGGGTCGGTGTGGCCCGGATCCAGCACCTCCAGCAGACGGTTCGGCTCGTTGCTCATTGGCGCCTTCCTTGGTCGCCCGCCCTGTCTTCGGAGTGTGGCCCTGCGAGAGCCGTCCGCAGCGCCTTCCTCGCGAAGTGCAGGTGCGACCGTACGGTTCCTTCCGGCAGTCCCAGCCGCTCCGCGATCTCCCTGTGCTTCCAGCCCTGGAGGTCGTGGAGAAGAACGACCTCACGCTGTACCTGCGGCAGTCCCGAGAGTGCCTGTTTCAGCGACTGGAGCACTTCTTCCGACTCCGCGTCCCGATCGGGCAAGGGCCCGGACGAACGGGCATCCAGAGGAATGGGATCGGACGCCCGGATGGACTCACGCCGGAGCAGGTTCTTCGCTCGGTTCCGCACCGTCGTGAGAAGCCAGGCCCCGAACCGCTCCGGATTCCTGCATTCCTCGATATGCTGCAAAGCCACCAGGAAGCTCTCCTGTGCCGCGTCCTCTGCATCCTCGTGCCGTCCAATCACTGCCAGGGCCACGGAGTAGGCCGCCTTCATGTAGCGTCCCACCAGAACCCCGAACGCCTCCCGGTCGCCTGCCTTGGCCCGGCGTACCAGGTCTGCGTCGTCCGTTTGGCTCCGCGCACTCATTAGGACACCCCACCCCGCGGGGACGTTGAGCTACCTCCGACCACCCTACCGCCCGGAGGTCGAGGTCACAGGACCTCGTGAGATCTCTTGAGGTTTCGCACCATCACGGAGAACCAGGGCGCCGGAACTCGGCCAGCGTGCCCTCCGGGGACCGACTTCGGGAGTCGTCCACATGCGATCGCCCATACGGACGCCCTGTCCATCGTCGAGTCCGCGAGCGAGCGCTATTGCACCCGTCATGCGCCGAGCCTGAATGGGCCGAGTTTCCTTTGTTCCGACACGCAAGAATGAAAGTCCGTTAGCCACCGTACACGCCGATGCCCGACACCAGAGGATAAAGGAAGGCGACCCTCCGGATTCGCGCCAGAGGGCCGCCGATGTCAATCTGTGGAGGTGCGCAGGTTATGCCACTCCCCTCCAGCGTCCAAAGGGCAGAGTGGGTACCGGCTTCACCTTTCCGCCCCAGATGAATGCGGTAATCTTGGGATTGCCCGCGGCGTTGGAGCGGCGACCGTCCGCGATGACGATACCCGGGATCCTGTCCCTGTCTATTCCGGAAGGCCGAGGTTCCGGCCGCAGTTCTTTCCTCTTCTTGATCGCCATGGTCCAGACACCCGGATGCGCGATGATACACTTCCCCGTTTACTGAGGGGCAGGAGTCATGCCTCGGTGCCAACTGACCATAAGTGACTATATTAGAACAAGTTACAAAGGTTCACCCTTCGAGCATTCACCGAGAGTGTTCCAGTTAGTGGACATCTGGTGGGTCGAAACGACACGCCCCGGCGCGGCATAGCCAGCTTCATTCGGGCGGGAACCGGCGGGGCCGCGGGGTGCAGTGTGCTTCAGCGCGCTGACCTTCCGTGCTTCTGGCCCCGGAGTGCTAGCTGGAATCGGAAGAATCTCTCCCTTTCCCACTCCTCTTCGCCCGCCTGGAAGCGCGCTTCGACTCATCCGGCGGCGCGGCGTGCGGTGACGCGCTATGGAAGAGGGCCGTCAATTCCTGGACGGTGGAGACCTCCACCGAGCGGCCGATGGCCAGCACTGCTCGCGATCGGGAGGCGGATCCATCCGAGGGAGAGAACACCAGATGGAGAAGTGGCGCGCCGGAATCTGCCCGGCGACCCGACATCCCCGACCCCTCCACGCGGACGGTCCATTCCTCGTCGGAAAGGCGGATCCTGCGCTCCTCTTCCTCCCTTGCCACCGGGTCCGAAACGAGTGCCTGCGTCGCTTCT
>JBDHKE010000107.1:0-12217 GCA_039586555.1 Gemmatimonadota bacterium | reverse complement strand
CCGGCCGTCCTGCTGTCCGGGCTCTACTTCTGGACCTGGAACACCGAGGCGGTGCTGGAGATGATCCGCTGGATGCGGCGGCACAACGAGGACCCCGGCGACGACCCCATGGTCAGCTTCTTCGGATTCGACATGCAGTTTCCCGGCATGGCGATCCTGAACGTGACTTCGTTGCTCGACTCGGTAGACCCGGAAGGTGCACGCTTCGCCCGTGATCGGCTCGAATGCATGGCCCCCTTCGCCAACGACCATCGGGGCCGCTTCCCCAGTACTCGTTACAGGGACGAGGCCAGTAGCTACTGGGAGGCGTGTCGAGCCTCGCTGATCGCAGTGCACGACTACCTGGAGTCCAACCGGGCGGCTCTGGAGGCCGCGTCGTCACCGGAGGCGTTCGCTCGGGCCCTTCGGAGCGCCCGAGTCGTCCTTCAATACGAGCACGCGGAGTCTGTTGGCGGGTCCCACGCCCGGGACCTCTACATGGCGGAGAACGCGATCTGGCTCCTGGAGCAGGCGGGCCCGGACGCCAAGATCGCCCTATGGGCCCACAACTATCATGTCAGCGACCAGCCGAACACGATGGGGAGCGTGCTGAGAGATGAGTACGGTACCGACCTTGCCATCGTGGGCTTCGACTTCTACCGGGGCTCTTTCACGGCCGTCACCCTGCTCCCGGATGGGACCTACGGGAGCCTGAGCGCGCAGACCGTGGGAGCGCCGCCCTTCGACTCCTACGAGCACTACTTCCACGCGGCAGGCGAGGACCGGTTCGTACTCGATCTTCGAGGCCATTCCTTCGCTGACCCGGCCACCTCGTGGCTCGCCGGGCCACGTCCCTTCCGGTCCATCGGTGCGGTCTTCGCCCCGCAGAACCCGGAGTGGTATTTCTACAGCGCGACGCTCCCCTCAGAGTTCGACGTGATCGTCTACTTCGAGGAGGGGACTGCCTCCCGGATCTTGCCCTTCCAGTATCCATCCGCCTTCTAGGCTCCTGGCTTCTCGGGAAGGAAGCGCTCGTCTGAAAGGGGGACTCCGTGCTCGATCTCATCGAACACGAAGGTGCTGGAGCCGCCCTTGCGGCTGTATAGGATCTGGTGAGGAACGAGCACCCCGTCCACCTCCCGGTAGTTGGCCAACTCGCGATTGAAGCCCGCCCGCGCCAACAGGCCCGTCTCCACGTCGAAGTAGAGGGAGAAGTCCTCGTCCGTGTCGACCACGTACATCAGGCGTCCCTCCACCTCTCTCACGCCCTTGAGTCTCATGCCGCGGAAGTACCTCCCCATCTGGAGGGGCCCCTGAGGGTTCAGTAGCCACGCGAACCTCGAGCGCCCGAGGCTCTCATCCAGCGTGACCCGATCTCCCTCTATTCGCCAGCCGGTCTCGCCATCGAAACCCTCCGTGTCTGCCCCTTGAGGGGACGAGCCATCCGTCCGTGGCGGGTTGTGCATCTCCAGCGCGGTGGCCGCCAGGAATCTCCCTTGAGCCGTCGAAGAGAACTCGAACCGCTCCAACTCCAGAACGGGTGGCTCCCGGGAGGGGAGATCGGTAACGATGCGGCCGCGGCTCACCCGCGTCTCCAGGCGCTCGATGGCCTCGCGCCCGCCCAGAGCGTCCACATAACGGTTCACGATGTCCTCCAGGGTCGGCATGGAACTGGTGTCGCCCTGCGGCTCCGAGGCTTCCCACCCGGGCTCCGAGGGGAGCTCGGTGGCGGGACGCCTCTGCAGCTCGCAGGCCGCGGTGAAGAAGAGGAGAAGCCCCAAGACCACCGCAAACAGCGCCGGCAGGAACGAGCCCGCCCTGATCCGCATAGCCGGGTCTGCGACCGGAAACGCGCATCGTCCGACGCGACAGAGGAGAGCGGTCTGGATCGTGGGTCCGGTATGCATGGTCCGATTCCTCCCCTTAGGCGATGAACCCCCGTGGCTGTCTCCCCGGAGGTGAGGCGGGGCGAGCTCACGGGCAGGGAGGACGTGATCAGCTGCCGTCCTGCCGCGTCGTCCCCTCACGGGTCGTCGGGAAGTGCAGGGGGGAGGCCTGTGTTGGCGGATGCGGTGCGGGTCCCCGCCTAACTCATCCTTTTAGAAAGGGTTGCGTGAGAACTGCAGTCCGAGAGAGAGGCGCCTTCACCGGGGAAATGTGTCCAGGAGGCCACAGGTGAGAGGCCCCGAATGTGTCCGCGTGGACACGGAACACGTCAACGGCCGCCGCTCCAGGCCAGGGCTTCGGCCCACCGCGAGCTTCCTTGGCCGGGCGGACCGGCCCGCTGTATCTTGGAAGAGGCTCGATAGGGCTGATCACCCCCGCGTCCTGACGCCGGGAGCCTGGTGCCGCCCAGCGCGCTCCCCGGCTGCACAGGGAGTCACACCCATGGACGCTACGCTGGAACGCCTCAAGGCTGCTCTGGCCGATCGGTATGCCATCGAGCGTGAGATCGGCCACGGAGCGATGGCCACCGTCTACCTGGCCGAGGACCTGAAGCACCACCGCAAGGTGGCCGTCAAGGTCCTGAACCCGGACCTGGCCGCCGCCGTCGGCGCCGACCGCTTCCTGCGCGAGATCGAGATCGCGGCCAGCCTGACCCACCCACACATTCTTGGCGTCCACGACTCGGGTGAGGCCGACGGCTTTCTCTACTTCGTGATGCCCTTCGTGGAGGGCGAGTCCCTGCGGGCTCGCCTGGAGCGTGAGGGGGAGCTCCCCGTCGACGATGCGCTCCAGATCGCTCGGGAGGTGGCGCGCGCCCTGGACTTCGCCCATGAGCGCGGGGTCATCCACCGGGACGTGAAGCCGGAGAACATCCTGCTCTCGGCCGGACAGGCCGTGCTCGCCGACTTCGGGATTGCGAAGGCGGCACAGGACGCGGGGGAGGAGCGCCTCACGCAGACGGGCACGTCGGTGGGCACGCCGGCCTACATGAGCCCGGAGCAGGCGACGGGCGAGCAGGAGCTGGACGGCAGGAGTGACCTCTATTCGCTCGGCTGCGTGCTGTACGAGATGCTGGCGGGGCAACCGCCGTTCACGGGTCCCACGGCGCAGAGCATTATCGGACAGCACCTGACGGCCGAGCCCACACCCATCACGTTGCTTCGCTCGACGGTGCCGGAGGAGATCGCGGCGACCGTGGCAGCCGCGCTGGCGAAGAACCCAGCCGACCGGTTCAGGGCTGCCGGCGACTTCGGGGCCAGCCTGGAAGGGACGGGTGAACTTCCCGCACGCCGTCGGCATCCGAGCCGAGCCCGGGCGGTCATCTACCTCGGTACCGTGGTGCTGGGATTGGCAACGGCGGCAATCATCGCCACCCAGCGGTCCGATCGAGGCCCCCTCCTGCGGGACGCACGCATCGCCTTCCTCCCTCTCGAGGACAACACGGGTGAGGCGGAGCTCGAGGACCTCGGCTCGTACGCAGCCCAGGTGACCACCGACCGTCTGTTCCGGAGCGAGGGAGCCAGGAGCGGCGAAGTTCAGCCCGTCGACGCCCAAACGGTCCACCAGATTCTCGACACCTACACTGGACCCACCACCAGCCAGCAAGTGGCAGCCGATCTGGAGGCGGGGAGATTCATACATGGCACGGTCGCAGCATCCGGCGACTCCCTCGTCATCCGGGTTCGGATTGTCCGGACGGACAGCGGCGAGCTGATCCAGGTGCTGGAAGTCCGGGGCCTCGCATCGGAGAAAGCCGCCCTCGTCGATGAGCTGGCGCAAAGGGTGATGGGTGCCCTCTCCTTGACCCTGGACGAAGAGGCCTCCTACTGGATCAAAGACCCTCCCAAGTACGAGGCCTTCCAGGTCTACCAGCAAAGCCGAAGGCGATTCCTCGCCCGGGATTGGGAACGTACGATCGAGCTTTCCTTCGAAGCCTATCGCCTGGACACCACGTTTGTGGATGCCCTCCTCCAGGCGGGGAGCGCCTTCACCAATTCCGGCCAATATGCGCGGCTTGATTCACTCGTCCAGTTCCTCGAGCCCCGAAGGGACGAGCTGGATCCGCACGACAGAGCCTGGCTCGAGCATTATTCAGCCAGGGTTCGGGGGAGTCGAGAGGAAGGCTATCAGGTCTGGAAGGAGGAGTACGAGCGCAGTCCCGACGGACTGTCCAAGGCCTATGTCCTGGGCAACAGCGCCCTTCGCGCCGGCCACCCGGAGGCGGCCTACCAGGCCTACACCCAGATGGACCTGGACAACCCACTCATGCAGAAGGTGTCTTGGGGTTTCGTGAACTTTGCCCAGTCATGCCACCTGACTGGCCGCTTCCGAGAGGAACTCGAGATCGCCCGCCGGGGTCTCGAGCACTTTCCCGACGATTGGATCCTGCGGAGAGCCGAGATCCAAGCCCTGGCCGCTCTGGATCGGTGGGACGAGGTTCCCGGACTCCTGCAAGCGCTGGAAGAACTCGAGCCCACTGGCGGCTCCTCTCCAGGCAGTACCTTCGTTCCGCTAGCCGTCGATTTCGCCAGGTTGGGACACCATGAGGAGAGTCAGGCGCTCGCCCAGCGAGCCCTTCGCTGGTATGAGAGCCGGAAGCCGGCAGATCACGTGTTGTGGCGAGCAACCATACTTGTCTTCCTGGACCGTCCCGAAAGTGCGCTGCCCCTCATCGAACAGGCTCTGGGCCAGAATCCGGAGAGCTTGGGGGACAGAATGTGGGGCAGAAGCATCCGAGGCATAGTCCTGGCCCAACTGGGAGACGTGGAAGGGGCCGAGGCGGAGGCCGCATGGTTTGAAGCGCTGGACATCCCCTACCTGTACGGTTTCGACACGCATTGCCGGGCCGAAATCGCCGCTCACCTGGGTCGAACTACCGAGGCCGTGAGCCTGCTCCGCCAGTCGCTGGAGGAGGGACGAAGCTGGGTGAGCATAGTGGGCAATCTTCTTGCGGTGACGCCCTTGTGGGGCGATCCGGCCTTCGAGCGGATCATGGCTCCCGGCAGCTGAGCCAGGCCAGGTCCTCTCCCTGCCTCCTCCAAATGCGTCAGCCGCAGCCGCTCCAGGCCAGGGCTTCGGCCCGCCGCGAGCTTCCTTGGCCGGGCGGAGCGGCCCGCTGTATGTTCGAAGAGGCTCAAAAAGGCTGATCACCCTCGCGTCCTGAAGCTGGGAAGCCGAGCCCGCCTGGTGCTCCCGGCTGCACAGGGAGTCACACCCATGGACGCTTCGCTGGAACGCCTCAAGGCTGCTCTGGCCGATCGGTATGCCATCGAGCATGAGATCGGCCACGGAGCGATGGCCACCGTCTACCTGGCCGAGGACCTGAAGCACCACCGCAAGGTGGCCGTCAAGGTCCTGAACCCTGACCTGGCCGCCGCGGTCGGAGCCGACCGCTTCCTGCGCGAGATCGAGATCGCGGCCAACCTGACCCACCCATACATTCTTGGCGTCCACGACTCGGGTGAGACCGACGGCTTCCTCTACTTCGTGATGCCCTACGTGGAGGGCGAGTCCCTGCGGGCTCGCCTGGAGCGCGAGGGGGAGCTGCCCATAGACGATGCGGTCCAGATCGCCCGGGAGGTGGCGCGCGCCCTGGACTTCGCCCATGAGCGTGGCGTCATCCACCGGGACGTGAAGCCGGAGAACATCCTCCTGTCAGCTGGACAGGCCGTGCTCGCGGACTTCGGCATCGCGAAGGCGGCACAGGACGCGGGAGAGGAGCGCCTCACACAGACGGGCACGTCGGTGGGCACCCCGGCCTACGTGAGCCCGGAGCAGGCGGCGGGCGAAGCGGACCTGGATGGCAGGAGTGACCTCTACTCGCTCGGCTGCATGCTGTACGAGATGCTGGCGGGGCGACCGCCGTTCACGGGTCCCACGGCGCAAAGCATTATCGGACAGCACCTGACGGCCGAGCCGACCCCGGTCACGGTCATCCGCCCGACGGTGCCGGAGACCATCGCGGCGACCGTGGCCGGCGCTCTGGCGAAGCACCCAGCCGACCGGTTCAGGACCGCCGGCGACTTCGGGGCGAGCCTGGAAGGGACGGGTGGACTTCCCGCCCGGCGGTGGCACCCGGCCCGAGTCCGGGCGGTCATCTACCTCGGTACCGTGGTGCTGGGATTGGCAACGGCGGCAATCATCGCCACCCAGCGGTCCGATCGAGGCCCCCTCCTGCGGGACGAACGCATCGCCTTCCTCCCCCTCGAGGTCAACACGGGTGAGGCGGAGCTTGAGGACTTGGGCTCGTACGCGGCCGAGGTGACCACCGACCGCCTGTTCCGGAGCGAGGAGGCCAGGAGCGGCGGAGTTCAGCCCGTCGACGCTCTAACGGTCCACCAGATTCTCGACACCTACACGGAACCCACCACCAGCCAGCAAGTGGCAGCCGACCTGGAGGCGGGGAGATTCATACACGGCACGGTTGCGGCCTCCGGCGACTCCCTGATCATCCGGGTTCGGATCGTCCGGACGGACAGCGGCGAGCTGCTCCATGTGCTGGAAGTCCGGGGCCTCGCATCGGAGAGAGCCGCCCTCGTCGATGAGCTGGCGCAGAGGGTGATGGGCGCTCTCTCCTTGACCCTGGACGAAGCGGCCTCCTACTGGGTCAAAGACCCTCCCAGGTACGAGGCCTTCCAGGTCTACCAGCAATGCCGGAGACGATTCCTGGCCGCAGACTTCGAGCGTGCCGCCGAGCTTTGCTTCGAAGCCTACCGTCTGGACACCACGTTTGTGGATGCCCTTCTCCAGGCGGGGGCCGCCTTTGGCAATTCCGGCCAATTTGCGCGGCTTGATTCACTCGTCCAGGTCCTCGAGCCCCGAAGGGACGAGCTGGATCCGCACGGCACAGCCTGGCTCGAGGCTTATTCAGCCAGGGTCCGGGGGAGTCGAGAGGAAGTCTATCAGATCTGGAAGGAGGAGTACGAGCGCAGTCCCGACGGCCTGTCCAAGGCCTATATCCTGGGGCTCAGCGCCCTTCACGCCGGCCACCCGGAGGCGGCCTACGAGGCCTTCACCCAGACGGACCTGGACAACCCCTGGTGGAAAGTGTCTTGGGGTTTCGTGAACTTTGCCCACTCATGCCACCTGACGGGGCGTTATCGAGAGGAGCTGGACATCGCCCGCCGGGGTCTCGAGCACTTTCCCGACGATTGGATCCTGCGGAGAGCCGAGATCCGGGCCCTGGCCGCTCTGGATCGGTGGGATGAGGTTCCCGGGCTCCTGCAGGCACTGGAGCAAAGGGAGCCGACTGGCTTCTCCTCTCCGGGCTATAGGTTCCATGAGCTGGCCGTCGACATCGGCAAGTTGGGACATCACGAAGAGAGTCAGACCCTGGCCGAGCGAGCCCTTCACTGGTGGGAGACCCACAATCCGGACCAGTACGTGTTCCGCCGAGCGTGGGTCCTCCTCTTCCTGAGACGGCCCGAGCCCGCGCTTCCCCTGATCGAACAGCTTCTGGAGCAGAATCCCGAGGATATCGACACGCGAGCGCTCCGAGGCATCGCCCTGGCCCAGCTCGGAGACGCCGAAGGCGCCGAGGGAGAGGCCGCATGGCTCGAAGAGCTGGACCGTCCTTACCTGTACGGCGTCAACACAGAGTGGCGGGCCGCCATCCTCGCCCACCTGGGTCGAACGGCCCAGGCCGTGAGCCTGCTTCGTCAATCACTGGAGGAAGGATACCCCTGGTCGTCGCTCGCGGGGGATTTGGATCTCAGGCCCCTGTGGGGTGACGAGGCCTACCAGCGGATGCTCGCTCCCGGGAGCTGAGCCGGGCTCGGCCCCTGCCTCCTCCAAACGCGTCAACCGCAGCCGATCCAGGCGAGGGCCGGGCTTAATTCCTCCGGGTGTGTGCCTCTCTCACGGCACTCTGGTCGTCGGCCAGCGGGTCCCCAGGGGCTTCGCGATCCAGTCGCCAAAGACCCTCTCGACGTACTCTGACCAAAGAGCCTCTCGAGGAGCTGTAACGTGGCGCGAAGGGCCCGGGCGTTGCCGACGCCAGTAGCTAGCCGATCGCATCACGCCGCGGTAACATGGTCGCAATCCCGACGAGGCAGTGCATAAGCGACGGGAGCCTCCCCGATTACGACAGCCGTGAGGTCGGTGTCATGAGACGTCTCTCCAGCATTCCCCAGCGGCGAACGATCCGGCTCTCCACGAAGCGCACGGTAGCGGCCGGGCCCGCGCTCCGGCTTCTCCTCGGCGCCGTCGTGCTGGCGGGCGAGCCCCTTCTGGCGCCCGCCGGCGGCCAGGTTGCGGCTCAGCAGGAGGGGGTGGTCACGACGGCGAACTACCGCCTCGCGGCGCGTTTCGCCCCCTACAAGATCCGGGAGCTCATCAAGAGCACCGAGGTGACGCCTCAATGGATCGAGGAGACGGACCGCTTCTGGTACGAATGGGAAACCACGGACGGGAGCTTTCACTACATCGTGGATCCCCGGGCCGGCACGAAACGGCCAATCTTCGACCGGGACCGCATCGCCGCCGAGCTCACCCGCATCACAAAGGATCCCTGGGACGCCCAGCACCTGCCCATCCGCAACATCAAGTTCATCGATGAGAACACCCTCCAGTTCGAGGTGGAGTCCTCCCAGGACGAGGAAGTCGAGGAGGCGGAGACGGAAGAAGAGGAGGAACAGCGGCAGGAGCGTGAGCGCAGGCGGCGCCGGCGCGTCCCGAAGAAGATCTTCCACTTCGAGTACGACGTGCGCACCCAGACCTTGCGGCTTCTGGAGGATTGGGAGGCCCCGGACCGCCACCCGGATTGGGCGAGCATGTCCCCGGACAGCGCGTGGGCGGTCTACAACAAGGAGTGCAACCTCTACGTGATGACGGCCGAGGAGTACCGCAAGATCCTCGACGCTCGCCGTGGGAAGACCGGGGAGGAAGCGGACTCGGCGGAGATCGAGGTGGAGGTGGAGGAGACCCAGCTCACCACCGACGGGGAGATGTACTACTGCTACGGGTCCTACGGGCGCGGCGAGACCGACGAGGAGACGAAGGAGAACTGGGGGAAGCGCCAGAGCGCCGCAACCCTCTGGTCCCACGACTCCCGCTACTTCGCCCTGGAGCGCGAGGACGAGCGGGAGGTGGGCGATCTCTGGGTGGTGCATGTCGTGGGTAACCGGGGCCGGCAGGACCGGGGTGACCGGCGGGAGGAGGGGGACTCCCTGGAGGACCGCGCGGGGGGCAACGGGCGGCCTCAGCTGGAGACCTACAAGTACCCTCTGCCAGGAGAGGAGAACGTCACCCAGACCGAGCTGCTCGTCTTCGACATGGTGAGCAGGGAGATGGCGCGCATCGACGACGACCCCTGGAAGGACCAGGAGATGGGGATCTTCGCGGAGCCCGACGGCGGGCGATCCAGGTTCTTCAGGAGGGGACGCGACGAGGACCGGGAGGAGGCGCCTATCCGGAAGTGGCTCTCGGATCGGCCGGACGAGCTCTATTTCTGGCGGCGGAGTCGGGATCAACATCGCGTGGACCTTCTGGTGGCCAATCCCGAAACCGGCGAGGTGCGGGTGGTCATCGAGGAGCGCCTGAACACCTACGTGGAGCACCAGCCTCCCCGGCGGCTGGGGAACGGAGAGCTGATCTGGTGGTCGGAGCGGGACGGCTGGGCCCACCTCTACCGCTACGGGGCCGACGGCTCGCTCAGGGCCCGTCTCACCGAGGGGCCCTGGCACGTGGACGGAATCCTGGGGGTGGACGAGGAGCGAGGAACCGTCTTTTTTCAGGCCAACGGCAGGGAGGCGGAGGAGGACCCCTATTACATGCACACCTACCGGGTGAACCTGGACGGAGGCGGGCTCACGCTCCTAGACCCTGGCGACTTCGATCACCAGACCACTATGAGCGAGTCGAGCCGCTACTTCGTGAACAACTACTCCAGGGTGAACACGGTGCCCGCGGCGGCGTTGTTCGACGCCAACGGACGGAAGGTCCTAGATCTGGAGGAGGCGGACTTCTCGCTGCTGATGGACGCCGGCTACCAGTTTCCCCAGCCCTACAGGGTGAAGGCGGCGGACGGGATCACGGACCTCTACGGGGTGATGTACAAGCCCTTCGATTTCGATCCCGGTCGCAGGTACCCGATCGTGGCGTACGTCTATCCGGGTCCCCAGCAGGAGTCCGTGGCCAAGTCCTTCTCCAGCAGGCCGAGCGAGGTGGCTCTGGCTCAGTTTGGGATGATCGTCATCACGGTGGGGAACCGGGGCGGTCACCCGGACCGCTCCAAGTGGTACCACAACTACGGATACGGGAACCTCCGGGACTACGGTCTGGCCGACAAGAAGGCGGCCATCGAGCAGCTGGCCGACCGCCACGACTTCGTCGACATCGACCGGGTGGGGATCTACGGCCACTCGGGCGGGGGCTTCATGTCCACCGCGGCCATGCTGGTCTACCCCGACTTCTTCAAGGTGGCGGTGTCATCGTCGGGGAATCACGACAACGATGTCTACCACCGGAGCTGGTCAGAGAAGCACCATGGCATCGAGGAGGAGGTGGACGACCAGGGCAACGTCACATTCGAGTATGACATCGACCGGAACTCGGAGCTGGCCAGGAACCTGAAGGGGCATCTCCTACTCACGACGGGAGATGTGGACAACAACGTCCATCACGCGGGCACCTTCCGCATGGCCGAAGCCCTGATCCGGGCCAACAAGCGCTTCGACTTCTTCGTCTTTCCCGGGCAGCGCCACGGCTACGGAGACATGGGCGACTACTGGTTCTGGTTGCGGGCGGAGTATTTCGTGAAGCACCTTGTGGGCGACGATCGCTGGAACGTCGACATCACCGAGCTCAACGTGGAGCGGGAGCAGAGTAGAGGAGACGCGCGAGCCGGAGGAGAGGAGCGAAGGAGGTAGCCGGGTCCTCTTTGGCCGGGGCGCCGTGCTGGATTGTCGACCCGGAGAGCCGGACCCCAAGACGGCTCACGCAAGCGATAGAAGAGGGACGAGTGACCCTCAAACACCCGAGGGGCGCGCGCTGTGGGCCGCGTCCGTCGGGCCACCGGTTTCCCCATTGAAGGAGCAGAGCTCATGCGATGTGTTTCGAAGATCCTCCTGGTGTTGCCTGTGGTGGCAATCCTCGCGTGCACGGCGACTCAGGGCCCGGTAGACACCTCGGAGATCCAGGCCCGGGTTGACGCGTTCCACCAGGCCATGTCAGACAACGACGCGGACGCCTTGCTCACCTTCTACGCGGAGGACTGGGTCGCCCTGCCACCCGACGGTCCCGCGCAGTCCGACCCCGCCGTCCTCGAGGAGGGAATGCGGTCCTTCTTCGCCAACAACGACTACATGCTGGAAGAGGCGACCGTAGAGGACATCAAGGCCTCAGGGGATCTGGCGGTCGTCCGTGTCCACTTCCGCGACCGCTTTGCTCCGAAGACGGGCGGGCTTGAGACGGCGCAGTCCGGCCAGTGGATCGTGATCTGGGAGCGCCAGGCGGACGGAGCCTGGAAGATCAGTGCCGACATGTGGAATCGGGAACAGCCGGCGCTGGAGATGCCCACGGCGCTCAAGAGCCACCACCTGTTCAACCTCAGCGAGGGCACCTCAGAGGCTGACTTCGCCGAGCTACTGGGGGGAATGAACGCCGCCGTGGCCGAGGCGGGCTTCCCGGGCTTCGGGTACCGGCTGTGGAAGGTGGAGGGGGAGCAGACGGGTGAGTACGCCTATCTCTGGGAGGGCTACTGGCCGGGCCAGGAGGGCTACGACAGCATCCACGAACATCCCGCCTACCAGGCCGCCATCGAGCAGTGGGGCCCGGCGTTCGAGGCCGCGGTAGCCGACCAGGTCTACAACCGGTACAGCGCCATCCCGGCGGGAGCGGGCGGCTAGCGGGCCGCAGGAGGACGTCTGAGGCGGAACGGTAGCCGCGCGATCCGGAGGTCTTGACGGCGACGGGGAACGGGAAGTAGTGAGTGGGAGTTGGTGTCGTTCAAGGGTGTCTCCACCAGGAGGCTGGGATGAAGATGCAAGGTCGGAAAGCTCTTAGCGTGACTCTGGTGATGACGTTGGCCGCGTGCGCGGGATCGGACCGAGCCGAGGACTCGGAACCGGCTGCTGGTGGAGGTACGCCTGCCGCGGCGAGCCCAGAGGCGGCCAGTAGGGATCTCTCGGGCCTGGACGTGTGCGAGCTGATGCCCACTAAGCTCGTGTCTCAGACTCTGGGTAGTCCAGTGGCGAGACCGGGAACCGCCCAGGACTATGGAGGGAACTCCAAAGGTTGCGAGTACGGGATGCGCCCTCGAGGGGGGGCGACGTACGAGTTCGTCGCCATCTGG